>NZ_JAKRFX010000014.1:0-147111 GCF_022347825.1 Pseudoalteromonas sp. OF7H-1 | reverse complement strand
AGTGCCCACACAGATGATTGCTTCATATTTTTAAAGAACATTTCGAAACATTTCGTTGTTTCGAGGGATGTGCATTCTAAGCATTCCCGATTTTTTGTCAACACTTAATTTTGAATTTCTTGAGAAGTTTTCTCTTAAGTTTTCAAAGCTAAGTTTTACTCGACTACCGACTCGTTGACTTATTGCTTTTCAGCGTTGCTCCCCGTGTCGGTGGATGCGCATTATAGGGAGATCCGATTTTAGTGCAACCCCTTTTTTCATTAAAACTTATAAAAAAGGTTCGTTCGAACAGAAAACACACAAAACCGCTTAAAAACCACATTAATGCAATATTTTCTTCATAAAACTGTCACCAGTTTTCGCGAAGGGATCATAAGTATTGATCAAATTTGGGAGGATGCAAGATACAGTTGAAGAAATTTTCACCTGCATCTTGGTATTCAACTATCAATTCTTTTAGTAAAGAAGACTATATAGCTTTCGTCGATATGCTGAAGCAACACTATCGCCATCAGGAAGCGAAGCAATAATATCTAAAAATCCCTTTTTGGCTTCACCGTAGTTCATATCTTTCTTAAGCACCATAAGTAGGCTTGCCAATGCTTCTTCTTTTTTACCCACATCTAACTGAGCTTGAGCTAACTGACAACGTAAGTCTAATGAATCAGACTCAGCTTCCACCGCTTGCTCTAGACGCTTTACCTCTGGTGAATCTTGTGCAGCCGCAGCTTGCGCCAATTTAGCGACTAAATTGTGGTAATACGGGTCTCGCTGTTCTTCATTTATAGAATCTAATAACGCTTGAGCTTCATCAAATTTTTGAATTTGCATACAGATATCCGCAAACACCAACTTAACCCGAGTGTTACTACTGTCAATGTCGTATGCCTTTTTCGCATAACCAAAGGCATTATTTAGGTCACCGCTTGCGAGGAACTGCTTCGCTTGATCAAGTAAAATAACTTCAGGTGATGGTAAATGCTCAGACAAAGCTTCTTTAATTTCTTCTTCTGTTTTTGCCCCTGCCAGCATATCTACTGGCGCACCACCTTTTAAAATCACAATCGTTGGCAAAGCTTGTAAACCAATTTGCTGAGCGAGTTGAGATGCCAGAGCTTGTTGGACATCACAATCAATAACGCCTACGGTTATATGCTCACTATAAGCTGCCGCTATCCTCTCCAATATTTGGTCTTGCTGAACACATTCAGGATTTTGATTGCTATAAAAGGTCAGCAATAACACTTTCTCTGGATTTGGATCGGTTATTACTTGCTGAATGTTTTCAGGGGTTAGTTGGATTTTATTGCTCATATTCTATTTTCTGTCTGAGTAATTAATATGGTTGATATAGTGACACTATCTGAATTTACAACCAAGCCAAGAAAACAATTATGCAGAGCTTGGCTTTCTCTTTCGGGTAAATTTCCCCTTTCTTGCCCCACGTTTTTTAAATGCAGGTACAGGAACACCTTTCAGTGCATTCGTATTGATAGACTGAGCGCTGTCAATAAATCCACCTAACTCATCACAAAGCGGTTGCATAAATTGATTATACGACGTTTCCTTATTGGCGATCTTTCCGAGCAATGACTCCCAGAGCGCAGTTCTGTCTGGTAATGAAAGTGACTCAGGTAGGGTTTGAATAAATGCTTTTCCCAGCGCCGTAGAATAAATCGTCTTACCTTCTCGTCTAAGAAACTGCCGTCTAAACAAAAGCTCAATAATTCCGGCCCGCGTCGCTTCAGTGCCAAGCCCGTCAGTGTCTTTCAATACCTTTTTGATAGATTGATCGGAAACAAACCGTGCAATACCTGTCATTGCACCTAATAAGGTGGCTTCAGTGTAATGCTTTGGCGGCTGGGTTTGCTTTTCTTTAACTTCACCTTTCTCGCATAAAAGTTGCTCTCCCACCTGTAACTTCGGCAATAGGCTTTCTTTTTCTATCTCATGACCTTTAAACAGTATCTTGAATCCTTGATCTGTTATTTGCTTCGCTTGTGCTTTGAATTGACCACCACTAATCTCCAACTCCACTTTAGTTTCGTTGTAGCGGTAGGGATGAAAGAATTGCGCAAGGTACTGTACAGAGATAAGTTGATAGACCTGCAACTCTCTATGCCCAAGCTGAGCACTGCGGAGCTTTTTAGTGGTTGGAATGATGGCGTGATGCGCTTCTACCTTTTTATCATTCCAACACGCTCCTTTTAGATTCATATCAGCTAACTTAATAAACTTACTGTCTATTCCCTGATTGTGATTAGCAGCCGCAATGACTTGCTCTCTTTCAACAAAGTGTTCTTGTGGTAGATAACGGTTATCTGATCTAGGGTAAGTGATCAGTTTATGTTTCTCATAGAGTGCCTGACAAATATCCAACACTTGCTGAGCTGATAAACCGTAGCGCTTATTTGCGTCAATCTGTAAAGAAGAAAGGTTATAGGGTAACGGCGGGTTTATCTTTTTTGGTTTCGTTTCAACCTTATTTATTGTTGCTTGCTTTTGACTGATCCGATCCGCAACGTTTTCGGCTAAGGCTTTAACCAGAACACGCCCATCTTCGTCCATATAGGGCTTACATGCTTCGCTTGGTACCCACTTAGCTTCAAAAACTCCCCAATTTGGTTTATTGATATGTGCAATCACCTCATAAAATGGTTTAGATACAAAGTTCTCTATTTCTAAATCTCTCCTAACAACCAAACCAAGTACCGGAGTTTGCACTCTGCCAACCGACAAAACGGTATTCACTCCCGCTTTTTGCCCGGCCAACGTAAATGCTCTGGTTAAATTCATCCCAAATAGCCAATCCGCTCTAGCTCTTGCAAGTGCAGATACACTTAAAGGAACAAATTCTTGATTAGAACGTGTCGAAGCCAAAGCCTTTTTCACCGCTTGAGGGTTTAAATCACTGATCAACAAACGTCGGATCGTTGCTCTTTTCCGCTCTGGCAAATTTACGAATTGAAATACTTCGTCCACGAGCAATTGCCCTTCTCTATCAGGATCTCCAGCATGGTAGATTTCATCGGCTTTTGTGAGTAACTTTTTTAAAGTGCTAAGCTGCTTTTTTGTTTTTGGCTTTGCCTTGAACTGCCATTGAGTCGGCACAATTGGTAGATCATGGAACTGCCATTTTTTGTATTTGGCGTCGTAGTCTTCAGGTTCTGCTTGTTCCAACAGGTGACCTATACACCAAGAAACCACATCACCATTCGCAACTTCTATATAACCATCTTGTTTTTTATGTGGTTTTGGCAAGACATCGGCGATTGCTCGACCTAAAGAGGGTTTTTCTGCGATATAGAGTTTCATGATTAGCTTAACTGTATATAGATACAGTTATCATAGTGAATTTTGACGAAAAACGCCATAGCTGCAAAGAGACTGTCTCCAGTCTCTTTGCAAACCAACAAACTTACGTTCTTAATAAATTAAGTTGCTTGTGTTTTTGTTCGACTATCAGCGTCATTGAACTGGCCGCTTGTTCAACTTCATCTGCGAACTTCGAAAGCTCAGCAGCGGCATCTGAAATGCCCGTTGTATTTGTATTAATTTCTTCGGTAACCATGCTTTGCTCTTCCGCAGCCGTCGCAATTTGTGTTACTTCATTAGAAATGCTTGTCAACTCAGCAACTAACGTACTCATTAACCTAGCCGATTCTTGGCAATAACTTACTGCATCTTCACCTAACTGCACAGAGCTCTCAATGATCCGACCTGAATTCGCGACCTCACTCTGTAGGTTGTCTATTAGTTTACTAATGTCGTCCGTCGAGGCCTGCGTTTTTGACGCCAAAGCTCGAACTTCGTCGGCAACAACCGCAAAACCACGTCCTTGCTCCCCCGCCCTTGCCGCTTCAATTGCTGCGTTTAAGGCCAGTAAGTTAGTTTGCTCTGCAATGGCTCTGATCACTTCTAGTATTTTGGAAATATCATCACTGCGCTCAGATACCTTCACGACCGCTTGTTTTGCATCAATAACTTGATCCGCCATTGATTGCACCGTTTCAGTTGTTTTAATGATACTTTGTTCGCTTTGCTGAACTTGATCAGCGGCCTGATTCGTACTTGCAGCCGCTTTTTCCGACGCCCGAGCCACCTCTGAAGCGGTTGCACTAAGTTCGTTAATTGCAGTAACTACGCTATCTATTTCCAAATGCTGATTAGCGACTTTGTTTTTGATGTTTATCGCGGCTTCTGTTGTTCGATGCGACTGCTCATAGGAAGATTCAGCAAGACCTTTGAGGTCATCAATCATCTTTCGTAGTTTATCAGTAAAGCGGTTAAAGCCATGCGCCAAGGCAATCAACTCAGCATGATGACTCACTTCTAGCTCATGCGTTAAATCGCCTTCGCTAGAAGCTAAGTTCTCTACCCGCTCCTGAATATGCGTAAGCGGCCCGATAATTGTGTTCACTAATACCACCGCAATGGCAATGCCAATAACAGCAATAACAATACCGATAATAAGCATCCAGCGACCAACGGAGTTTGTCGACTCCTCCAGCTGACTTTGCAGCGTTGTAGCAGAACTCAGTGCAATTGCCTTAGGCAGTTCGATTACCAGAGACCAAGTGGTGTTTGGTAACGCAATGTTGATAGGTACTGCTACGACTAAATCTTCACCAAGCTCTTTAATCCCTGAACCTGTGTGCAGCGATTTTAACACCTCAGCCCTATCTGACTTTGTCGACTCAGCAAGTGGGCGGGCTAAATTCTTGTAGTGACTAGAACCCACAACAAGACCCAGCTCACTTAACAAGGTTACCTTAGCGGCTCCTGAGTAAAGCGAGTTTGAGAGCTCGTCGACCATAGTTTGAAAAATCGGCAAATTTACATCCACGCCCACTAAGCCTCTAAATTGACGATTGACCACGACTGGCGTGGTCAATGAGGTCATCAGCATTTTGTTGCCCGGAGAAATTTCATATAAATAGGGCTCCATGATACAAGGCGCTATTTTATCTTTTGCGCACAGATACCACTCGGCTTCTCGTAGGCCAAATTCATTGATTGCATCGGCATATTTTTCTTCTGCCGACTCAACTTTTTGTTGCATCGGACCATTGGCTTCTTGAGTGAAGTAGAGCTCTAAGGTACCAGCGCCCGGCACAGAGTGACTCGAACCACCTTGATTACTGGCATCATTGCCATCGTAACCATTCGGTTCAAACTGTGCATACATAGAAGACACAAAGCGATTTTGCTTTAGCGCACCATTGACAATTTCTTGTACTTGTTCACGGCTCAGAGGATCCTGTGTGGCGGTATGAGATAGTACACCCGCCAAAGTATAAGGAACACGATAGGCTTCATTGATAAAGCCAGCCACACGTTGCCCATATTGGTTGCCTTTAGCGATAAGGCCTTGGGATATTTCATCATAAATCGCTTGTTGGACCCCTTCACTTTGCTTGGTATTTTCCGCTGCAAGGTGAAACCACATTGTTGTCACTAATATAACAACCAAACTCGTTACTAATGCTGTTACAAAGAATAAGAGTTTGTTTTTAATCGAAGCTTGTTTCATAACATTCCCAGTTTTTAGACTTAGTATGCAAACAAATTGCACTGCACGTTCATCATCAACTTGATAAAACGAGTGACCCCTATTTTTATCGGCGACTATGAAGTCTTTTTTAACTGTAGCAAAAAATTTAATAACGTACTGAAATTTATGATGCTTAGGCGGTGTATTTTGAGGAATAAATTATAAAGTGATGGATAAAAAAATAGCGCCGAAGCACTATTTTTTTATCTTGTCTTTGCCAGTCGTCTTTTCATTACTTGGCAAGCGGTGATGTATTGCTGACTTAATCAGCATATATCCAGAGATGGGAGCGGTGAGCAGCAAAAATATTGAAATCAAGATTTCCTTTACACTCACGCCATCAGTCGTGGTACTGAAATACACCATTGCCGAGGTCAATAAGCACGCCATTCCAAGCGTTGTGGCTTTTGTAGGGCCATGGAGACGCATAAAAAAGTCAGGCATTTTCACAAGACCAATAGAGCCTATCAATACAAACGCACCACCTAACAGTAATAAAATGGAAATTATCCATTCTGACATATCGCTCTCCTATTCTATGATGTCGCCGCGCAGCAAATACTTACATACCGCGACCGTACTTACAAAGCCAAGCATTGCTATTAATAATGCGGCTTCAAAGTACAATGCCGTTCCCATACTCATTCCGTACAGAATAATAAGCGCAATGGTATTTATATACATGGTATCGAGCGCTAAAATTCTATCTGGAATTGAAGGCCCAACAACCAAACGCCACAGGTTTAGCAAAAGCGATACACCAATCATCGCAAAGACAATCAGAATTACAGTTTCTAGCATTCAAAAATCTCCTTCAATGGCGCTTCATAACGAGATTTAACCGTATCAATCAATGCTTGCTCATCCGTAAGATCTAACACATGGATCAGTAAGTATTTACGTTCTGGTTTTTCGCCACTTTTTACAGACTCAGGCCAAGGGTATACCTCAGCACTTACGGTGCCAGGAGTTAAAGATACCGTGCTGGCTAAAATAGTAATTGGCATAGCTTGATCTATATCGAGCGGCACCAACACGAAACCGGGGCGTAATTTCTTCGTTGGTCCTAAGATCTTTATCGCAACCTCAACGTTGGCGGTGATGATATCGTAAAGCACCAACAGCAAATGAGTAAACGCACGCCATGGCTTAATGATCAGTGGTTGCTTAGTTCTAAACCGATAGGTAATCAGCGGGATCACAATCGCTAGAATAGTCGCGAGAATAATATGCCCAGCTGACACACTATTATTCAGCAATAACCACACAGTAAATAGCAGTAAGCTGCGAAATGGAGTTGGTAGCCATTTAAACCTTGCTTCTAAACGCATCTATTTCGCTCCTTTTAACACAGCATTCGTCATGCTAGAAAAGTCGTGTAAAGAGTCGGCTGCCGACAATGCGTAATCAGTCAATGGACCGGCAAAAATCACCATTAACGGCGCACAAGTTATCAAAGTAAGAATTGCGATAATTTGGGCAGGATGCGCTTTTTCTGCCGATTGTGTATCGACTTTACCCGTATGATGCCAAAACACAGTGCTACCTGCTTTTGAGACACTGACTAATACCGCTAAGCTTACTAGTAAATACACCGCCCAAAACCAGTATGTGTGGCTCGACTCGATGGTCGACTTTAAGATCCATACTTTGCCAATAAAGCCTGATAGCGGCGGCATACCAATCACAGTGATTGCCGCAATCGCAAACATGATGCCTAGTAACATAGGTTGAACTACTGGGCGACCCGCGGTGATCCTGTCAGCAACTTTACCCCTTTGTTTCCCCACTAAATCAGCAAGTAAGAACAAAGCAGCAGACACTAATGTCGAGTGCACTAAATAGTAAATGGCTGCAGCGCTGCTATTTACCGTTTGTACGGCGACTAATGCCACTAGGGTACCAACTGACACCACCACTAAATTTGCAGACAGCTTACGCAAATCTTGACTAGCAAGTACGCCGATCCCACCTATGACGATAGTCGCCAGAGCGAGCCACCATAGCCACTCTTGTGCCATATGACTTAATTCACCAGCTTGATCGCCAAAAATCAGTGTATACACGCGCATCATGGAATACACACCCACTTTAGTCATGATTGCGAATAAAGCCGCAACAACAGGTAACGCGGTTGCATAGGTGTTTGGCAGCCATAGATGAAGCGGTAGCAAGGCGCCTTTTAGCGCAAATACAACCAATAATAACAAGCCGCCAATCTTAGCAAGATAAACATCATCTCCTTGTAAGAAGGTGATCTTATATGCCATATCCGCCATGTTCAGAGTACCAAGCACACCGTACAAGATACCTAATGCAATCAAAAATACCGACGAACCCACTAGATTTAGGATCACGTATTGCAGTGAAGCACGGGTATTGTGCTTATCACCACCATGCATTAACAGCGCATAAGACGCTATCAACAAAATCTCAAAAAATACAAATAAGTTGAACGCGTCACCAGTTAAGAAAGCGCCGTTTACCCCCATCACCAAAAAGTGCAGTAACGGATGGAAGAAACTTCCTCGTTCGTCGTCTCCGGCACAGCTATACAGCGAACACACAAAACACAACAACGCGGTTAAGCTGACTAACAGAGTAGAAAGTTGATCAGCAACTAACACAATACCAAACGGTGCTTGCCAGTTACCAATCGCATAAACCTGAATGCCAGACTGCTGAACATGTAGTAAAAGTGAGGCACAAACTGCAAACGTGATCAGCGACATAAGTACTGAAACTTTACGCCTAATCGCTAGGTTTTTACCACACGGTGGCATCAGCAGGATCACCCCTGCCAACATAGGTAATAAAATAGGTAAAGAAGTCAAATGTTGGATCATGCTTTACCCTTTTTGTCAGGAACAATGCCATTTACATGGTCATTACCCAAATCAGAACGACCGCGAATAGCTAAGATCACGACAAATGCCGTCATTGCGAACCCGATAACAATTGCCGTCAATACCAAGGCTTGCGGCAGTGGATCTGCATACTCACTGCTATAACCAAGCACTGCTGCTTTGTTTAAGGTCAATCTACCCGATGCGAACAAAAACAAGTTGACCGCATAAGACAACATAGTTAAACCAAGAACAACTGGGAACGTTCTTGCTCGTAGAATCAAAAATACGCCACAGGCTACTAGCAAGCCCACGCACGATGCATAAAGCAATTCCATTAAATATTCACCTCTTCTTTGGGCGCATTTGCCGTTACTTTACCTAGGCTCGCCAAAATCATCAGCGTTGCACCTACCACGGTGATATAAACACCAAGGTCGAATGCGATGGCACTTGCCAACTCAGTTTTACCTACCAATGGGATATCAAAATAATCAAACCATGAGGTTAAGAATGGTTTGCCAAAGAACCAACTTCCCACACCGGTTGCTAGAGAAATAGCGATACCCGTTGCGATAATCTTGCGGTAATTGACATCAAAGCGCTCTGCAATCCAATTCGAACCATGAGCAATGTATTGTAAAATAAAGGCTATCGCCGTGATTAGGCCCGCGATAAATCCACCACCCGGTAGATTGTGGCCGCGCAAGAAAATATAAACCGAAACCAGCAATGCCAAAGGCAATAAGCTTTGTGAAATACTTGCCAGCAGTAACGGATATCTCTCTTTTGCCCAAGGTCTGCCTTCACTGTCACTACCTGGCATAAATAGTGGTAAGTTGATCAGCAACTTATAAATACCGAGCGCCGCAATTCCCAGCACGGTAATTTCACCTAGCGTATCAAAACCACGGAAATCCACTAAGATAACGTTAACGACATTGGTCCCGCCACCGCCAACTTTGGCGTTTGCAATAAAGAACTCAGAAATACTATCCAATGGCCTTGTGATCAAGGCGTAACTGATACTTCCGATGATCACACCAATTGCTGAAGCAATACCCATATCACGGAGTACGCGGATAGAACTAGACTCCTTCGGCGTTCTTTGCGGTAAGAAGAATAACGCAAGCATCAACAGGATAATGGTTACTACTTCTACCGTTAACTGAGTAAGCGCTAGATCAGGTGCTGAGAAGCGCGTAAAGGCAACCGACACCATGAGACCAACAACCGAAATCATCAGCAGTGCAACCATACGAGTACGATGCCAGATAACCGTGCCAATCGCTCCAATCATTAATAAACCAGCTCCAATACCGTTATGTACGTCAATTGGCGTCGGCTCTAAATTACCCACTAACTGTGACATTTCAAACAATGGCCAGCCTGCACTCACCAGCACAACGATAAACATCAGCATCAGATAACGCTGTAACGAGCCATTTTCTATTGCGTTTACGCGCGCGCGACTCCAAGACACTATGTTGTACATAGTGCGTTCAAACGTTTTCTTAGCGTTCATTGGTGGTAATGAAGCTTGGAATTGGAATAGGTATTTGCGCTGAGTATAAATTAATAAACCACCACATACCGCAAGGCCACTCATAAGCAGTGGTAAGTTAAAGCCATGCCAAATAGCAACCTCAAAGGTTGGCGCAGCCTCTCCTAATACCGCACTTGATGCTGTTTTTAACATGCCATCAACGATAAAGTTAGGGAACATGCCGACTATCAAACATAAAGCGACCAAGATTTCGATTGGAAAACGCATATAGCGTGGCGCTTCATGTGGCTCCTTGGGTAAATCAATTGGATCTCCGTTGAAGAATACGTCATGAATAAATCGCGCCGAATACGCAACAGAGAATGCACCGGCGATTGTCGCCAAAATTGGAATCAACCACGACATAGAGCCCAGAAGTTGCTGGTGTAGCGTCTCGGCAAAGAACATTTCTTTAGACAAGAAACCATTAAGTAGCGGCACCCCAGCCATCGCAGAAGCGGCAACCATCGCAAGCGTTGCGGTATAGGGCATAAAACGCCACATACCGTTAAGTTTACGCATATCACGAGTGCCCGTTTCATGGTCGATGATCCCCGTCGCCATGAATAAAGAGGCCTTAAACGTTGCGTGGTTAATAATATGGAAAACCGCCGCAACAGTTGCAAGCTCAGTATCCAGACCAAGTAATAAAGTAATAAGGCCTAAATGGCTGATCGTCGAAAACGCCAGTAGACCTTTTAGATCATGTTTAAATAACGCGATATAGGCACCAACGAGCAATGTCGCTAAGCCAGTTAGGCCAACGAGGATAAACCACAGCTCTGTACCCGCCAGCGCAGGATAAAAGCGCGCCAGTAAGAATATTCCAGCTTTCACCATAGTCGCAGAGTGTAAGTACGCACTTACAGGCGTTGGTGCAGCCATCGCGTGCGGTAACCAGAAATGGAATGGAAATTGCGCGGACTTGGTAAATGCGCCAAGTAGCACAAGGATTAACGCCACTTCATATAATGCGTGGGATTGAATAAGCTCACGACTCGATAAAATCACATCCAGGTTATAACTGCCTACAATATCTCCTATCAACATCAAGCCAGCGAGCAGTGCTAAGCCGCCACCACCGGTGATAGCAAGTGCCATTTTCGCCCCTTTGCGGGCCTCTGACTTATGCCACCAATAGCTAATAAGTAAAAATGAACTAATGCTGGTAAGCTCCCAGAATAACCACAGCTGTAATACGTTATTAGACATAACAATACCAAGCATAGCGGTCATAAAGAGCATTAAGTAAGCATAAAGTTTAGGCATGGAATCATTGGGGCTCAGGTAGTATCTGGCATAGAAGATAACCAGCATACCAATGCCCAAGATCATGAAAACGAACAGCAACGCAAGACCATCCAGTCTAAACGCGATGTTAATATCTAGAAGCGGGACCCATTCAAATGTGTACCGAATAGTCTCTCCTGCGAAAACGGCAGGGGCGAGATCAACAGCAAGTAAAATTGCCACTGCTGGCGCTACTAAGGTTATAGCAGTCGACTGATTACGAGAAAGCTTTCCCGTAAATGCAGAGATAAAACTGCCAATTAAGGATAGCAAGGGTATCCAAAATAAAGTCATAGATGAAACCTTTTATTTGCGTCGTTATGGCTCGTTTAGATTAATGTGACAATCTCCCTTCCAAGTTGGAGCGATCAGTACACATTAACCACACGTACATGAACCCTGTTATACTTGATTAGTGTTTGAGTTGTCTAGGGTTTCACTTTCTAGCTGATGCTATTTTAGCCAACCTTAACAAACTATTCAGAATAAGTTCAAAACTATTCAGCCGAATTAACTGCTATTTTATCTTCTAAGGGTCCTGAATTCAGTACTGTTAACCACCTTTTACGGTAATTTTCATCTAACTTAATTGATTGATATTCCAGCAAAGAGTGACTATTCGAGGGTTTATATGAGGAAAGTTTACCTAACTCGCAAGTGCGACTCGGTACCCAATTGCTCGGTGCTTGGTCACCAACGTAAAGATTTGGTGCCTTTTGCCCTGAAGTCGCACAAAGCCATTTTGCTTTTTGGGCTGGTATTGGGTATTCATCTTCAAAGCCGCTAAAGTGCATAAGCTCATGTATCAGCGTATTGTAAGTGCTGGTGGGGCTCAAAGTCATGTGCTTGCCGCTGACATTAGCAAGCCCCTCCGTTGCCATAAATACCAAGTGATCGTATTCCGACAAGCCCTGCTCGTATGTTAAGTCACACATTGCAAATCCCCTTTGCCTCTTACAACTGAGCTTATTCGCCGCATATATCGGTTTAGATAAACAATATACGCCTGTGGCCGGCTCTGGTTGCTGCTCATAAGCATGTTTAAGCACTTGTAAACGCTGCAAACCATCTAAATCACTGGCGATTAATGCAAGATTAAACTGACAAGACGCACTTGAATGCTGACGCTCTGAGAGAGTGTGAAACTGTCTTAAGTAGGGGTTATTCAAAAATGTCGTAACAGACTTTCCTTGCCACACCGCGAGCAACGAAGTGAGTTCTGGGTTTAACGCGTAGCGCTTTGAAAGCGCATAAAGCAAGTGATATCGGCCAAGTGATACTAACTGCTCGGACACTTGCTGACGCTGCTGACGATTCAAACGAGACCAAGTATCGAGTAAAAGCAGCTTAGTGCTATTTTTCTCTTGAGCACTCAAATCGCGCTGTAACCGTTCAAACTCCCAACTTGGTTGCTTTAGGCCTGCAATGGCTTTTACTAATTGTGCACTTGCTTGTGAGGGTAACACCTCAAGCGCTGGTGCAATGGCAAAATAGCTATTTGGATTGGCGACGACAAGTGCTGATTTTTGCGCGATGGAGAGATGTGCATAATTAGGGCTGCTTGAAAACAGCAGCCCAATAAGCACGAAAATAAAAAGGTGTTTAGCTCGCGTCTTGTTCGTCATTCAACTGGGCAAGTAAATCAAGCTCAAGACGGGCGTATTTATGTTCTACAAACTCATATACATTAGTTGCCAGTGCGAGCTTAAAATAGCTAATCGCAGAAGCCAAGTCCCCTTGGGTCTGATATCGCTTAGCCAGATAAAAATAGGCTTCACAGAGACGCTGCGCATACTCTTCTTGGGTGCTCACGCCCTCAGAGATCTGCGCAAGAAATGCTTCTTCAGATAAAGTGCCCAAATACAGTGCAACTAACTGAGACGACCACTCTTCAGGGTCTAATGCTTGGCTATTTGCTGCCAATGTCTGTTTAGCAAGTGCATCGTCTATTTGCTGCTGAGCAATATACAGCCACATAGCGCGGTACGCATCTTTTGGAGCACGCGCCAAAAAAGCTTCAAAATCTTTTACAGCTAAATCAGCTCGCTCGCCGTAATACAATGCGATACCACGATTTAAATAGGCATATTCATGTTGCTCGTCAAGCTCTAGCACAGCATCAAACATTTCATATGCACGGCCATAATTTTGTTCTAACGTTTGATGAATACCAAGGAAATTATATACTTCGGCGAGATCCGGCTTAATTTGTACGGCACGATTGAAGTCAATACGAGCAAGCGTTTGTAAGCCAATGCTATCATACAGCATACCGCGATTGTATAGCAGCTGCGCGCGTTGCTCATTTGCCATATCCGGCTGCAAGAGTAACTCGTTAAATCGAGCAATGGCAATCTCATTACGGAAATTGGCTTGAAGTGGTACTGCAAGCGGAACATTTACAATGTTTTTAGTGGCCTCTGGCTGCGTGCTTTTACATCCTACCAGCCCCATTAGCACTAATGGCACAACTATTTTCGCTAACTTCATTTCCTTCCTCATTCAATGGCATTTGCCCGTTTAGAGTCTTTGCACAGGTATACCAACAATCTGATTATTTAACCTGAGCTTCGGATAATTAATGCCTTTCTAGCAGCCAGTTTTAGCGCTAACTGCGTTGAATTCACTTCCAATAGCCAGCTATTGGTGCGTAAATTCGCCTTGTTATCCCTAAAACTGTCTGGCTAGATAAGGGTATAATTTAATGTGGTATTAAAAACAATGAGTTAGCTCATTCCTTATCCAAACCTCAGGTTATTTACTATAACTTTGCCTTGTTCTCTATTGACCAGATAAACTCAGTTTTGTTTCATCATTTTGAGTCAAACAGCATTAAAGCATAAAAAAAGGGGCTATTCAGCCCCTTTACACTTCTATTCTATGCAAAGCATTGCAAAGATTACTCAGCGCCTTCTTCTTTAGGCTGCTCAGCTTTTTTCTCTTGTGCTTCTTTGATACTTAAGCGAACACGGCCTTGGCGGTCAACTTCAAGTACTTTAACTTTCACTTCTTGACCAACAGTTAAGTGGTCTGAAACGTTATTTACGCGCTCTTCACTGATTTGTGAGATGTGCACTAGACCATCTTTACCAGGAAGTACGTTTACAAACGCACCGAAGTCTACGATACGGATAACTTTACCAGTGTAAAGCGTACCAACTTCAAGCTCTGCTGTAAGCGCTTCGATACGTGAAATAGCAGCTTGTGCGCTATTACCATTCGTTGCAGCGATCTTGATAGTACCGTCGTCTTCAATTTCAATCGTTGTATCTGTTTCTTCAGTAAGCTGGCGAATTGTTGCACCACCTTTACCGATAACTTCAGCAATCTTCTTCGCAGGGATTTTCATCGTGTAGATACGTGGAGCGAACTCAGATAGCTCTTCAGAAGGTGCAGAAATCGCTTGGTCCATCACACCTAGGATGTGTAGACGCGCTGCTTTCGCTTGGCGAAGCGCGATCTGCATGATTTCTTTGGTGATACCTTCAATCTTGATATCCATTTGTAGTGCAGTTACACCGTTTGCTGTACCCGCTACTTTGAAGTCCATATCACCTAAGTGATCTTCATCACCCAGAATGTCAGAAAGTACAACGAAATCTTCGCCTTCTTTCACTAGACCCATCGCGATACCAGCAACTGACGCTTTAACTGGAACACCAGCGTCCATTAGCGCAAGTGAAGTACCACATACTGATGCCATTGAAGATGAACCGTTTGATTCAGTGATTTCAGATACTACACGTACTGAATATGGGAATTCAGCCAGTGTTGGCATTACTGCCGCAATACCACGCTTAGCTAGGTTACCGTGGCCGATTTCACGACGCTTAGGAGATCCTACAAAACCCGTTTCACCTACACAGAATGGAGGGAAGTTATAGTGAAGCATAAAGTGATGCTTGTGAGTACCAGTTAGGTCGTCTAGCATCTGCGCGTCACGCTCAGTACCAAGGGTTGCTGTTACAAGTGCCTGAGTTTCACCACGAGTAAAGATTGCAGAACCGTGAGTACGTGGCAGTACACCCGTCATCACGTCTAGCGCACGAACCATATCTGGTTCACGACCGTCGATACGTTTTTCGCCAGCAATGATACGGCTACGTACAATTTTTTTCTCAAGTGAGCTGAATGTTTTACCTACCACTTGCTCGTCTAGTGACTCGCCTTCAGCAACTTCAGCGCCTAGCTTTTCAATGACTTCTGCTTTTGCTTCAGAAAGTGCTTCTTTACGTGCAACTTTGTCAGTAATACGGTAAGCATCACCTACTTTTTGCTCTGCAATTGCAGCGACTTTTTCAGCTAGTGTTAAATCTTTTTCAGGTGCTGTCCAATCCCATGCCGCTTTACCAGCTTCAGCACGGAATTCTTCGATTGCTTTGATGATAGCTTGTGATTGCTCGTGACCATATACAACAGCGCCAAGCATTTCTTCTTCAGTTAACACTTCAGCTTCTGATTCAACCATTAGTACTGCGTTTTCAGTACCCGCAACAACTAGGTCAAGCTTACTTGTCTCTAGCTCTTTTAACGTAGGGTTAAGTACGTATTGACCATCGATGAAACCAACGCGCGCTGCACCTAGCGGGCCATTGAATGGAATGCCTGAGATAGCTAGTGCTGCTGAAGTACCAATCAAAGCAACGATATCTGGTTGGATCTCTGGGTTTACAGAAACCACTGTCGCGATAACCTGAACTTCGTTTACAAAGCCGTCTGGGAATAGAGGACGAATTGGACGGTCGATTAGACGAGCGGTTAGTGTTTCACCGTCTGAAGGACGACCTTCACGCTTCAAGAAACCACCTGGGATACGACCCGCAGCGTACATTTTTTCTTGGTAGTTAACCGTTAGTGGGAAAAAGTCTTGGCCAGGAGCCGCTTCTCTTCTTCCTACAACAGTAACAAGTACCGAAGTATCACCAATACTTGCAAGTACTGCGCCGTCAGCTTGACGTGCGATAGCACCTGTCTCTAGAGTCACCGTGTGTTGACCTAGTTGAAATTCTTTAATAATTGCTTGCACAATATTTTCCTTACTAAATGGTTTTCAACGTCAACGGGGACCAATCACAGTCTTAAATAAACTCACCATAATTTACTTAAGCACTACAATTGGAAATCCGATTGACGCTTGTTTAAAAGTATTTTTAAACGGCTGTAAGTATACTGATAGAACAGCCACAAAAAAAGGGGCTAATTAGCCCCTTTTTTACTGTTGGATAAATTTCCAACAAGAAATCAAAAATATTAGCGACGTAGGCCAAGCTCTTTGATTAGTGCAGCATAACGGTCAACGCTCTTGCCTTTTAGGTAGTCAAGAAGGTTACGACGTTGGCTAACTTTACGTAGAAGACCACGACGTGAGTGGAAATCTTGCTTGTGGTTAGCGAAGTGACCTTGTAGCTTGTTAATGTCAGCAGTTAGAAGTGCAACTTGTACTTCTGGTGAACCTGTATCACCTTCTGCGCGTGCAAACTTTGCTACGATTTCTGCTTTTTCTTGATTGCTTAGTGACATAATAACTCCAAAATAAGTTTAGTAATGCTTCAGCCGATCACTAATTCAGCCAAAGCGGAAGCTGGCGGATTATACCAGCATAAACTCCCCTTGCATAGGAAGATTTTATTGTGATTCCGGCTGAGCGGAAGATAGCGCGCGTTTTGCTTTCAATAACCCTTGTGGATTACGCTCGCCAATCCCAACAAACTTGCCATCAGCAACCACTTTAACAATACCGTCTGGTAAATTTTCGACAGCAACGGTTTGCCCATGACCAAAAGCAACACCTTGCTCAGCGCTAATATCAACAACGCTCAAGTCGACCAAAGCGGTATCCATCGGCAACAATAATTCATCGAGATAAGTAGAAGGCGCAACTTCTTCCGCTTTTGCTTTCTCAAGTAACGCTTCGAGCTCGACTAAGGTAATCATTTTGTCGCTAGGGTAATGACCAACTTCACTACGGTGTAACATAATGACATGCGCACCACAGCCAAGCTTTTCCCCCAAATCATCGACTATCGTACGAATATAAGTGCCCTTAGACACATGCACCGTCATTTGAATTTGTTGAGTTTGCTCGTCATATTCGTCTAACGTGATACGATAAACATTAATTTTGCGGCATTTTCGCGGTACTTCGATGCCTTCACGGGCATATTTGTATAGCGGTTGGCCCTGATATTTGAGCGCCGAATACATCGAAGGGTACTGATCAGATTCCCCCAAGAAGCTGGCAATTTCTTGCTCTAGCTGCTCAAGTGTTACATTTACTGGTCGCGTTTCAACTATTTCACCATCAGAATCTGATGTCGTCGTGCGCTCACCCAGCTGCGCTCTCACCACGTAGGTTTTATCGGTATCAAGCAAAAACTGGGTAAACTTAGTCGCTTCACCAAAGCAAATTGGCAACATACCGGTTGCCAGCGGATCCAAAGCACCGGTGTGGCCCGCTTTTTGAGCGAAATAAATGCCCTTTGCCTGCTGCAGTGCTTTGTTAGAAGAAATACCTTGCGGTTTATTTAATAACAGAATGCCGTCGATCGCACGGCCTTTGGTGCGACGCGCCATTACTCTTCCTCTTGGTCTTTATCTCCAGACTCAGGACCACGCTTTGCGTTGTCTTCTCTGATCACAGAGTCAACCAAGTTAGAAATACGCATACCTTCCATTAGGGAGTTATCAATAACAAATTTAAGCTCAGGCATGATACGCGCACGGATACGCTTGCCAAGAAGCGAGCGAATATAACCGGTTGCTTCATTCAGAATAACCGCACTTTGCTTAGTTTTGTCTTCATCACTGGTATTCAGCACTGTAATGAATACTTTTGCATAAGAAAGATCGCGTGATACCTCAACAGCTGACACTGTTACCATACCCAATCTTGGATCTTTAATTTCGCGCTGTAGGATCACCGCAATTTCTTTTTGAATTTGCTGTGCTACGCGATCTGTACGAGAAAATTCTCTCATTTTCACCACTTAAAATTTCAAAATCTATGAGATCACAAATGGGGGCTAGTGCCCCCATCTCAAGTATTTTAATAACTTACAATTAAAGCGTACGCTCTACCTGTACAGTTTCAAATACTTCGATTTGGTCACCGACTTTAACGTCGTTGTAGTTCTTAACGCCGATACCACATTCCATACCGTTACGAACCTCAGCAACGTCATCTTTAAAGCGACGAAGTGACTCAAGTTCACCTTCGTAGATAACCACGTTATCACGAAGTACACGGATTGGCGCGCTACGTTTAACCACACCTTCAGTTACCATACAACCTGCAACAGCGCCGATCTTAGGCGACTTGAACACGTCACGAACTTCAGCAAGACCAATGATCTCTTGCTTAAATTCTGGTGCAAGCATACCTGTCATTGCTTGTTTCACTTCTTCGATTAGGTCGTAGATAACGCTGTAGTAGCGTAAGTCTAGGTTCTCAGCTTCAATGACTTTACGAGCAGAAGCATCCGCACGTACGTTAAAGCCAACGATGATAGCGTTAGAAGCCGCTGCAAGCGTTGCATCCGTTTCAGTGATACCACCAACACCTGAACCTACTATCTTCACTTTCACTTCATCTGTAGACAGTTTAGTCAATGAATCAGCGATTGCTTCGATAGAACCTTGAACGTCTGCTTTTAGAACGATGTTCACTTCAGATACGTCGCCTTCAGTCATGTTAGAGAACATGTTCTCAAGCTTCGCTTTCTGCTGACGAGCAAGCTTCACTTCACGGAACTTACCTTGACGATATAGTGCCACTTCACGTGCTTTACGCTCATCACGAACTACTGTCGCTTCGTCACCAGCTGCTGGTACGCCAGAAAGACCTAAGATCTCTACTGGAATTGAAGGACCTGCGGTTTTAATGTCTTTACCGTTTTCGTCTTTCATCGCACGAACACGGCCATATTCAAGACCACAAAGTACGATATCACCTTGGTTTAAGGTACCTGATTGAACAAGTACAGAAGCAATCGGGCCACGACCTTTATCAAGACGAGATTCGATTACCACACCAGATGCCATACCTTCTTCAGAAGCTCGTAGCTCTAATAGTTCAGATTGCATTAGGATTGCTTCTAGTAGCTCATCAATACCAAGACCAGTCTTAGCTGAGATATGAACAAATTGCGTTTCACCGCCCCAGTCCTCTGGGATTACGTCTAGTTGAGCAAGCTCATTCTTAACACGGTCAGGGTCAATACCCTCTTTATCCATTTTGTTCACAGCAACGATAAGTGGTACTTCTGCCGCTTTCGCGTGTTGTACCGCTTCTTTCGTCTGAGGCATTACACCATCGTCCGCTGCAACAACAAGTACAACGATATCGGTTGCTTTCGCACCACGAGCACGCATTGATGTAAACGCCGCGTGTCCAGGAGTATCTAGGAAAGTGATCATGCCACCTTCAGTCTCAACATGGTATGCACCGATATGCTGAGTAATACCGCCGGCCTCGCCGTCTGCAACTTTCGCTTTACGAATGTAGTCAAGTGTTGACGTTTTACCGTGGTCAACGTGACCCATTACTGTTACTACTGGCGCACGAGGCTCAAGAGAACCATCTTCGCTGCGGTCATTTAGTACTTTTTCTTCTAGCTCGTTTTCTTTCACTAGAATGACTTTGTGACCCATTTCTTCAGCAACTAGCTGTGCAGTTTCTTGATCGATAACTTGGTTAATCGTAACCATGTCACCCATCTTCATCATTGTCTTAACAACTTCAGCGCCTTTAACAGCCATACGAGAAGCAAGCTCTGCAACAGTGATTGTTTCACTGATACGTACTTCTTGTTTCACTTCTGCCGCTGGCTTTTGGAAACCATGCTGTAACGAAGTTGGCGCTTTTAAGCGACCTTTTTTGCCTTTCAGCTTCTTCGCATTCGCTTCTGCAGCTTCTTCTTTCGCACTTGGCTTTCTCTTCTTCTTACGACGTGCGCTTTTCTCTTCACGTGCATCAGATTCATCTTCCGCTTCACGAGCGTAAGTAGAAGTTGTTAGGTGGTGATCAGCATTTTCTTCACGACGAAGACGCTCTTCTTCTTCCGCCTTCCAACGTGCTTCATTTTCTTCAGCTAGACGACGAGCTTCTTCCGCTTGACGTTTTGCTTCTTCTTCTGCCTTTTTCAGGGCTGCCGCTTCTGCTTCTTGACGCAGACGCTCAGCTTCTTGACGTTCTTTAATTTGTTGCGCGCTATCCACTTCTTTACTCTGCTTATCTTTGGCTTGACGTTCAGCATCAGCTTGTCGCTTCGCCTCTTCTTTAGCTTTGCGCTCGGCTTCCTCATCGGCCTTGCGTTCCGCTTCTTCGCGCGCGTTGCGCTCAGCTTCAACTTTGGCCTGTTGCTCTGCTTGTTGCTGAGCCATTAACTCTGCTTCTTTGCGCGCAGCTTCCTCTGCAGCTAAGCGTTCTTGCTCTTTTTGCTGCTCGATTGCGCTCTTTTTAACGTAAGTGCGCTTCTTACGGACTTCTACAGATACAGACTTCGCTTTACCAGATGAGTTAACACTTAACGTGCTTTTACTCTTACGCTGTAGAGTCATACGCTCAGGGCCGGTTGAACCAGTGCCACCGTGTTGCTTGCTTAGGTGATCAAGCAACGTCGCCTTTTCGGATTCAGTAACTTGGTCGCCCTCGGCTTTGGTGATCCCTGCATCTTTTAACTGTTGTAGTAATTTATCAACAGTTGTACCAATACTCTCGGCTAGTTTGTTAATGCTCACTTCTGCCATACGTGATGTTACCTCCGTTAATAAATTACTCTTCGCTGAACCAGCAAATGTTACGTGCAGCCATGATTAACTCACCAGCTTGCTCTTCTGATAACTCAGAAATTTCAACTAAGTCATCAATACCTTGCTCTGCAAGGTCTTCAAGTGTAACGATACCTTTGCTAGCAAAAACAAAAGCGGTATGACGCTCAAGTCCTTCAAGTCCTAGTAGGTCTTCTGCAGGTTCTGCATTTTCTAGACTTTCTTCATCGCGAAGTGCTTTCGTAGTCAGTGCATCTTTTGCACGGTTACGTAACTCTTCAACGGTTTCTTCGTCTAGACCGTCGATTTCTAAAAATTCAGCTACTGGCACATAAGCCACTTCTTCAAGTGAAGAGAAGCCTTCGTTAATCAGTAGTGTTGCAAAATCATCGTCGATGTCTAGGTTTTCAGTGAATAGATTAACCAATTTATCTGATTCTTCCGAGCTCTTACGCTCCATCTCTTCCACTGTCATTACGTTTAGTTCCCAACCAGTAAGTTGGCTAGCTAAACGTACGTTTTGACCATTACGACCAATCGCTTGCGCTAGGTTGTCAGCTTCAACTGCAATTTCCATTGTGCGCGTATCTTCATCCATTACGATTGAAGCTACTTCAGCCGGTGCCATCGCGTTGATTACGAACTGTGCTGGGTTATCATCGTAAAGTACGATATCAACACGCTCGCCGCCAAGCTCTGAAGACACAGCTTGTACACGTGCGCCACGCATACCAACACATGCGCCTACAGGGTCAATACGCTTGTCGTTTGATTTTACAGCGATTTTAGCACGAGAACCAGGGTCACGTGCAGCGCCTCTAAGCTCAATCATTTCTTCGCCAATTTCCGGAACCTCAATGCGGAATAGTTCCATCAACATTTCAGGCTTAGAACGCGTAACAAATAGCTGTGCACCACGCGCTTCAGGCTTCACTTCATAAAGTAGGCCACGTACACGGTCACCCGGACGGAAGCTTTCGCGTGGTAGCATGTCTTCACGGTAAATTACCGCTTCAGCATTGTTACCAAGGTCGATAACGATAGCGTCACGCGTTGCTTTTTTAACAACACCTGTCACTAGCTCGCCTTTTTGATCTTTATATGCATCAACAACTAATGCGCGCTCAGCTTCACGTACTTTTTGTACGATTACCTGTTTCGCCATCTGTGTGGTGATACGGTCAAATTTAATTGATTCGATCTGCTCTTCAACGTAATCACCTAATTGAATGTCAGGCTCATCAACTTGTGCCGCTTCAAACGTGATTTCCGCATATGGATTCTCTAGTGAACCGTCTTCTTGTGGTTCAACCGCTTTCCAACGACGAAAAGTATCGTACTCGCCCGTTTTACGGTCGATAGTAACGCGTACTTCGATTTCACCGCCGTGCTTCTTTTTTGTTGCTGTCGCTAGTGCGAACTCTAATGCTTCAAAAATCTTTTCTCTTGGGACCGCTTTTTCATTGGAAACAGCTTCTGCCACCAACAATATTTCTTTTGCCATAGGTAATGCCTCGCTTGCCCTTGTCCTTCGCACTCAAAGTTAGAATTTTGCGATGATATTGGCACGCTCAATGTTGCTCAACATCAAGATGAAATCCTGAGCGTCAACTTTTAACGTGATCATATCGCCATTAACTGCTACTAAGTCGCCTTTAAAATTACGGCGACCTTCTTGCGGAAGTTTAGTACGCAAACGTACTTCCTCTCCCACTGCTGCTTCATAGTGAGCTTGTTTGAATAATGGTCTGTCAACACCAGGAGAAGATACTTCCAAACTATATTCGTTCGTAATCGGGTCTTCGACATCTAAAATTGCACTAACTTGACGACTCACTTCCGCACAGTCATCTACATTAATGCCGTTTTCATGATCGATATATACACGAAGTGTAGAATGACGACCAGCTTGCACAAACTCAAGACCGAGTAATTCAAAGCCACACGCAGCAACTGCAGGCTCCAACATTTCAGTCAAATCTTGCTCGAGTTTTGACACAGAACTCCTCCATACAAACAAAAAAAGGGCCTAAAGCCCCAAATCATAGCTGCTTGATCTTGGGCTCAGAATACACCTTGCGCCAGATACAACAACGCCCCGAACCAAGCGGGGCGTCACACGAATAACAAACTGTGTGGCCAAAGGCCGTGCTTGGTTTGCGAGCTATCTCAGCCAAATTAATCATCAACTTAAACAAAAAAGCCGATGCTTAAACGCAAAACGCGCATTACAAGGAATGCGCGAAATCAAAGAACTCAATCTTTAACTTGGTTGCGGGAGCCGGATTTGAACCGACGACCTTCGGGTTATGAGCCCGACGAGCTACCAGGCTGCTCCATCCCGCGCCAACACATAAAATTGTTTTACTTCTACTTTTCAAAGAAGTGGTAATCGGATTTGAACCGACGACCTTCGGCACTTTACCAAATCAAGCACCCGACCATCTATCGAGCAACTCCATTCTACACCGAAACATAAAATTGTTTTACTTCTACTTTTCAAAGAAGTGGTAACCGGATTTGAACCGACGACCTTCGGCACTTTACCAAATCAAGCGCCCGACCATCTATCGAGCAACTCCATTCTACACCGAAACATAAAATTGTTTTACTTCTACTTTTCAAAGAAGTGGCAATCGGATTTGAACCGACGACCTTCGGCACTTTACCAAATCAAGCACCCGACCATCTATCGAGCAACTCCATTCTACACCGAAACATAAAATTGTTTTACTTCTACTTTTCAAAGAAGTGACATCTCAAAAATGCCATTTGAATGGGCGATGTATTGCCCATGCTTAAAGCCAATTATACTGAAAAACGAAAGTTTCAGTCCGATTGACTAAATATGCTGCGTATTATAAAGACAGTATGCCTAGATAGCAACCTTGATTTAGAACTATCTTCTGACGTTTCAGCTCGTTGCTGAGATGTAATCAGGTATTTTACTTTTCACATACAACACCGTGACACCAAACTCATCGGTCCAGTTTCGTCTCCTCCCATTTTTTGTAACAAAAAAGAAATATTTGATCCATAATTGGGGACAGAAAAATCACGAAAGAAAGGAAAACCAAATGAGAACGGTTATAAAATCAAGCAAATTGACAGCGCTGTCTATATTTAGCTTTGAAGCGTTTGCAGCGCAATGTGAATCGGCAGGACCACAAACACCGAGAGATATTGATAGTTTGCAGGGTCACAACAAACGGGTTTTTGCTATGGCTCCACCAAAAGAAAAACTCAACCTATGTAACATCCACTTTCATAAAAATGCGGAACATAAAGCCAAAGACTTCTCTGTCGTTTCCAATGACCCGAAGTATGGTGGATTCCAATGTAATGCAACTGCAAGCCTCACCCCTGCGGAACTTGCTCCTGCAGAAGATAAAGTATGTAACAACGTAAAGCCCGGCGATACAATTGAAGTACACTGGGTTCATAGCTCTTGTGATGTAAAACCAGGCCCGACACTCGGTGCTTGCTTAAATGACAGCTGCGCCAACCCTGATCTACGCGTCGAAACTCAGGTGTTTTTAGTGGTTAATGATGAAAATGCGCAAGACTTCACTGAGCTCGATTATCAAGGCCAAGTTGGCGGCTACCATCAAGCAGGTGCTCTACCAAGCAATACCGGCACACCAGTTGAGTTTTTAGGTTCAACCACAGGACCTAGCTATAACAACCAACAGTGCTCACCTTTACAGGTAAGCTGGAGTGTACGCCCAAGCTGTGCCAAAGTTGATATAAATAGTCTCGCGCGTTGGTGTAAAGACAATGATTTTGAAGAGGACCATGCGCATGGCATTCGTAAACTCGTGACAGATCCACAGTTACTTTCACCAATTAAGCACTAATATTTTTAAATGAACGTGGGCCGTTGCTCAATATCGGCCTACTTTAGCTAGGTCCAGCATATTGAAATTCAATTAATTATTGCAATGTAAGAAAAATCTCACAAAAAAATATTAAAAAGTCTCGCATTTAAAAAAAACAGCTATACTCAGACTTAGGCTATTTGTTTTTGAGCAAAGGATCCGCTCTTCATCAGTTTGAAGAGGCGTCTATGAGCATTACTCCCTATCAATATCAACTTTTAACTCAAACGCTTGCGAGTATTCGTCCGAATTTCCATGGCTTTTGCACTTCTTGGTACAACCAAATTCAACATTACGATTTGCGCATGCAAATTCCAACAAATGTGGGACAACTCATAATCTGGGAGCATCAAATATTTGATTTTGTGCAAAATTGTGTGATGCGTATCCCACAGCAGTCAAACTTATTACATTATCTGCAAAAACAACGCGGTACGCTGTTATTTATGGGAACGTCAGAAAAAGATATCAGTGTCTTGTTGTTTACCTTTACAGCAACGCTCAAAAGCCATCTTGGCAGGCATTTTACCACAGCAGCAAAAAACGCTTGGAACAAAGCACTGTTACTCATCGAAAATATGCTGCGCTTTGAATTATTCAAGAAAACGAATATTGTTGGTCTACAGGAGTTCAAAAGAGCGCAGCAACAAGCAAACTAACTTGAGCTGCTAAACGAAGAGACAACGGCAGCCACTAAACATCACTCTAAGATCAAAGTCATGCAGAGCTTACAAAACTAAACTCTGCGTGACTTCTGGCCCTTAGCTATTTAGACTTTCACAAAATCTTTATATAGGAAGTGATAAAATGCTAAGAGCGATTGCCTTTGCGTCTACTATGGTCGTTTCACTTACCGCATGCGATATGCTGGAAGACTCTAAAGCCCAAATCGAGGCACAATATTTATCTGAACATCAAGAGCTACAACAAGTGGTTGAGCAGATCCGTGATAAAGGAATTGAGTCAGTACAAGCATCAGCAGAAGTTGGCAGTGTTGCAGCTTGCGTTGCAAATAATCTAGATGCCGATCCGATGGGCGCGCTTATTGCGGTTGAAGGCGCATTGCAAGACAGTGCAAATTTAAGCGACCTACTCAACTCTATTTCTCGCCTAAGCCAACAGGAAATTTCCATCGAACAATTTCCTGATTTGCTTCAGCAAGGTGCTGATACAGTTAGATATTTAAGAACTTTGCTCGAGCAGTATGATTTGGCGGAGCTAAAACAGCAAGCGAGCAACTTACTTGAGCGAGGCCAAACCAAAACACAAGACGTTGGTGCTCACTTGCGTACACTTATAGAATCTTGCCAAATTAACTGAGCAGTTTAGCTGATTGTTACGTATAGAGTCTTATTCGTTCATGACTGTTAAGAATAAACGTGAAAGTAGGACTCTATTTATTTGAAAACGACTGCCGCCTTAGTGATAATCCCGCACTTACAACGCTGGCGTCTCAAGTCGACACACTCATCTGCATTTATCTACCCACCGTAAACCTATGGACGGCTCGCAAAGCGCAGTGCTCACCTTCTTTTGCTGTCGAATGTTATCGCAATCAGACGCTCAATGCCTTACATCAATCACTAGTTTCACAACAACAGAAGCTGTATCTGTTGCGTGACACAGCTCAGCTCAAAGCACTGACTGAGATTATTCATACACAGCAGGTAACTCATATCGGTCGCACTGTTCATCCAGGATTCGATGAACAAAGGCTTTGGTTAAAATTACAAGATAATTTCCCACACATTCAATATATTAGTGCTTATTCAAACACCCTTTTTGAGCCAAACTCACTACCAATCAGCGTCAGTGAACTACCACAGAGCTTTACGCCATTTCGCAAAGCTGTAGAGGAAATTGAACCTAATTCACCTATTGCAACCGCGAAGCTTCCACCAAGACCGAATCGGATATCAGAGTTAGCTGAATTTAAAGCAAACTCTTCATACAGTATCAAAGTAGCCGCCGGTGAAGCGCAAGCTCAACAGCAGCTACAACAATACTTCCAAACGGATGCGGCTCTCACATACAAAGAAACCCGAAACGCCTTGTTCGGTGAGTATTTTTCCACTCGATTTAGTCCTATACTTGCCTATGGCGCTATCAGTCCTAGACAGATCAAGCAAGCACTTACTCAATTTGAGCAGCAAAGAGGCGCAAATGAATCAACCTATTGGATTTGGTTTGAACTGTTGTGGCGTGAGTATTTTTATTGGTATGCGCTCAAACATCAACACACGCTATTTTGCTTTTCAGGCGTCAAAGCCAAAACACCAAAAACCAGTTTCTATCCAGAGCGCTTTTTAAAGTGGTGCCAAGGCCGAACGCCCAGCGCACTGGTTAATGCCATTATGCACGAATTGACTAAAACCGGCTGGATTTCCAACAGAGCGAGACAAATAGCAGCGAGCTACTGTGTTAATGAGCTACAGCTAGATTGGCGCTATGGTGCCGCTTTTTTTGAGCAACATCTTATCGATTACGACGTCGCGGCAAATTGGGGAAATTGGCAGTATATCGCTGGTGTCGGGCCAGATCCTCGTGGCGGTCGCCATTTCAATATCACAAAGCAACAAGCACTATTTGACCCAGATGGTGAATATATAAAATTATGGCGAGGAGAAGCCACTCCACAACTCGACAGCCAAGATCATGTTGGTTGGCCTTTGGAGGATAACTAATGGCACAACAAAAACATCAATATAAAGGCCTCAGATTAATTCTTGGCGACCAACTCAATGCCAAACATAGTTGGTTTGCTGACGATAAAGCAAAGTATCTTTATCTGATAGCAGAACTCAAACAAGAGACCGACTACACCAAACATCACATACAAAAAGTGTGTGCTTTCTTCAAAGCTATGGAGAATTTTGCCGTTGCGCTGGATAAAGCTGGATTCCATGTGCTACATCTCACCCTCGATGAGACGCAGGACTATTCGGATCTCCCCGCTTTAATTGCGCATTTATGTGATAAATATCAGGTGTCTAGTTTTGACTATCAAAGACCGGATGAATATCGCTTACTGAAGCAAATGATGGAATTAACACTCGACCAATTACAGGTTCGCTGCTTTGACACTGAGCATTTTTTAGTCCCTTATGAAGAGCTGGATGACTACTTAACGCCAGGAAAACACACTACAATGGAGTTTTTCTATCGCAAGCTCAGACGCCGTTTTAATGTATTAATGGATGACGGTGAGCCGCTTGGCAAGCAATGGAATTTCGATAGTCAAAACCGTAACAAGCTCAAGCAAAAAGACATCGACGCTATCCCACAACCGCTTTGTTTTGCCAACGATGTTAGTGACATTTTAAAGCGGATTAAGCGGCATAAAGTAAAGACCATTGGCAACAGCGAAGAATCATTGCTATGGCCGACTACCCGTGCGCAAGCTCAAGATCTTTTGACCTTTTTCTGTGAACACCTATTGCCTTCGTTCGGTCAATTTCAAGATGCAATGACCTGTAAAAGTGACAATAAATGGACACTGTATCACTCACGACTCTCTTTTGCGCTCAATGCAAAAATGCTTCACCCCAAACACGTTATCGACAGTGCTATCGCAGCATACCAAGACAACTCACAAATTGATATTGCGCAGATTGAGGGATTTGTTAGACAGATATTAGGCTGGCGAGAGTATATCCGAGCTGTTTACTGGCTCAATATGCCAGACTACCGCCATAAAAATTATTTGCTTGCCCAGCGTAATCTACCAAGCTATTTTTGGCATGGAAAAACGAAGATGCGCTGCCTCAGTGAAGCCATCACCCAAAGCCTGGATTACGCCTACGCTCACCACATTCAACGATTAATGGTCACGGGAAATTTTTGCCTGTTGACCGGAATTCACCCAAATCAAGTGGATGAATGGTATTTAGGTATATACATCGACGCCATTGAATGGGTAGAAATGCCGAACACCAGAGGCATGACACAATTTGCTGATCACGGCATAGTAGCAACCAAACCCTACGCTGCAAGCGGTAACTACATGCAAAAAATGAGTGATTATTGTCAGCATTGCTACTACGACGTCAAGCAAAAATCGAGTGACGATGCCTGCCCGCTTAACAGCCTTTATTGGCATTTTATGCACCGCCATGAGGATAAGTTTGCCAATAACCACCGGATTGGCATGATCTATCGAAATTGGCAAAAACAAGATGAGAAAACACGGCAGGAAGTGCTCACAAGGGCACAATGGTGCTTAGATAACATTGATCAACTTTAGGCTACGCTCGGACGTAGCCTAAACATTAAAAGAGGCGCCAACGCCTTTTTTTGGTTTTTACTTTGTGAACCCAGTTCACCTCAATAGTGGTCACTGCTAGCACATCTCGAGACTGCTTTGAGATAAGCTCATAGCTCAAACTCTCATCAGAGCTAAAGTCTAACTCATATTTAAAAGTATCTGCTTTGGCCCAACACTGGAGGATCTTTTTCGACAAACTCTCTCGAATGCAATAGTCACCTTCAGTTGGTGCATTTACCGTTACTTTGACGTCCGCATAGCAAGTCCTCCCCTGGTTCAGGGCAACACACTTGCTCGGTACAGCATGAAGTATTCCCACTGAGTTAGTTTCTTCGGCGCGGAGCTGGTGGCTCCACAAGACACCTAGAAACAACACTGTCCATGTGATTAATTTAGAATACATATTTCACCCCAGTAAAGAATACTCTGGCGTGGCGAGAGCGAACTAAGGGGCTATCTAACGTATCTTGAGAACCAACTAACCATGATGCGCCTGCGCTAAACACCCAATCTTCTGCAATTGGATAATTTAGTTGCATTTGTACGAACGCCGAGGCCGAAGCACCGGGTTTATAGGGAGTCAAATAGTCATTGACTTCATCCTCTGAAACACCATAGAAGTAATTATGAAAATTACTAGAATAATAGTTAGCGCCAAAGTTAAGCCATAAATCCCAGTTCCTCAATTCAAAGTTACGTGTCGCTTCGAGGTGAAAAACCCAACCGTTTGTGTCACCAAAAACATCGTAGACTATTTCAGCAACGGCAAGAAATTCACCGACATGGCGATAATAGGAAAAGCCTAAAGAATTATCTTGATCGCGTTTACGAATGCCTCTTAGCTCAGGTACCACATCGTCGGTATCGTAGTAACCACGTTCAGAAAAAGGCAACATATAACTGCCATAAATGGCATCAATTCCCCATTCACCATTGTTGATAATTTGGTAACCAACATCCGAGCCACCAAAGAAATCTCCTGAGTGGGTATTCAAGTAAAAACTTTTATATTCTATTTTTGCATCGACTAGAAAAGTACCATGTTTGAATGTCGAGTCCGTGCCAATCAAAGCAGGCATTGTCATATCAACGTAAAAGGCACCAACACTCAGCTGCCAAGCAAACTCGTCATCAAGCTCGTCACTTTGTTCTTCGCAAATTCCATAAAACGGTAACAATAAACTGATTATTATAAGTAGTTTTTTCATAGTTCCATTCGTTTAGCGCAGGTGTGCCTAAATTCTCCCCGAGATCATACCTGACCCATTTGTGACCAACAAGCATCTTCTCTAATTTTTAACCCAAACATAATTTAACTTTATTTTAATAAATATTTCACATAAATTATTTTAAATAGCGCACTTTACTTTAAGCAGAAAAATTCGCGTTCACATAAATTAAAATCAATAGAGGCAATTCATGAAAAAATATTTACTCCCTTTGGCGCTAGTAGTTGCTGCTAGTCAAAGCCACGCATTTAGTCAAGAAACACATAAGCGTATCGTAATCGACGCTGTGAACTACATGGCGCAAAACCCGACAACAACACAATATGCAAAGCTACAAGCCTACGCACAAGCTAACGGTATGTCTGTATCTGCGCTTGCCAACTTACTAGGCCAAGCGGCTTATGACGTCGATGATTTTGAAGATACGTTTTTTTGTGGCGCCATTACGGGTGACTGTGTACAGGCACCTCTTTGGGGTGCTGCTGAAAGCATCGTGAAATACACCAGTTACTGGCACTTCCAAAACCATACTCAAGGAGCTGATACTCACGGCAATGACTTCGGTGGTTATAACTATCAAAAGTTAACCGTGTGGGGCTCTGTTGATACGATGGCGGCGACTTGGCTAAAAGGCGATTATTTAGACGATGGTCATGGCGGCGAAACTGGATGGTTTAGTGCTGATGACACTGAATACGATAGTTATGGGATAACAGAAAAGCACTATCGTATTGATAGTCACTCAACGTACAGCATGTATGATGACTTTGAAGAAATGCCTTTTCAACCGATTGACAACTTAGGTCAGTATTGGTACCAAAGTTATGTGCAAAGCGGGAACCCACAAGTACTCGGTTTTGTATTTCACACCACGGATTTACTTCAACCACACCATACTTGGACAACATCAGATCTAAATCATGCTGGCTGGGAGTCTTGGGTGAAAGACTATTATGATCAAGAATCATTAAATGACTTTACTTTGGTCAAGCAAGCAATGAATAGTTTTAGTGCAGTTGATACTAACTCAACAGACATCCGCCCACTACTAACGCAAGGTGGCGCATTCTCCTACTCACAAGGTGGTATCGTATTGAACTCTGAGGATCATTACGACCGCGTAAATACAGGAAAACAAGTGATCCCACATGCGATAGCGATGGTGGTTCACTTACTTAATCACGCGATGGACGTGAGATAATGCGATTTGTTTTACTTTTCTTGGTAAGCAGTTTTTGCTTACCAAGCTTTGCCTCACCAAGTATACCTAAAGCCCTGACGCCTTTGGTTCACCAACTCTACCTTGAGCAAGGCCGAACACTATCTAAAAAGCAAACTACAGCGCAGTTACTTGAAAACCAGTTCTTACTATTCCAAGCTAAGCACCTTAACCCAAGTATTTTGGAGCGCCAATCTAATGTTGGTTTCAGCACCCGATATCACGTCGATAAGTTTCTCGCAAGCTCACTCTTACATTGGTTCCCGGCACTTTCTCAGCTTGAAAAAAAACACTACCCTTTGGTATTTGATAAGGATCAGATGCTGTCTTTACTTGGACAGTACCCCGCTGATGGGCAATACCCTGCTGAGCAATTACTCAAATGGCAACAGCTGCAACTAACAAAATCAGCGCCACTGACACTTGCTCAAGTATTACATAGCCAATCAATGCAAAACCGCTTTAAACTTCACCAGGGAGAACTCGCATTACTGCAAGCTATTGTCAATCAACACCTCAATCAACAGGCGCTATTTACCGCCGCAAAGCCTTATATTGCTAAGCAAGGTCTAACAATAGAACAGTTACGACAAGTGGTAACCGCAGAACTATTGAGGCCGAGCATGTTGGCATTTCTTGGTGTTAAGGAAGAAATGCATGGTGCAACAAGCCAGTATGTTGATACCCTAAGAAATGAAATTCCAGAAAGTGCTATCGCGAAGTATTATGAGCGTCATAAGAAGCGGTTTAAATACATCAAGCAAGTCAGTGCGAGCGCAGCGAAATTTCCCGAACAAAAAGCCGCACAGCAATTTAATGATTATGCAAATGCACACTCATGGCAACAAGCCGTCGCTAAATATACCCCGATATTAATATGGCAGGCCCAACTCACTCCGCTGACGCGCCAAAGCATGCCGAAATGGGAAACACAGCTGGCGTTTAGTAATCAACAAGGCAAGATAACACCTAGTATTCGCACGCCAAGTGGCGAATGGCTGGTATTGTATAGTCAGTCACCGGTATATGATTACTACGATGTGAAAAGTGAAACAGTACGCTACCAAGCACTGCGGGCACTGACCCAAGAGTTTGCTCAGCACAAGTTCGAGCAAGATTATATGGCTTGGAAAGCGGCAAACAGCGGAGCAGTAATATGAAGTATTGGCAAGCATTGATTGTCATATTCCTTGGGGCAGTGATCGCTGTATTCACACTGCGTTTTGCCAGCATAGGTTGGCAAAACCCCACATATAATCCCCCCTCGCAGACAAAGCCCGAGCAGGAGAAAAGAACTGAAACGTTAATCACGCCAATCAATACTTATGCTCCTATCAAACCAAATGCAGAGACCTCACCCAAAGCAGTTAAGCCAATCACGGCTCCTGAATATCTGCCGCCAATAAACCAAGCAGAAAAGCAAATGGATGATTTTCAGGGGGATTTGTCGGATACCGAAGCTTACCAAGCGTATTTGGATCAAAAAGACGCCAAGCTAAAACAACAGTATATTGCGGCCGTCGATGGTAAAATAGCGCAAATAGAAGTACTGCTAGCACGTGGGATTAAAGAGGGACTACCACAACAACAGTTACAAGAGGCAAGAGATAAAATCACGGCACTTAAAGACATGCAAAATAAATTGCGCATTGAACTGAGCGAACGTGATAACAAATAAAATTAGGCTGTGGCTCCACTCGCCTAACCCCCTGCCAAAAACGAAAACAATTAACGTACCTGCAGCTGAACCTTGCCGCTAGCCACATTAGGGTTTTTCATCACCGCATTGAGGACTACATCTTGTTGACCTCCGTGATAATAGCTAATAATTTCTTCCAGCACCTTTTTGGGAGTACTTGGATTCATGGCAAGTGCTAAGTGCGTAGCAAAGTCTCGTTTTAGACTCAAATAAGTTAGCGTGTTTGGTGCCGTCGCGGGGTTTTGTGCAACCGCAAGATCTATCACATCGCCACTTTCAGGCAGATAAGAAACCAACGCTTCAAGTTGCTGAGCTGAAGTGTGGCTGTCTTTGGCTTGATTTAACACCAAAACATGTTGATTCATGTGTAATAAGATATAAATCGCAATGCTGACAACACCTCCCCAAAGCACTAAGTGTGTATATTTGATGCTCAGAACTAAGCCATCAACATGCATATCATGACGGGCAGCATGCATTTTCAAAAAGAAATAGCTAAAAATGGCACTAAATAGAAAAACCAAGAAGCTATAAACTAGCATCGCGTTTACGCCAGTATCTTGCGAAAAGGGCGAAAATTGCACTTGGTGATGAAACTGTGCGGACATGTGAAACAACAAAGTATAAAATCCACCCGCGATGAGTAACGATAACCCACCTGATTTCAACAACAATATCAGCTTATCTTTTAGCTCCATTCTTCATCTCAACACAATATTTTTCTTCTACCATACAAGTAACTCGCTAAAAACACTACTTAGATAAAAACTAAATACAATGATCGAGCCGTTAAACAAAGATGCAATGAGAAAGTGCTGACTCGGATAACGATACCCCGTCACTTTAAATCCAAGCGCAACAACCCCGAGTACAGCAAAGAATGGGGTAAATGTAAAAATAGCTTCTCCCACTACTAATCCAACAATAACGTCATGCAATGCGCCGCTCACGATAAAAGTAAACCAATAGCCAATTTTTCCCCCCACTTTCGCTGTACATGGACGAAATACGAAGCGCGCCAAGTAATAACTCCAGATAGGATTCCAATAAACCCAGAAGCCATCGAAAGACTGAGCGCCGAAAGCGCGCCGTAACATGTTTCCTAGTGACTGACTATGACCCAGTGGTACACCATTTCGTCTTTTTACGTATTGTCTTAGTCCTAGTTTCATTTTCTGGGGGATAACAAGTAAGGCATAACTTTACTAATAACAAATGCTTTGTATTTAGGCAAAAAAAAACCGCCTGACGGCGGCGAGTTGGAAATCAATAAATTAGATTGATATTACTTGCTTTCAAGCAAGTTGCCCGAGCCAATTTCTATTTTTCTTGGCTTCAGTGCTTCTGGGATCTCACGCTCGAGGTCAATAACCAGTAAGCCATGCGCTAAGTCTGCGCCTAATACTTTGACGTGATCACCAAGTTGGAATTTGCGCTCGAATCCGCGTTCGGCGATCCCTTGATGAATAAATTTACGCTCGTTGGCTTCTTCAGTCGCTTGCTTTTGCCCCTTTACGGTCAACGTATTGTTCTCTGATTCCAGTGTTAGCTCTTGCTCGGTAAACCCTGCAACAGCCATAGTAATTTGGTACTTGTCTTTACCTAGCGCTTCGATGTTGTATGGTGGATAGCTAGGTTGTTTATCTGTTCTTGCAGCAGCATCCATCATAGAAGCTAAATGATCAAAACCGATAAATGAACGATATAATGGTGATAAATCTACTGTACGCATAATTTTGTATCCTCTTAAAGCTATACATAGGTGCTCACTCTTCAAAAAGAACCAATAAGCACTTTTAAAACAAATAGTTATTTAATTTATGAGGCCCTGTCGGCGTCCTCATAAAGCTATTTATGGTCAGCAAATTTATTTTCAAGAAAATTCTTTTAAAAATTTTCAACTTTTTTAAAAAACCTATTTAAAACAGATAAGTATATTCTTTCTATGGCATGTAGATCGCTGAGGGATACATGTTCATTCACTTGATGAATTGAATCATTCTTTACCCCGCATTCGATCACTTGCGTTTTTCCGGTCGCAAAGAAGCGACCATCGGAGGTGCCGCCTGCAGTACTTAAACTCGGATATTGCCCCGTTGTTTCCTGGATTGCTTGTTCTACCAGCGTTAAGAAACAGTTTTCTTGCTTCGCGCCGGTATAAAACGACTCACAAGGCCGCTCCCAACTGATCGCTAACATAGCACCGGATTTAGCCAGCGACTCTTGAATATAGTGTACAACTTCTTGGCTCTTATAGGCATGGCTGTAACGAATATTAAAGGTGATTTCACACTCTGCTGGTACTAAATTATCCACAATATTTGGTACCGTGATCCCAGTGACTTGCAGCGTGGTTTGCGATCCCGCTTCGTCTTTCCACCAAGGTAAAAGCGCGAGCTGGCTAACCAACTGACCAGCGATATGAGCTGCATTTACCGTTTGTTCTGGATAAGCCACATGCCCCGCTCTTCCTTTAACCTGAATACGCCCAGAAATCGCCCCACGACGACCATTTTTAACCGTATCTCCCACCACTTGGTGTGAAGTCGGTTCACCAACCAAACAAGCGTCTAGCTCGATGCCATTTTCAGCTAATCGCTCTGCAATCAATTTGGAACCGAACTCCGCTTCACCTTCCTCGTCAGAAGTAAGTAACCAGTAAAAGCTTCCTCGTAATTTTTCAGGATGCTGTAGTAATGTTTTGGTTGCAGCAAGCATTGCCGCAACGCCACCTTTCATATCTGCAGCACCGCGTCCATACATCACGCCATCAATAATCTGCGCACTAAATGGTGGCACAATCCAGCCTTTATTATTTGCAGGTACGACATCCACATGACCAGAAAAAGCAAAAGTCGGTCCTTGAGAGAAACGATAACTTGCAATCAAGTTTTTTACTCCCTGCACCTCAAACCGCTCAATAGTAAAGCCCAGCGCGGCGAGTTGCTCTGACATAAACGCGATAGTGCCTGCATCACAAGGCGTAACCGAAGGCGCTTGGATCAAACGCGTTAAGATCTCTGTGGCGTAGGAAGTACTGAGGTTTTGATACTGTGTTGCTAGTGACATAACTAAGAATGATTTGTAGGTGAAATCTAGCAATTATTTAAAGATGAAACTTTGACCACAGCATTGCAGTTTTAATGCAAATTAATGACATCGAGAAAACTTAATCTAAATCAAACTTTCAAAAATTTCTGAAACCTTACAATTTAAAAATTGATCTAGAACAGTTTTTCATTTTTTGAACCCTTTTAAGATGGCTTCATTGAAAACACACACTGTTTCACAGTTTAAAAAATGTCCTCACATAGGGTTAGGAGAAGAAAATGAAAACTTTAAGCGCTGCACTTTTATCTACTCTGCTAGTTGCTGCTCCCTTCGCACACGCAAATTTCAGTGTTAATGTTGGTGCTATTAACGTAAACCCTGACAATTCGGCTTCTGCAATTGATCAAGATAACTCTCTTGGTCTAGTTGCTGACTCAAATACTCAGCTAGGTATCACGCTTGACTACCACTACAGCGATAACATCGTATTTGAACTGGTTGCGGCAACACCATTTTCTCACACAGTTGACGGTGCTGGTGGCTTAGCAGGAGCTGAAATCGCAGACATTAAACACTTGCCACCAACACTACTTGCGCAGTATCACTTCTTTGATGCAAGCGCTAAGTTTCGCCCATTTATCGGCGCGGGTCTAAACTACACAGTATTCTTCGATGAAGAGCCAAGTGCTGCACTAAAAGCAACATTAAACACTAACGACGTAGAAGTTGATTTGGATAGCTCTTTTGGTATTGCATTACAAATCGGCTTTAACTACGACTTAAATGAAAAATGGGGCCTGCACGGCATGATCTCTAAAATTGACATCAATACCGATGCAACAGTTTACGCTAACGGTGTAAAGGCACTGACATCTGACGTTGAGCTAGACCCTGTTGTGGCCATGTTCGGTGTGAAATATAAGTTCTAATACCTAAATGGTTTAAATCACAGATTTACTGTTACTTTCTCAATCCCCAAGGCCACAGATGTGGCCTTTATAGTTTATAGATTACTGTTTTTCTTTGCCTCTAACATGGCTTTCCAATGCATAATCTCAGGAGATAAAATAGGTACTTCATCGTTAAACCCAGCTACTTCGAGCATTTCTTCGACCGCAACTACCCCACCCTTACGCTTGAATACCCCACGTACATAAGCAATTGCATGCAGTCCACGTTTAGAATGAAAGCGCTGTTCAATGTAAAAGTATTTGTGATCCCATCCCACCACCTTAGTGGTAATGGTAAATTTTTGCAGCGGCTTGATATCGCGAATATAGGTAATCGCTGTTGCGTTAACAATTGGGAACCAGCGGCGTTTCATCACAGCTGCAAATAACCCAACTCGCTCTGTCATCCAAGTACGCGCCAAATCCATAAATGCCAGGTATCGTGAATTGGTCAAGTGCATATTGATATCGCAATCGCTTGGCAGGGCGCGGTACTCAATATCTATCGGAGACAAAATGGAATCTGCCGTTTGTTTATTCTGTCTTATTCTCCAAAACAGCAGCAGTAAACGAAAATATAAATTCATAACAATGGTCTTACCAGTTAATAATTTTTCGATTCTAGCATAGCAATTCATATTCTAAAGTGATTATTTTGCTACGCTTGCGTCTATAACCGATACATTACTTTGACCCTTGGTTGCAGTAATGCTGTCAGTAAACTAGATTAATAACCTGAGCTTCAAAAAATGAACGCCTTTCTAGCATGACCAGAAATGCCCATAAAATGAGCTTAAAAACAATGAGTTCGGTTACTACATACGCGAACCTCAAATTAAGTAAAATAGCTGAAGTGAAGTCAATGAAAAAATTATCCCTTGTTACCTGTTCCACCTTATTTGTCTTTTCCAGTATGTGCTACGCAGACTTCGACTTTAAAGGAGAAGGCGCGCTAACCTACCCAACCGGTGTAGAGAAAGCGTTTGAGTTTGGTTTTGCTTGGAACAAACAGACTGAACAGTTTCGCATCGGTGCAAATCATTATGACATGTCTGAACTACCAGAGTCTTACTCAGTTGCCATTACACTGAGTAAAGACGATACCCGCGTGTGGATCCAAGAATTCAATCAAGGTTTTATTTCTGAATTTAAGTGGCAAATTGCAGATCATCACATCTCTCTTGTGAAAAAAGAGTTTAGCGACTCTGTAAAGGGTAATTACGTTTTAACGGTAAATGGGATAGATTACTTCTTTGCGCGAGATAACGTGAGTATCACACTCTCTTTTGAAGAAGATGGCATTAAGAATATTAAGGTAGATGGCGTGACAAAAGACATGGGAACTAAATCATAAAGGCCACATTGCGTGGCCTTTAGATCATACTTTGACTGTTTTTCTATTTATCCCATACTCACGCAGCTTGTTGGCAACGGCTGTGTGGCTTAATCCCAAACGTTTAGCCAATTGCCTTGAGCTCGGATAAGCGGGGTAAAGCTTGCGCAACAAGGTTGCTTCAAATCGCTTCACCGCTTGGTCTAACGTCCCTTCAAAATCAGACTCCAAATAACCTAAGTCATGGGTAAAGGTCGGTAAGTTTAGATGCTCAGTACGAAGTTCTTTATCATCAAGCAACGAGACCGCACGATAAATGGCGTTTTCTAGCTGCCTCACATTACCAGGCCAAGGGTAATTCTCTAAAAACTCAATACATTCTCTAGCAAGTGTTGGCGCTGGATGACCATTTTGCTGGGCATATTTTTGTACAAAATGCTCAGCCAAAGGCCCGATATCTGCTTTTCTATCTCTCAGCGGAGAAATTTCAAGCGTTAGCACGTTAATGCGATAGTAGAGATCTTCTCTAAATACGCCCTCTTGCACCATTGCTGGTAAATCTTTTTGCGTTGCAGCTATGATGCGAACATTAACCTTAACTTCATTCTCGTCACCGACTTTACGGAATGTACCGTCTTGTAAAAAACGCAGTAACTTAGTCTGTAACTGGGTTGACATTTCACCCACTTCGTCAAGGAATACAGTGCCACCATCAGCCTGTTCTAATACACCACGTTTTGGCGCTGCATTTTCTTCATAGCCTGCATAACCAAACAGCTCAGATTCGGCAACATCATCTGGCAGCGAAGCGCAAGAAAGCGCGATAAACGGCTTTAACGAACGGTTAGACGCATAATGACATGCTCTAGCCAATAGCTCTTTACCCGTACCAGTTTCACCTGTGATCAGAATTGGCGCTTCTAGCTGTGCCATTTTTCTGGCTTCACGCACGACTCTACGCATGGCTGTGCTGTGGTTATGAATCGTCGCAAAACTTTCTTGACCGTAACGACGAAACGCACTGACTTGCTGCCCTAATCGCGACTGCGATTTAATGTTAATCACCGCACCGGCTAATACATCGCCTTCGCTCCCTTGGGGCACCGAAATTGGCAAAATATCAGCAATAAAATCTTCCCCGCCCACTTCGACACGGGTTGTCTGACCTAACACCTCTTTACCTTCTAACCAACGGGTAAAGTTAAACCCTTTCAAAAGGTTGTTAATGTTGGCACCGATCACTTCCTTTTCAACCATGTTAAGGTCGCGACAAGCTGCGTCATTGCAATGACGTACCCAGCCTTTAGCGTCGATAGAAATTACACCATCAGGCAAAGCACTGAGCAAAGTATTCAGCTCATTATGTTCACGTTCTGACGGTAAAAACGCTGTAGTACGAACATCTTCAACGCCATCGATTAAGCGGATCTCAGGCATGATCTTCTGAAACTGTTCAAATTCGATGGGTGGAAAGCTCACGTACATTCGACAATTTACTGAATCGACTTCTATACCTTTCAAATCGACACGGTAACTCACCAAGATATTGAGAATTTCTTGGGCAATACCAATACGGTCAGCGCAATGTATCTCTAGACGCATTTGTTCCTCAAAGCGGGTTTTCACAATTGACGAGATCATACTCTAAGAATAGCTGGCCGACTAGAAAAACGTAAAGAATATTGAACAGAATTTTAGCTATCCTCGCAAATTCTTGTCCTATACTAATGAAGAACTAAAAAAAGTTGTTTTTTAAGACATTTTTCAGCGCTTGTTAAGTTTTTGATTTGGAAACTTACATTCCATTTCAAAGGATTGCAACGCATAAAGAGTTACAGATATAATACTAAAGAATTGGATAATGTATCTTTTTTGAAAGCAGGCTGGCCACAATGAAAAAAATCTTAAATTTAGTATTACTATTTGCGCTCACGGCCTGCTCAGTAGAGGATCCAAATGAAACAGGTCCTTCACAAATAGATAAGGATGAAGATAAAAGCCAACAAGATAGGGATAACGAGACGCCCAACTTAAGCGTGTTGCTGCAAAACACAAAAGCGATGCCCATCGCCAATGCCAGCCTCACGATAAATGCTCTGTCATTTACCTCAAGTAGCGATGGTGTATTTGACCTGTCGGCTCTAGCATACGGCGCTTATGTTGCAGAAATATCTCACCCCGATTATTTACCCTTGGTTTTTACCTTTGCGAATCAAAATAACAATGAACAGCAGCTCACGCTTGAACTAAAAGCTAAGTCGAGCACGCTAAAAACCGTACTTTTCGCGGGTGATACCATGTTTGGGCGTCGTTATTTCAACCCTGACCTCATTACCATGGGGAATTCATTGCCCAGCACCCCTGACGGACTTATCCAGCCCCAAAGCGCAGGACCTGATGCCCAAGCGCTGGTGCAGTTTATGCATCCTTTATTTAAACATATCGATTTTGCTTCGGTTAACTTGGAGTCTCCAATCCTAAAAAACCCAACCACGGTCCATCCAAGTAAAGAGTTTGCATTTTTTAGTCTGCCAGAGTCATTAATTGCCCTCAATGATTTGGGTATTGACTATGTCGCACTTGGCAATAACCACGTTTATGACTATCGAGCATCTGGACTGAACGACACCTTGAAGTACGTCGAGCAAGCGGGACTTAAACACAGTGGCGCGGGCACAAGCGCGGCAGAGGCATTTAAGCCCTATAGCCTAAGCCTTGGTGAAGCAACCATAGACTTTGTGTCTGCGACTTCCATTACAGGCGATCAACATACCGTCACTTATGTAGCATCAGATGCTAAAGGGGGAGCTGCCGATCTAACAGATACCAATGGCATGAAAGAAACGGTGGTGCAAGCCAGTAACAACGGTCGCTTTGTTGTGGCTCAGCTTCACGGCGGTGACGAGTATTCATACGCACCAACAGCGTATATTTCAAACCGCTTTGATTTACTTTCCAAAAATGGTGCTAACTTGATGATTGCGCATCACCCTCACGTTGCGCAAGGGTTTGGCTTATACAATGGCGTACCAAGCATACTTGGACTAGGCAACTTTGTTTTTGAGCAAAATCGTCTTGAAACCTTCTTAGGACTGATAGCTGTGGTTGAGTTAGAAACTGCAAGCACACCTAAAATCAGTGCATTAAAAGCCTACCCTGTTTATCTAGAAGATTATGTTCCTAAGTTTGTAAGTGGCGATCTTGCCAATGCCCTACTAAAACGCATCGCTGAATTTTCTTCACCCGAAGTTGGTATCTCATTGCGCTCTGGATTTGCAGAAGTCACCTTTGATAAACCAGTTCAAGCAAAAGCAATCGAGCAAAAAGTTATTACCTTGGAAGCTGGTGAGCATATTGTCGATCTACGCCAATATTCAAGCAGTGCTGAGTTCCTTAGCAAACTCACCGCTAGTGATGCTCAAGCAGAGATTGTGCTTGGTCGGGACTTATTGTTCTTTGGAGATTTTGAAGACTGGGACAGCGATAACGAAAAAGGGGAAGTCTCTCGTTGGTTAATTGAGGCCGACGATATCGCGCCATGTTTAGTCGGCAAATATCGTGGCGTACAAGGACTTTGTCTACAACGAACGCAATTTAACGAAACACCAACGCGTGTGCCGTTCAAACACACAATTCGTACCATGCCTATTACGCCAGCGCCGAGCACGGCACAGGCTTACCATGAGCTCTCGCTCTTTGGTTATGCCAAAGGAGAGAACGCTGGTGAGTTTAAGGCTGATATTCGTATCTTAACATCAGAAGATAGCCTTATCTTTTCTGAGTCAACGCCCCAATTAAAGCCTGCGGGTAGTTATGAGTGGCAAGCGTTTAGACAAGACATTACCTTACCTGATGATTCCGTTGTGCTTGGCGATGATGGATTGCCTGCTCGTGGCGTCCAGTTTGGCCTCTCCATGGCGCCACCAAGTAGCGGTGAAAGCGCCTTATTTTTAGATGATATTGCGATGATCTCGTGGCAGCGTCCTGTGCTGCTTAAAAACGGTCAGTGGCAAAGCGCACAAATCCATGGCCTAGAATTTATCAAAGTAAAAGTAGCGAAGACGACTGAGCTGACTCTCACTTTTAGCCAGCAATAAGAGAGTGAAAAGGCATGTCGGTTTTTAGTCAATTAAACTTTATAAAACGCCAACGTGAGTTTTGGCTATTTATGAGCTTATTCGCTATTTTGTTGATCGCTTCAGCATCAGGCTTATATAAGCAGGTAAACCTAATTGGATTACAATGGTTTTCTAAGCTCAACACCACACAAGCAACGCAAGTAGTTGTGATTGAAGCAGAAAACTTACAGCAACAACATCAGCAGTTGGCAAAAATACTCTCTGACTATCAACCAAAAGCCGTTGTGTTTTTTGCAAATACCGAACTTTCACCACAGCAAAACGACCGCTCGATTTACTATCCATTCAATACACAATCGGTTTGTCTGTTGGAAACAGAAAATTGGTATGGCAGTGCAATCAGCCTCGCACCACCAGCAAACAAGTGTGACATACTGTGGGATAAAATATTCCCGCAGCATGGTGAATACCTCAACAAAATCATAGACTACTCGCTGCCTTATTATTCACTACCAAAATTCAGTGCGCAGAGAGTACTTGACGGTGACCTATTCACAGCACAACTCAGCGAAAAGGTCATCTTAGTTGCTCAGCATTCAAAGTTTTCACGCTTAAATAGTAATGCTTATTTTGGCGCGCAAGAACTTCCGCCAGTTTACCTACAGGCATTTATCGCCAATAGCTTTGCATCCGACAGCTTTATTCAGCCTTTAAATAAAGTGACGATAGTCGCACTCATGGTACTAGCATCAATATTTTTCTTAGTGTGGTACCAAAGAAATGCGACCAAGACCAATGTCATCATTGCGATATCCACCAGCATATTACTAATCATAAGTGGCCTTGCTGCGCATCATTGGTACTCCGTGTTATTGCCGCTTGGTGAGCTGCTATCTTTGATATGGCTGACGCTACTTTGGGTGTTTATCTCTTTGAAATGGTCAGAAGAAGAAAACTTAAAATCTCTGATAGCCCTGATCCAACAACGTATGATGGGTCGATATCTACCACGGCACTTTCTCGAGCATAATGAACCTTGGGATGCAATCATCCAACTAGTTAATCAGCAGCTTAATCTGAGAAGAAGTATCTTTCTCACTCGCTTAGAGGGTGACCACAGAGTAACTGAAATACGCGCAGTACACTGTCAGCTCAGTGATATCTTAGAGATGCGACGAGATTACGAGCGAGTACCTTATTCCGATGCAATCAAAGCGTTTGGTGCTATCAACATTACCCGCCCTTTCTTCCAACATCTAGCGGAAGATGAGCAGCAGTATATTGCACCCTTGATGTACGCAGGAGATGTTCGGGGTTTTTGGGCGCTAACCGTCACTCCTCAAGACAGTTTTGATGAGCAAGCGTTTATTAAAAATGTAAATCTCTTTGCACATCAAATTGGTGAATTATTATTCCACTATAAAGTGTTTTCTGCTGAGCAAAAAAACCTCAAAAGCACACTGACTCGGGCGCTGACCTTTTCTCTGAAAGAGCCACTAAGTCATAAAATCAAAAATGCAATTAATGAGATGGATCAAAAGCTCACCTCACTGGAGCATGTCTTCAACCAGCTTCACAGTGCCAGTATTTTATATAACTTATTTGGCCAAATTGTGCAGGTAAATGAATCTCTTGAACGCTTTGCAAGAGAGCATAAGCTGTCTATTTTCGACATGTCCGCCTTAGACTTACTTTGTCGCTGTACCGAGATGGATAGTGAACAAGCTAAAGGAAAGCTGCGCTATTTAACCTTAAAACGTGGCAAAATCGTATTACCCGTATATTTAGACAATCGAACTTATTTATTAAGCATTCGCGCCTTACTCAAACAATCAACCAGCCTTAACGCTAGTACCCCATTTGAAACCAGCGGGGTGTTATTTGAATTTATTGACCTTGGCGAGCAGTTATCTCAGCTAGATGATAAAGAAGCCTTTTTAATACACTTGTCAGAGCAGCTTGCGGTTAACGAGCAACTTTTGCCTGAAGAGTGGGATGAGGAATAGATGGACTGGACGCTGATGCTATTCCCAAGTGCGGGCGGACTTGGGCAGTCCGTTATCACGTGTGTTTGGATAGGCATCGCGGTTGTCGCATTTTTCAATCTAAGGTTTGGCTTCCCGTTAACTGGTTTAGTGGTACCAGGTTACCTAGTCCCTTTATTTATCGTGAGCCCAACATCGGCTTGGGTGATCATTGTTGAGGCCATTGTCGTTTATGGCTTAATGCGGTTTTTTGCCAAAACACTTGTTGAGCGACTGGGCTATGCAGAAATGTTTGGCCGTGACCGATTTTTTGCCATCGTTTTGTTAAGCATTATAGTTCGAGTTACCATGGATGTGCTGTTTTGGCCGCTGGTCGCCGCGTACTTAACACAATGGGATATCACCTTTGATTACGCCGCACAGCTGTATAGCCTCGGGCTGATTATCATCGCCTTGACCGCCAATGTAATGTGGAATGGTGGCTTTAAATATGGCATAAAAGTCACCGCTATTCAGTTGGTTGTTACCTATATCATCATTCGTTTTGGATTGATGACGTTTACCAACTTTAGCATTGCCAATCTTGCCGTCATGTACGAAGCTGTTGCGGCCTCCATTATTGCAGCCCCTAAAGCTTATATTATCTTGGTGATCACTGCTTTTATCGCATCAAGGGCTAATTTAAAGTACGGCTGGGAATTTAATGGCATTATGCTGCCAGCGCTGCTAGCTCTGCAACTGATGCAACCCACTAAGCTGCTCACATCATTCGTAGAAACAGCGATTATTTTAGTCTTTGGATATGTAGTCTTAAACTTTACTCGTTTAAAACACGCCAATATCGAAGGCGCGCGACTCATGCTACTGTTTTTTAATATTGGCTTTGTCTACAAACTGATTTTAAACTACGTCATCGTCGGTTACTTCCCAACCTTAAAAGTGACCGATACCTTTGCTTTTGGCTACATGCTATCGACCTTACTCGCCCTTAAAATTTACCAAAAAAATGCGCTAGGCCTTGTGATCCGTGCAACTTTTCAAACCTCAATTGTTGGTGGCTTTATCGCCATCTGTATTGGTTTTGCAATTATGGTTATTCCAAGCCTATTCGTACAAAGTAATACATTAGCGATAAATGAAACAGCCAGCGATTTAACGCTCGGCCAAGTGATCAGTAATTACAAGAGCCAGCTGTATACTCAAAATGCGGCTAACGTTAATGTCAGCCAATATGTGACCGAGCAGCAACGTAGCCACTTTAAACAAGCAATTAGGTTGCTTAAGCAGGATAGTGAGTCACACTATGTCGAGGCCGCCACCTTACTGCGTCAAGCCGACTTTTCTTTGCAACGTACAACACAATTTTTAGTAATAAAAGACAATCAACAAGATCACAAGCGCGGTCTGTTTATCATTAATTTAGCTGCTCAAAAAGCCCATATCATCAGCGTCCCCTACCCCACTGCAGAGCGGCTTGCCAGTGAGGCTGGTGGGATATTGTTTTCCTACTGGCAAAGCCAGGCAATGGCGTTTGGCAATGCGCGACCTAACCAAAGTGGCGATAAGAACGGTAAACAAAGCGAGTTCTATAGTGACTTTTTTATGGCGATGGATATTCCAGAGGTCGTCCAACTCAGAGAAATTAATCGGCAAGTAAGCCAATTGATGCACCAACACAGTTTAAAAGAAGACGCACAGATGTGGATATTTAACAGTGTGCCAAGCTCAGTGCAACAATCTGAACTTGCTACCTTGTTTAACATCAACGATGCACACTTTGGTCTCGCGGCAAATGCGCCTTTACCTTACAGCCAATTCCATGGACAGATGATTGAGGCGTATTTAAGCTCGGATAGCTATTCGTCGTTGCTAAGCGCATATGGCCTGCAACGCATCGACAAAGACATAGATAAAATAAGCACAAGCGATGAGAGCATACAGGCACTTATTGAAGCATTTTCAAGTCACATTAGCGCCAAAGGCAGCGGTGCATTTAGTGCACTGAGCGATACCAGTGCTGCATTGTGGGAATATGAAGTGTTAAGGCCGTTATTTGCTATCACCCAAAACCTTGAGATAGTAACAACGCCAGAAACGCTTGAGGTAAGGCTGAGTCAGATAAATCGCGTAGCAAACCTATTACAGTACCAATTAACTTTAGTTGAAAATAATCAAGGGCAATTCGTTGCGCTTTCTCCTTTAGATACCAAATCTGCCTATGATTTGGGTCAAGGGGTGTACTTTATTGCCTTGCTGGCTAAACCATCCCTCACCATTGCGGTGCCTAGACCACTCTTTGAAAGTAACACGCTGGAGTTCTCTGGGCAGTTGTTTACGGCCACCCATGCAAAGTTACTGGCAATCGCTGGTGCTCATCCGTATACCAGCATAGATGCAAATGTAATGGCAGCCGACAACGTGCGGTCATTATTTAATGTGGTGTATCAAAGTGCACAGCGCTACTTTTATGACAACCCCTTACTTAATTTACAGATCCGCAGTCATAGCGCGCCTGCAAGCATCAGACCTTCAGCGCTTGCGTACCAATTTACAACGCCTAACCCTATTCATAATGACACCATTGCTACACTACAAAGGGTGCTAGCTGATCTTGGTGTTAATACTCAAACCGTTTCAGGACAACAAGCAACAAGAGGCTTAGAACTCGGTACCACACCACAGTCGGGATATCAGCTGTTCGCACCAAAAAGTGAGTTAGCGGCATTGTGGTTGGCATCGGATTTTAAATCGCACTTTGCCATTACCAACGATGCTTTATTGCAACGCCTTTTAGCCGTTGCACACACACCTAGGCTCAAAGTAATCGATTTGCTTGCCCTCTCTCCAAATGATTGGCATGAGGCCAGTGCGCAATTTATTGACGCACTTAAAGTAGCCACAGGGCGCTACGCCACCACCCAACATTTACCTGTGCTCCAAGCACTTTGTCAATTTGAAAGCCAGTGTAAAATAAGCGTCTTTAGCACGCATAGAAATGGTGAGCTGGGATTAATGTTTACCCGAAATAACGCACTGCTCGCGCTATACTTACCAAGAAGAAATCGCGTTATTGATTTAGCCACTTATGCAAAAGCGGTTCATGAGGGGCGTTATGTACTGGATTAAGCAGATATTACGATTTGCTATTTTTACGGCTCTGCTGCTACTTTTTGTTTGGTTCGCCGTCACTTTATTTGTGTGGGTAAAATCGGCGGAGCCTTCAAATACCTCTACCCTGTTTAATATCCGCTCCAATGTTCATTGGCTAAAAACCGACAGTGCACTGAAGTTTTCCTTTTCTGCGTCTCGGACCATGTCTGTTCGGGTGTTGTCTAATGGAATATTCGAATCGCAGCCGTTGGATGATCAGCCGGTCAACTATGCTATTGAATATCAGTTACTTGATGCAAAAGGAGCGATTATTTATCGCGGTACTTATCACCATGCAGCTAAAGCCGCCTCGAACGACTTTCAGCAACAGGTAAAACAGATCATTGAAAACCGTGAAGCGTTGGCCGTGGCGTCTGGACAATCCTTTTATTTAAATCGTGAAGAGTTACAACAGGCTGCAACCATCACGTTAAAGCTAATACCAGAAAATGCTCAGCTTAAAGGCGTGGTGGTACGTGTCCATGCTCAAACCAGTAACAGTATTACCGACCCCGCCAAAGCATGGCTGAAAAGGCCAACCGAGTGGCGTGAACGCATGACGAATTACCACACCATAGGTGAAAACGCCTTAACCAACGAAGAAAAATACAATTCGGTCATGTTAGATTGGCAAAAGCTAGCGCCACAGGGCGTGCCTAACATCGACTTTCGTGCTGACTTGTTATACGAGTCACTGCCCTACAATGTGCTTAATCATGATTTTTCGACCCAGCTAGACTTAGACAGTTTGTTTATTTCTGAGCAGCTAAGCGCAAGTTTTCGCGTCTATGAACACACGGAATATTTATTAAGCCATTCCGAGAATGCAAATCTTACTTTTGTTTGGCACGATTTACGCCAACTCGACGCGCCAAAGCCACTAACGCCTGAGATGCTATCCACTACCCAAGCTAGACTAAGCAACCTACCAGCAGGCCTTGTTACCATAAGCGCAAGCGCCCCCACCAGCATTCGGGTATTTAGCAATGGCGTCGACCCTATAGTCCCGTTGCATAGTTATTATTATATGCTCAACGCGCAAACGCCGGTTTACTATCAAGTCTCTCCTAAAAGCGATATCGCTTTAGAATGGCGCGCGCCCATTGGCAGCACTCTCTCTGTGAGCCTCTATAGCAACAATGAGCGGATCAAGGACTATGTTTTTACCGCAACGGCGGAGCAAGCTTTGTTTGATAGACTGATAACTGAAACCACGGAGCGACAAACCTTACCAACCGCAGAGAAGCGTTATTTGGCAATACCAGATAACGTTAATCAAATCAAAATTGAAGCCGAAGACGCGATGGTGAAGCTGCAAGCCCGCAGCCCAACATTTAATTATCTGAATCATCGCTGTGACCCAGTGTGCGACCCTGAAAGCCCAATTTATCAGGGGATTGACGCATGGTTTAGCCAAAAGGCCGACAACCATTACCTCTTTCACACTCAAAAGCAGATAGCATCGGTGCGCTTATTTGAAACGCCACCTGAAGTACCTGAGTTGCTGCCTCAATACCGCTCCAAAGACTTAGATCAGCTTTTAACTGTATCGGATATCGCGTTGGTGCCCATTGAGCAAGCTTACTTTGATAACTCAGTACCGCAAATGGAGTTTGAATATCGTCAGGTAACTAAATCTGCACTCTTTAAGCTCGGTAAAGCAACAAGCTACCCAAGCAGTGTGATTGTGAAGCAAAAGCGCAAACCTACATTATTTGAAGTTCCGTTAAACAGCTTACAAATAGAGGAGTTAGCGAACACCCAAGCACTTTTCATCAATCAAGGGCTTCCAAGAACCGTGCGGAAGATCCGCCTGTACAAAGTGGCAAAAACAACGCCACTTACCGTTGCTGTTAGTGAGAATAACTTGCAACCTAACGCTTTGGTCGTCAAAGTGTTTAGTGCCGAACCTCAAGCTGAAATCACGGTAGCAACCGCTCTGGATAGCACTAAGGTAATCACCCCAAGCGATGAATACACGATTTTAGCTAAACACTTTGTCTTACACCTAAACCCTGCACAAACGAGGATGTTTTTTAACCCTAATCACGCAGAGCTGTACGAGTATCCAAGTATTACTTTGCCGCTATTTCAAGACTTAACATCGCCTAAAACCATGACGCTCAGCTTTTCACATGATGTTTGGATAAGTGTATTAGAGGAACATGAACAACCTGATGCAACATTAAACTGGTGGCAAGATGAAACGCCTTAGTCGCTACGCACTTTACATTGCATTGTGCTTGTCATTGAATGTTAACGCTGCAATTCCAGACAGCAGCAAAATGACGCACTGGTTTAAACAACCCGTAGCGCTCGATGGCTGGCAATTTACGCACCAAGCAGAGCAGTTTACATTGACGCCAAAGCCTCAAAGTGAAGCGCACGGCGAAGTCACGTATGCGCCAAAGCATCGGCCTTGCGTGGTGTCTGTTCCACATCGCTTTCATGATAAACATACGCTGACCATTGGTGCGCACATTTTCCAGCACAGTTGCCAAGTGTTACTGAGCAATACAAAACACAGATACGATAACAACGACACCGGTAAAACCTATGATTACGCCAAGCAACCTCACAATATTCACGCGTCAGCTATCGTAGCTTTTACATCTTTACACCCAACAGCAAAAGTGTTCCAAATACATGGGTTTAGTCAAAAGAAGCGAAAAACCGACGGCGGTAAACTAAGCGAAATAATTTTGAGCCAAGGCAAAACAAATGACGACACACTATGGAAGTTGAAGTCTTGTCTTGTTAAGCAAGGTTATCGGGCGCTGATTTACCCTCAAGAAGTGCAAGAACTTGGCGGGACGCAAAATATCATGCATCAGCTTGCGCTTCCTGAATATAGCTTTATCCATATTGAGCTAAGCTATCAAACAAGAAAGCAATTAATTAATAACAATCAACAACTAGAGCAGTTTACTAAATGCGTGCAATCACTTTTATAATGACACTACTGCTGTTTGCAACGATATCCCGAGCCAATGAGGTAGGGATACAAACGGCTGCCCAATGGGTTGATCTGTCACGTATGCAATTTATCCAAGCCAATGCTAACAAGCACTTTGCACCTCGGCAAAAAGCGTGGCTGTTTTTGCCAAGTCACGCATGGTTAGTCACAACACCAAGTGCCCTCGATACATTCGAATTTTTTGCAGGGGAAACTCCAAAGCTACGACGTGCCATTCCAACGTCCGATTGGTTATGTATTCAATCCAGATGCCAACTGAGTGCAACTGCACAAAACCGCTTAATTCAGGTTGCTTACACCGGTGATAACGCTCAATCTCTCACGCTTTGGCAAGGCAGCATGCACAGCCACAGAGATCCGTATCGAAGAGCGCTCAGACTGCCAGGGCTTGACGACCAAACACTGCAATTAGCGCAAGATACAGAGCGCTGGTTTTATCTACAACCTACACAAGTGACAAGCGTATTCTTTGAACACGCCAAAAAGCTCAAACTAGAGGTTCGAAAAGATCTACACGCGATTGCGCAAAACGGTACTGTCACAATTAAAGTCAACGGTGAAGTTATCAGCACCATTGCAATATCAGATATCCAAGCGGATGAGTACCTTGAGCCTAAAATCGGCTTGTCTAACCAAGATTATATTGCCGTCCCGCAAGGTAGTTATCTCACTATCACAACATCGGTGCCTACCTACCTTAACTTACTACAAATGCACCGTGGTATTTACGATGACAATGCAGGAATAAAGCAGCAAGAGTCGTTATTTAATCCGTATTGGAATAAACAGCTGAACGAGCAGCTCAGCGCCCTTTACATGAATGGTGATACTTCCCCACTTACTTTTAGCGCTTCTGACACGGCGTTGGCAGTCAAACGTAAGCAAATGCTTAACGATATTGCCTCTACGGTGTATTTTTTAACGCCAAGCTCCCCTCAACCTCTCACTCATCATGTTGCGCTAAGCGGAGTAACACTGGGCAGCCGCAGCGCAGCTGGGCAAGTGCTGCTCACTTCAAGCCCTCAGCGAGTCAATTACATTACCTCGTCTCAACCACTGAAGTATCATCTTGAGAATATACTGAGAGTTGATAATGCAATTACCTTGTATGTTCGAGCAAGAACGCAAGAGCACTTAACCATCTCCAGCGGGCATGGCCAACATACGCTGCTTGTTGCGCCTAGCAGTCATTTTCAAAGACTTACCCTACACATAAATCCAGCATCCAAAGTTGTGATGATTGAAGGAGCTAAGCAAGCGCTTGATATCGCTGTAGCAGTAAACCGCTTACAACCATTTCCCGACTTCTTGACCATGACGCAAGAAGCGATAGGCCAAGGGTCACTCGTTCAAGGTCTGCTGGCAAGAAGCAAACAAAATCGAGCGGACACTTACTATTTATCTCTTAGCGGGCTGAGTGCGCCGGAACTAAGTGTTAAGACAGACAACCACGACCAGTTTACTGCCACTAAAGTACTTGCGGAACTGCAAATGGTAGCAAAGACCAAACCACTCATGGCGCTTGCGAAACTGAAGCCGTATTTGAGTGGGCATAGTGAGCAAGTTACGTTAATGGCTTGGCAACTTAATATTGCTATTTTGACTCAGCTAGAACGCAGTGGAAACGCCGAGGTGTTACTAAAATCGCTGCTTAAAAGCACCGCTCAATCTTTAAGAGAGTACGCCGCCAATGAACTACTCACGAGATATTTAGCGCTGAATGAATATATCCAAGCTAGCCTATTATGCGCTGCCCACGAAAGCGATATCACACAATATCAATGCGATGATATCCTGTTGACGCACCTACTTGACTCCGGCCTTCAACAAGAAGCGCTGTGGACAAGCCAGCAAATGGCATTAACACCAAAACAAGCCGAACAAGTCGCGGCAATTCAAACAAACGAACTGACCCAGCCTCAATACAGCCTTAATCACTACGGTTTACAAGTCGTAGAGTCAATGGATGATCAAACTGAGCTGTACCCGCTAGGTTCAGGTAAACCCATCAAACTAGTTGCTAAAACGCCTTTGACGGTCAAGCTAAGTGCACGTGCTGCGTACCAAGGACAAGAATACAAAAATACTCAATGGCTGCTGTATGAACACAACGCCAAAACCCGGATTTTACCCATCTTTAGTGATATTGCAGCAAACTTACAATTGCAGCCACAAACCACTCGATTATCTATTGCATCGCAGCAATATATTCAATTAGCGGCAAATGAAAGTCTCACCCTTTTCAGTAATAATGAGTTGTTTGTAGAGATCCGGGTGCAACCAGACACCGCTGATACTAAGGCTTTTGTAGATAAGTCTGCACACTTGGTTAGCAGCGCTGATGGGCGCATAGCAAATGAGCTAAGCGCTAAAGAAATTGCGATAAATGCCTTGTATCAATTGAGCCAGCAAACATTGTCTAACGAAAGCTACAACAGGGTCCTTCAACGTCTGCACCCAAGCTTATCGGATGATGCCGTTTTAACCGATTTATATGCCCGCTTGATGCGCTATGGTCAATGGCTTGCTGCGGAACAATACACTAGCTATGTTGGCACACAAAAGGTAAAAGTTGATACGCTTGCGGCGCAAAGCGTTGGTGACCAGATCACCGCACACCTCACTGAAAATCAGCCGTCGGGCCTGCCGCTCAGAACAAATGAGATACTGACTATTGATTTTTCTGAGTATCAACAAGTGCAAGTAAGGGTAAAGTTTGCCTACTCTTCTGCCAGGCAAATCGTGGCACCGCCTGCTAATGTAGAGCTGGTGGGGCCAAATCAAGGTGATGTGATTTCGCTGCAGCCAATGCAACCACTCTATTACGGCATTAAACAAGTTGAGACGCAACAGGGACTATTGCAATTGCGTTGGCTCAACCCTCTATCAGGACAAAGTGTGAGCATACGTCCGCAATACTTCGACCAAGGTCAATGGCATGATATCCCATTGGATACGAGGCAAATTTTTTATCGCTCTGATGAAACAACCCCAATCACGGCGAAATTAACTCGAGATAGTCTGATTAAAATTGAAACCTTTGCCGATGGTATTAGACATGAAGCCACCTATTTTCACCCGGCAGGACAAGTATCACTAACCGGCCAACAGCAGCAAACGTTAGCACGCATGTCTATCTGGACGTTAAGTCCAACATTGCACCGCGTTAACCTAGTACCTGAAGTGCCAATGTTCTTAAAAACCAAGCAACAGTTAACACCAACAAGTGCTGAACCCGTATTTCAGCAGGCTCGCATTGAAACTGATGAGAGTCGCACTGGCATCGAAGGCTTTTTGAATATTGATAGCGACGACATTGTACAGACAACGGAGCCTAGCCCTAGCCGTACTACACTCGATTTAGGTTTATCACTGAGAATGAAGGATGAAAATAACTGGTACCGCATCGATACTTTCTACACGATGGATAATCATCACCAAGACACTTTCTCCATCAATGGTCAATATGATTGGCTCTCGAAACAGTCGAACTGGTTTGCAGAAGCAAGAATGCGTAATCGCTGGCAGGATGCAACGGCAATCAGTGAAACCCATTTAAGCTCTAGTATTTCGGCAAAGTTTGGCCAAATTCACCGTTATAACAGCGGTTTTAGAAGCATTTGGTGGTGGCAGCCTTTTTACACGTACACCAGTATCAGCAAGGACGAATTTATTGCAGACGAGCAAATTGGTCCTGATATGTACACCTTTTACCGTAATAATCACAAGCACGGCTGGCAAGCGCATGCTGGGCTGCGCTATCAGCCCTGGGTTGATAGTTACTTCAGCTCCGGCGTTACATTGACGTCAAATCAAGATTGGCAAACGCTCGACAATGCACTGTTTTCATTTGATTGGTATCAATTTTATCAAGGCCATATTTTTCATGCCGGATTAACATCAAGCTATGTATTTGCCGATCAGAACCGTCCTAATCCAACATGGCAATACTTAACTCAATTGGGTTGGCAAACGGGCTTTGACTTTAGTCATAACACCGCGGGTTGGTTAGGTGTAACTTGGACTCAAGACTGGTTTAACAATACCCATCAGGTTGGGCTACAAGTACGTTTAGGCAACTTACAGCAAACCGCTTTTGCCCCCTATGCTCACGATGAAATTATTTTTGAATCGTTACAGCTAAGTCATTTATTAGAGCAAGATTTACATGAGCGTTGAAGCCTTAAAGAGTCAATTAGAAGCCCTATTTTTTGCCGAAACTGAAAAGTTTTGGCTGAACTTGTATCAACATAAATACAGTGCGTTGATCGACGAATTGTGCGCATGGGAACTCATTTACAATCGCCCTGAAAACGAGGATGAAACCGACTGGCTGGTACTTCAATCTATCGCCTTTTTGCGCCATAAAATTGAGACTCTACATGAGCAAATTTTGCTGCTTGAGGTATCCCACACCGGATTTGTGCAGCGTATCGCTAAGTCTGAATTTGCCAGTGAAAAAGAGCTTCATATTATTGCTTATGCTCAAGAACTTGGCACCACTAAAGCCGCGTTAGAGCAAGATAAAAAAGCTTTTTCACGATGGTTTGACGAAGGTGCTGTAGTTGCTCGATATCAACATCAAGTTGCCGCTATTGAGCAACAGGTTAAATTTTTAATCGCCAAACTTGGGGCGCTAACGAATCGATATTTACGTGCTCACCACGATACCCTAGAAAATGCCTGGCAACGCTTGGATTTACAGCCATTTTGCTTAAATTTACTCGCCCATAGTCAAAATCAACATATTCGTCATGGCTTGATCCGCGCACTGGTGAATATGGTCGCAACCTTAAACAACTATGAGGTCGACTCAGAATTAGACGCAGAGCTTATCGCCAAACTTATTGAATTGCTTGAGTCTGACAATATGCCCTATCAGGCAATCGTCGATATTTTAGAGATCTTAATACATCAACGCCCCACCTTTATTCGTGCCTACATGTGGGCTTTGCTTGAAGAAGCGAACGATATTGAAAATAGTCAGCAAGTTGATGCCGAAGTACTCTATATTTTGAGTATCTTTCCTAAAATTATTGTCAGCCAGCCAAAGCTTACAGAAAAAGATCTCAATATGCTTTGTGCACTCAGCGAGCACACCTTACCTAGGGTGCGCCAGGTTACGCTAGAGTTTGTCGAGTTTTATCCCACATCGTTTGCACAAGAGTTAATCGCCAAGCGGTTTGAGCAAGAGAATGAGAATGCCGTACTTTTTACCTTGATAAAACAGTTATCCGCCGACCGCTTTTGCCAACACGATTTTGCATTTTTACGGTGGCAACGCGTACTAACTGGCGACTTTAGTATGCAGCTCAAGCGCTTAGCGCTTGAGCAAAGCGCGCGTATTATGCTGAATATGCAACTTGAATCAAATCAAGCCGATCTCTGCTTCAAACGGTTTATTGATACCTTAAATAACTGCTTATCGAACGAAACAAACATCGCCGTTTGCCGTTATATCACCAGAGCCAGAGAGCAGCTAGGTAGCTTCTATCATCAAGCCATCATTGCACAGCTCAACGCTTCTCTTGAAGCCAACGAACAAAGTGACGCACTGGCAACTTGGTCTCGTGATGAACTGGGCCGCTCACTTTCTTATATTGCACAGCGCGGTCAAAGTCTTAATGCCTCAAAAACAAAAGCTGGCTGGCGTATCCAACAAGGCTATCGTCAAGCAAGAAGATTATGGCGAGTAATACACGAAATAAGACAACCAAGTACCGATAAACGTCAAAGCTATTCCCACACCAAAGCGAAAAAGCCCAGTGTGTCGATCCACGTCCCTAGCTGCACTACCGCGGAAATTAGCGAAACAAAAGTGCCAGGGGAATTGCTCTTTAATATCGCCGAACAAACGAGTCGACCACATCTACCATTACTCGACTTTTTGCTAAGTGTACTGACTAATGACCACCGTAAAGAAGACGCCAAAACCTATACGCCGGATGGTATTTTAGCCGTTACTCCGCCATCAACTTTGTGGCGACGCCTTAAGGCGTACTGGACCATAACATGGCAGTTTGCAGAGCTAGACCGCTTACGAAAAGGCAACGAACTTGAGCAAGGTAAGTATTTGGATGCACTTAACACGCTGGGGTTTTCGCTACGCTTTAGTGCCTACGGCGACATCGCAAAAACGCCATTTCCTGTCGCGAAAGATATTCAGCAACTTTATACTCGCTCTGGTGCCACCTCAGCGCTACTCACCATTTGGAGCAGTTTTAAAGAATACGTCGATGCCATTTATCAAAATAGTATTTCGCAGCTGGTTTTCTTTGTACTGGTATTTATTAGCTACTTTTGGACTCGGCATATTTATGTCAGTAAAAGAATAAAACAAAATCGAAAACACATTCCGGTGTCCATTGGCGGCTGGGGAACGCGAGGAAAATCAGGAACCGAGAGGCTGAAGTCGGCTTTATTTAGCAGCTTGGCGCTGAGAGTCGTGAGCAAGACCACGGGCTGTGAAGCGATGCTTATCTATTCAAAAATTTCTGGTGAACAATATGAGATCCCACTATTTCGGCCTTTCGACAAAGCGAGTATTTGGGAGCAAGCTGATGTGCTACATTTTGCGAAGCAGGTAAAAGCGGACGTTTTCCTGTGGGAATGTATGGGCCTGACTCCGAGATATGTAAAAATTCTAGTGCGCTGGATGAAAGACAATTTTGCTACCATTACTAATGCCTACCCGGATCATGAAGATATTTTGGGCCCAACAGGTTTGGATGTGGCAAAAGAAATGTCCGCCTTTTTGGGCTACAACACCCAAGTGTTCACCGCCGAGCAGAATATGGCCTCCGTACTCAACTTGGCGGCAGAGCAAAAAAACACGTCGCTCATTCAAATTCATTGGGGTGATGGGTATCAAATCACGCCTGACATTCTCGCAAAATACCCCTATGTTGAGCATCCGGATAACATCGCTCTGGTCTGCAAAATGGCGCAATATATTGGCATCAATAAAGACTATGTGTTCAAAGAAACGGCTTCTAGGGTTATTCCAGATGTTGGCGTGCTTCAGCAATTTACGACCGCAAAGATCGGTGTAATCAGTCAAAGCTTTATCAACAGCATGTCTGCCAACGAACGCCTAGCAACGATAGAAAATTGGAAACGCTTAAACATCGTCGAACAGGGAAAGCAGGGGCAAATTGTTGCACTAATTAATAATCGTAACGACCGTGTAGCGCGCTCGCAAGTATTTGCGAACATTCTGGCCAGTGATCTGCATTTTGATGCCATTGTGGTGATCGGCACCAATATCGATGGCTTCTTTAAGTACTTTATGGTTGCACTGGAAAACCTCTTACACAGTATTTTCAGCAATAACGACCACAACGCACTGTGCGATTTACTCACGCGTTTTAGGCTCACATTATCGCGAGATGCGCTTATTGCATCATTAAATACTGCGGCAGACAAGCTACCTGAGTCTGCGTTTTCAAGCCTCGACTCACTACAATCACACCTTAACAGTGAAGATGAAACACATCAGCTAATTCTAAAACGTTTTGAAGCGTGGACAATTGCCTATACGATTTTGGAAGTTGAAGATCTGAACACTAAGCTTTCGCAGACAGCAGCGCTTGCAGAGCAACTTGCCACTCTAAAATGTACGTTAGTGCATGATAGCGACATCAAGCCTGACGCCTTAAACCAAATCATTGCCAAACAAGCACTGCCAAATGAACACCAAATTATCGTCGGCATGCAAAATATCAAAGGTGCGGGACTGGGCTATGTGTACATGTGGCAAAAGTGGCAGTTGTTTAATCAGCATTGCGAGCGTCTAAGCCGCCGCAGCGTGACACAAACTGAGTTTAGAAATGGCTTAAGTAGAATTTTACAGCAAGAGGAGCTCAGCGCGATTGAATGCCAATACTTAGCTGACAAGCTCGACTTGTTCAAAATGTTGCCCAATGCCCAAAGCGAATTTAGCCAAGCCGAATTAACACAAATAAAGCGCAAACTAGAGCAACAAACGCAACGCTTAGAAAGTAAAGATAATACCCGAGCTCGCTCGCCGCTAACACGCTTTTTGAATAAATTGGTCGAGTCATTTTTAGATGCCGGCGCGGCGGTAAAAAGAAAGAAAATCGCAGTTCAGGTATACAAAGATATCGCCGACTTTAGGATCACAATAGAAAAGGCAACCCTTATTTTAAGTGAATTAAACCGTTCGCAAAAACCTGGATGGTTGAAATTACAAAGTGGTAAGCGCCGCAAAAAATAGCTCGGCGCTTGTTACCCGACCACTAAAACGTAGATAAGTTTAATGATCAGGGTCACCATTAATAAAGGCAGTACATATTTGGCATACTTTTGCATTTTATCTAGTCCTAAACGCTGCTGATACTTTTCCAACAGCGGTATCAAGACGACCAACGCGATGACTAAACTCACTAATAATATAACTACGTTCATCTTAGCTCCTCTTTCTAAACAGGTATCTTACAACCAGTATTCACTTCAAGCAAAATTCCAGCTATGCTCATAAACACATCTGACCAGTAGAATAACAATGATGAAAACTGCTATCACCGAATTATTCGGCATCGAAAAACCCATTATATTACCTGGCATGAGCTGGATTTCTGTCCCTGAGCTTGTTGCGGCAGTGAGCAATGCTGGTGGCTTAGGTATTTTAGCCACGGGCCCGCTCAGTCAGGACGAGACACGTCAAGCAATACGAAAAATTCGTGCACTCACCGATAAGCCTTTTGGTATTGGTGTGACGTTAATGATGCCAGGCGCCAAAGAAAATGCCAAAGTCGCATTAGAAGAGCAAGTGCCTATTATCAATTTTTCTTTAGGAAAAGGCGATTGGCTAGTGCAAGCGGCTAAAGCCTACGGCGGAAAAGTCATTGCTACTGTGGTGACGCAAAAGCATGCATTAGCAGCACAAAAATCTGGCGTTGATGCGCTATTAGTTACAGGTCATGAGGCCGCAGCCCATGGTGGTGAAGTAACTTCACTGTGTTTAGTGCCGAGTATAGTCGATATTGTCGATATACCTGTGATTGCCGCAGGGGGATTTGCCGATGGTCGAGGACTTATCGCCGCGCTAGCGCTTGGCGCAGAGGGCGTTGCGATGGGCTCTCGTTTTGCAACATCTAAAGAAAGCCCTTTGCATCAACATGTCAAAGATACTGTAGTAGAAAAAGACGTTGAACAGACGATTTACTCCAAAAACTTCGATGGTCTTTATGCTCGAGTAATGAAAACCCCCATGGCTGAAAAGGCAACGCGCCGCCCAATGAACTTTTTCATGGCCACAATAAAATCATTCAAGGCCGCCAAAATGGTCGACATGCCCTTATGGAAGCTACTACTAGGACTGTTATCTCAATTCGATAAAATTAAGATGCTGTCGCTCTTTGGTGCCGCCACCGAAAAACTTGAAGCCGCCACAATCCACGGAGATTTAGACCATGGCGTGCAGTTTATTGGCCAATCTCAAGGCTTAATTCGAGAAATCGAATCAGTACAAACCTTAATGGATAACATGATGGCTCAAGCCACTGAGGTGCATTCACGTATCGGTAACATTACAGCCGAGTAACGGATGTTTGGTATTGATGCGGTAAAAGCGGTATTATTTGCTTAATATCGCTCTGGCCCTAGTTGCGCCACTCAAGTGCTGGCCATAAACTCTGATTTTATAAGTGACTTTCAATGCCTAAACATTATCTTTTCTACATTGAGCAGCCATATAGCTTTGCCATTCTGAGACCTATCCAAAACGCTATCCATGCTAACGGTGATGTGGTGAAGTGGTTTTTAAAAGGTAAAGATGTAAACTCAAGTTCACTTGCACCAGACGAATCAGAGTTACTGAGCGTAGAGGACGTCAAAGCATTTAATCCCAGAGCAGTATTTGTACCTGGAAACGTTGTTCCTGACTTTTTCCCAGGCGCCAAAGTGCAAGTATTTCACGGATTAGAATATAAAAAGAAAGGTCACTTTGGGATCCGTGGTTTCTTCGATTTGTATTGTACTCACGGCCCAATTACCACTGCGCCATTTAACCAACTCGCACAAAAACATGGTTATTTCTCGGTGATTGAAACTGGCTGGCCAAAACTCGACCCCTACTTTGATTACACTAAGCAAGAGAATGAAAAGCCAGTCATACTGTACGCTCCCACTTTTTCACCGAACCTTACATCGCTTGAAGCATTACATGCACAAATCAAACAGCTCGCAGAGTCAGGAAAATACAAAGTCCAACTTAAGTTTCATCCTAAGACGAAACAGCAGTGGCAACAGATGTACATGGAACTTGAAACCATCAGCGACTTTGAAATCGCCGGAAATGACAATCTTATTCCACTCATTCAGCAAGCCGATGTGGTGATTTCTGATACCTCTAGCGCCGTTGATGAGTCACTATTAATTGGTAAACCGGTTATCACTTTTAATAATCATCAACCTCAAGATGCCTTAATCAATATTACCGACGCAGGCCAATTATCTGAAGCGGTTGAACAAGCACTCAATCTATCCGACGCACAAAGTGAACGTATTGAGCTATATATTCAGCAAGTGCACCCTTACCGCGATGGTAAAAGCGCCGAGCGTATACTCGCGGCAACAGAGACTGTAATTGCTGCTGGATTAAAGCGTAAACCACTTAATTTATTGAGGCGCTATAAAATACGTAAAGCGCTGAATTACATGAAGATAAAGTAAATATTGGTAACTTTTCGAGAATAAAAAAGCTCACTTAACTGTGAGCTTATGCAAGTTAATTTATCACTAATTTTAACACTCACACTGCCAATACTGATTGCCAGTTTCTGACATCGGAGGACGACAACGAATACCTGTCGCGCCACCAGCGATGTTTGGTGTTTGCTCTTGAGGCAAGCTTTGTTTTTTATCTAATTGTTTTAATGCTGTTTTTTTAAATTTCAATTTCATCTTCTTATCCTTGAGTTAATCTTAATTTATAAATCATGTTGTTTAAGGTTGATAGTCCAATAAGTCGATCTCTACCTCATTAGGCTAACCTAAAACACTGCTCGACTATACTAACAACGGCACTGACCGTAATCCGTACCAGTCAACGTTTCCGTTAAACGGCATGGAATTCTAGTATTTGGCTCAGCACCACCAGCTACTTGAGGCGTTTGCTGTAAAGGTAGGTTTTGGTTTTTATCTAGTTGCTTCAACGCTGATTTTTTTAATTTTAATTTCATTATCATTTCCTTGAAATAGTCATTTAGTGATAAAAATTTATCACTAATTCTTAAGCTGCCATGAAAAAATAAAAAATTCAACAATATTAACAATAAAATTAACTTTAAAATTCACTCCCCACCACAAAAACCGCTAACCACTTGTTAAATAGATACTTTCAACCAAGAACCCCAAAAAGCACACCGTTAAAAACAAACAAAAAATTAATAAATCTGCAATCTAATAAGATAAACTTACCTCAACTAGGCATCTTGTTGCTTATCCATAAAATCAGCCATACGCGCGAGTAACTCGGTTTCTGTGAGATCTTCTTTATGTGTGCCAATCGTCCAAATATGACCAAATGGGTCTCGTAGCGTTCCAGCCCTATCACCATAAAACTGATCACAAACGGGCGTGACTTGCTGTGCCCCCAATTCAATTGCACCCGCAAACACAGTGTCCACATCGTCAACATACAACATCAAGCTAACGGGCGTGCCACCAAGCTCATTGGGGTCTTTAAAGTGCATATCAGGGCACATATCTGAAAGCATCACATAAGAGTTACCAATCAGCAGCTCCGCATGTGCTATTCCTCCGTCTGGCATAGGTAACTGAAGCTTTACGCTAGCGCCAAAAGCAGCTCGGTAAAACTCGATAGCTTTTGCTGCACCAGCCACAATGAGGTAAGGCGTGAGTGAATGATAACCGGGAGGAATTGAAGAAGTCGCCATGATATGGGTCCTATAAAGTCCGTTAAATTCCTTCTAAAACTAGCCGATTATTTGAAATATGCGAATTAAAATTGTGATGCTCATGTTATTGCAACGATGAGATTTACTCATAACTCGAGTGTTGATTAACGAATTATTTACCTATATGCTAATTTGGTTTTGTTCATAAAACACACAACAACATGTAAGGGATCAGTATGAAACCAACTTCTATATTACGATTGGCTTGGACGAGCGGTGCTCTCATCCTCGCGGGCCAAGCAAACGCCTACGACTGTAGTAATTTAACCCAGTGGTCTGAACAACAAGTCTACAGACAAGGGGATATTACACAGTCCCAAAACCAAGCATATGAAGCTAAGTGGTACAGTCAAAACGACAATCCAGCTGGCCACTCCGGTCCTTATGATGTCTGGCGGTCACTTGGAGCTTGTGCAACAGGGCCAGGTCAAGCACCGAGTGTCGTACTCACCAGCCCAAATAATGGCGCTGTGCTGGGTGAAAATGACAGCGCTGTTTTTTCTGCTAATGCCAATGATGTCGATGGTGATCTGGCTTATGTCGAATTCTTAGTAAATGGGCAAGTCATCGCAACGGACACTACCGCGCCATTTCAAACCACTTGGAACGCAGTACTTGGCGAATACAACATCAGTGCAATTGCCACCGATGCCCAAGGGCTAACCGGAAGTTCGCAATCAGCACAGATCACAGTAAAACCGGGCGGAGAAAATTTACCACCGAACGTATCCATTGTAGCGCCAGCCAGCGGTCAGCAGTTCTATCAAGGCGATATGGTAGGGATCAGCATCACAGCTGAAGATAGCGACGGTACTATTGCGAGAGTGGAAATTAGCGTGAACAATCAGCTTGTCGCGAACCTAACAACCTCTCCTTTTGAGTTCCAACTCCAAGCGGAGCAAGTTGGCGTAAACCAACTAAATGTAAAAGCGATGGACAATCAAGGCTTGGTAAGTGAGGCAAACCTTGCCATCGATGTGCTAACAAAAGTGGGAGGTGGCTGCCTAGGCCTTAGAGCATACAGCGCTGGACAAAATTACCAGACTGGTGAACTCGTCGCTCATAATAATCATAAATATCGCTGTGATATTGCAGGTTGGTGTAGCTCAAACGCGCAATGGGCATATGAGCCAGGTGCTGGCCAGTATTGGACCGATGCATGGAGCGATTTAGGGATCTGTGCAATCGCACCAACCGTAACGTTCGAAAGCCCGTCCAATAATGGTACTGTTTTGGTCAATGCGCCCACCACTATCTCTGTCAGTGCTCAAGATACAGACGGCAGTATTGCTACACTGTCACTCTATGCCGGCAACACACTCCTTGCCACAGCCAATCAAGGAACGCTTAGTCACAGCTGGACACCGACAGACCTCAATCCGGTGAGTTTAAAAGCCATTGCCGTGGATAACGAAAGTAATCAAAGCGAGCAAACAATTACAGTGAATGTGACAGATAAACCGATTGCCGTTGATTTACTCGCCCCCACTAGCGGCAGCCAAATTACCTTGGGTAATTCCACTCAATTGATTGCACAAGCATCCTCTTTTGTTGGACAAATCACTCAAGTACAGTTTTATGCTGATGGCGTGTTACTCAATACAGACACAACGTCACCCTACGAATATAGTTATGCACCGGCCTCAATCGGCACAAAAACACTTTATGCTACGGCCACCAACGACAATAATGATCAGGTGTCCAGTAGCGGCGTGACTGTTCAAGTCATCGACAAACCCATCGGTAAAAAGCACAAATTGATTGGCTATTGGCATAACTTTGTCAATCCAGCTGGTTGCCCAATTCCACTTGATCAGATGTCTAATGCTTGGGATATCATCGATATTGCCTTTGCTGAAAATGATAGAAACTCGAATGGTACAGTGCACTTCACGCCATTTGAAAAAGACATTCGGTCTAACTGCCCGCCTATCGACCCAGTAAAATTCAAATCCGACATGCAGGCACTACAAGCGCAAGGTAAAGTTTTTGTGCTAAGTCTTGGTGGTGCAGAAGGCACAATTACCCTTAATACGGATGCCGATGAAGCGGCATTTGTCACTAGCCTCACCGATATTATTCAACAATGGGGGTTTGACGGGCTCGATATCGATTTAGAGAGCGGCTCGAACCTTGTGCATGGCTCTCAGATCCAAGCTCGACTGCCAAGAGCATTAAAGCAAATTGAACAAAATATTGGTGGCAATATGGTACTTACCATGGCCCCTGAGCATCCCTATGTGCATGGTGGCATGATTGCCTATTCAGGTATTTGGGGCGCTTATATTCCACTTATAAATGAGCTACGCGATACATTAGATTTACTTCACGTACAGCTATACAACAATGGTGGCCTACCTAACCCATATGAACCGGGAAGTGCTCCTGAGGGCTCAGTAAACATGATGGTTGCCCATGCAAAAATGTTGATTGAGGGATTTGATCTTGCTGATGGCACCCGCTTTGCGCCACTTAGGGATGACCAAGTAGCCATCGGTCTACCTTCTGGTCCACAGTCGGCAAATTCAGGCCAAGCGCCTATCGGCAATATCATCAATGCCTTGGATTGTTTAACCAAAGGTACAGGATGTGGCACTATCCAACCTAGCAAGACTTATCCGAACTTTGGTGGCGTGATGACATGGTCGATTAACTGGGACAAGTACGATGGCTATAACTTCTCTCAACCCATTGGCGATAAATTAACGCAGATGAATCAAGGAAATTAAAACTACATTGGCCTGAGCTTGGTATGTACGTCAAACGTTATGCTGAGCTCAGGTTGATTAATCAATAAAATACAAAAAATAAAGGCAGGTACAGCCCAGATCCTGCTTACTTGATTGCTAACAATTTTCAGTCGTGTAGTTGTCACATCTAGCGCTTGTACAAAGTGCCGTGGTGATTAGATCACACTCTTTAGTCGTGGTTTCACAACCAATCGTGCCAGGCCTCGTTGTATAACCACCTGCCACATTAGGCGTCGCAGCATAATCAAGTGTTTGGCTGTTTTTAGATAAAGACTTTAATTTTTTAACCGTTAATTTCATTGGTAATCCTTTTTTGTTTTATTGATAAATTCAGGAACTAGCTCGTAATAATTTAGTCCTGAACTTAAGTTGTATCACCTGAACAAAAAACACTCAACCCAATTAAAACAACAATTCAATTATACGCGTGTTATCACTGTATTTTTGCCAGAACCACACTGAAGAACCCTATAACTTAGGCTATGTAGCAATCAGCCAACGACACAAGCAAACAAGGCAGATAAACAGCCAACAGCTTTTTGCTTGGAAATAAACTATTTCTCCCCTACTATTAGAGCGTTACACGCAAATTCATAATGAATCCCAAGGTCGATATGAAATCTTTTCCATCGCTTTATTTAACAAATCTATTCTTAGTCGGTGGGACAGGCCTGCTGACCACTTACTTAGCGCTTTATTTAGGCCAGCACGGCGTTAGCACGTTTTGGATCGGCTTGCTTACCTCGTTTTATTACTTGGGTTTGTTGCTCGGTGCTAAATTAGGCTACCACCTGATCAAATCAGTTGGGCATATTCGCGCGTTTGCGGCAAGCACAGCGGCAGTGACGGCCTGCGTAGCGATACATGGGGTGAGTGACAATATCTATCTTTGGCTTGGACTACGACTAGTGGTGGGTCTTGGCATGATGTGTAACTTTATGGTGCTCGAAAGCTGGCTGAATGAACAAGCGGCACCTGAGCAGCGAGGGAGGGTATTTTCTTTTTATATGCTCACCTCCTACCTCGGTATGGTAACAGGGCAGTTTGCGCTTTCTAATTTTCCTGAGCTTGGCTATGCGCCGCTGTTTTTAATTGTTGTTGCCTTATCCTTTGGAATTATCCCCATTTCAACGACGAGGCGGATCCACCCCAAGCCACTTAAGCCTATTCAAGTCAGTCTGTTTACCTACTTCAAAAAAGTACCTCAATCTCTTACGGCGGTTTGTTTTGCTGGTGTAATTAATGGCAGCTTTTATGGCCTTGCCCCGACTTTTGCAAGCCAATCAGGATTTAATGCCGAAGAAATTGCCATGTATATGTCGGTAACGATTTTTGCAGGTTTGCTTGCACAGTGGCCAATGGGCATTATCTCTGACCGAGTTCGCAGAAGTATCTTACTGCGCAGTAACGCTGTTTTTATCGGTTTGATTTCTCTTTGTATATTTTTACTGCCACTGAGCCCAAGCTACAGTCTTTGGCTGACTTTTGGCTTTGGGTTATTTGCATTTACCATGTATCCACTTTCTTCGGCACTAGCAAACTCCCGTGTTGATGATGAAGACCGTGTTGGCGTTTCTTCTGCACTGCTGGTAGCGTTTGGGGGAGGTGCCTGTGTTGGCTCGGCCGCTATTGCACAGATCATGTCCCATTTTGGTCATCAAGCCCTATACGCTTCGTTAAGCGCACTAACCGTTGTTATGTTCTTACTCCTCCACTTTATCAACGCTAGACAAAAAGCCGAGCAGCCAGAGCCTAGCGACTATGTGGCTGCGACTTCTGATATTACCAGCTCACCGCTCGCTGCCACCATGGACCCGCGTATCGAGGAAAAAACAGCACATGAGCAGCTACTTGTCGTTGACGAAGACGAAGACGCGCCTCGCGATAACGACGATGAACCCGACGACAATGAGCAAAATAGTGAGCCAACCGAGGAGCTGGACGAAACGACTAACAAACCTCAGCCATAGTCCGGCTAATAAATGCTCGTAACCAACGGAGTGCAGGATATTGATGCTGCACTTCGTGCCACACCATAGCGACGTCAAAAGCACAGTCAGGTATCGGATTTTCAACGAGGGTAAAATCTGCTCCAAGTTTTGACGCCTGACGAGCCGGAATAAGTGCAACCAACTCAGTATTTCTCACCAGTTCCGGCACCAATAAAAATGAGGGAACTGACGTCATCACCTGCCTCGATACACCATATTGCTGCAAGATTGAATCAACGAATGTTGAGGTGCTATTTCCTTCAAAAGACACCACAATATGCTCAAGCTTCACATAATCTGCGATTGTCATTTCTGACGTTAGCTGTGGATGGTGTTTTCTGCCAATCAAGACATACTTCTCTTGATATAAGGTTTTAAATCTTAACGAATCAGGCCCACATTCCGGCGACATTAATGCCAAATCGAGTTCTGAGTGTTGTAGCTGGGCTGCAAGCGTTGCTATTTTTAAGTGACAAAGCACCACCTTGATATTGGGCGCAGCAATTTTTAAACGCCGTATCACCTCTGTCATCACCACTAACTGTAAATAGTCGGTACATGCCACTTTAAAGGTTAAATTGGCCGTTTCTGGGATAAAGTCTTGATGCTCTACTAACACGTTACTTACTAGCTTCATCGCAGCGCGAAGCTCCGGCAGCAAAGCAAGCGCTTTGGCAGTTGGTAGCATGCCTTTATGAATAGGGACTAATAACTGATCATCAAATAGTCCACGCAGCCGACTTAGCTGAGTGCTTACTGCTGGCTGGCTGAGGTTCAGCCTATCTGCCGCTTTGGTCACATTGCACTCTTCTAGTAACACCACCAAAGTCTGAAGCAGGTTTAAGTCCACCTTTTTACTATCCATTTAATTTATACCTAGGGTAAAAATATTCAATTTCATTTATAGCAAGATTACAGAGATAGTAACAACTCCTTTTCGTTACAGAGCACTTATCATGACCAAATCCGCACTAGTGATATCGGCACATCCAGAGCCGACTTCCTTAACCCAGACACTCGCCAAAACAAGTGTCGAAGCCTTAACGCGTATGGGCTTGCAAGTTCAAACTTCGGATCTATACCAAATGGACTGGAAGGCTGTGGTTGACGCAACCGACTTCCCGCAAGATGACTCACAAGCACCACTTGCGATTATTGCAGCGTCTGGCAAGGCATATCACTCAAACACCCAAACCGAAGATGTTATTCAAGAGCAGCAAAAATTGCTGGCTGCCGATTTGGTTATTTTTCATTTTCCGCTTTGGTGGTACAGCGTGCCTGCCATACTTAAAGGCTGGTTCGATAGAGTCTATGCCTATGGCTTTGCTTACGGCTATCAAAACAAAGGGAACCAACTGCGCTACGGCGAGGGAGTTTTACAGGGAAAACGAGCGTTAATTTGTGTAACCACAGGTGGTGGATATGAGGATTACTCTCCTTTAGGGATAAACGGCACAATGGACGAATTACTATTTCCGATCACGCACGGGACTTTGTTTTTCCCAGGTATGGACGTTCTACAAAACCATGTTATTTTCGACGCAAAAGGCGAGCCTAATCAACGTATAACTGATGAAATTGCCAATTGGTCAGAGCGCTTAACACACGTATTTAGTGAAAAGCCAATCCCCTACCGAAAGCAAAATAGTGGCGATTACATCAACGGCCAAGTACTAAAAGCCGAAGTCGCTATGGGAAAATCGGGTATTGCTGCACATATTGCTTAATCAAGGTGTTATCAGCTATGTTTATAGAATGTAGCTGATGACTGATGAGTATTGTGATTTGCAAAACACTTGGATTGCCTTTGGTGGCGTTATGTTGCTCGCGGCTTGTACCATAGCCAATAGCTGTGAGCTTGCTGTACTTGATGGTAGTGTCGTGCTCAGTTCCTCAAAGATACAGCCTAAATGTCGTTTTAAACAAGATCAAACCGGCCTGTTGTCTGCTGCGGCTAAGTTCACCTCAGCGCTAACCCATCAAACGCCAAATTCTAAAATAAAGCGGTTATCACAGGAGCAAGTTCAGCAATCATGCAACATCGACGCTACACAAGGCAGTTTGACTTGTACATTTAATGGTAAAAGCGACCACTTCACGCTGACTAACACCGTTAAACAGGGGAAAATCGCATCAATAAACTGGCAAGATGATGAATATGTTTACCTTGGCTGGATGACCAACACTGAGGTATTAATGGGCTATATTGTGTTTGGCGCGCTTAACAAGCACAGCGCCCCCTTTTTCATTCCCGCCTCCCAGTTTTGCCAATATGGTCTAAGCTCGCATATTATCGACCTTGGTAAGGGCGACTTATTGTGCCAAAACCACGAAGGACTTTGGTCTCATAGCCGTTTACTGCCCCTACCACAGCCCTGCCAACAACCACAACAAATGATCCAAGATAAAGGTGGGATTTGGGCGCTGGAGTTTATCGAAAGTAGCTATCAATGGCGGATCTGCAGATACAACGATAACGCAGGTAGCCTGTTAGCTGCATACGAATACAGCATAGACTTAAAGGCAACGCTGGCTCGGTATGACTTACAGCCCAGTGATTACACCCAACTTACTTTTTTATCCAATGGCGATACAAACGCTATCGCGAATGCGGTGGCAATTGATAACGTCTTTCCGGTCAGTGATATTACGCCAGAGCTTGACCCACAGACGATAGAGCTGCCTATTCAGCAGCTACAATACAAACTGACTAAGCTAGATTAATCGCCACTTACTCTTGTGCTTCACGTAGCACCTGCGTTTGGCTATTTTGCTTTCTAAATTGGTTTGGTGTGGTTCCCGTAGCGATTTTAAATGCTCTAGTAAATGGTCCAACCGACGCAAAACCACTTTCCAGGCCAACGACAAGCACTGGCCAATGCTGTTTAGCGGGGTCTTGTAACAGCACTTTGGCATGCTCAACCCGCAACTCATTGACCAATTGGCTGAAATTTCGCGCTTGCAGGTTTTGTCGTATCACTCGACTTATCTTGTATTCAGGTTCATTAAATTGCTGAGCTAAGTCAGCAACTTTTAACCCTTCTTTGAGGAAGCCTTTTTGCTCGATAAGAAAGTGTTCCACCTGTTGCTGGAGCGCAATATCATCCTCGGTTTGTGTTGGTTCATTTGATTCGACGCACCTAATGGATGTACTTGTACGTTGAGATGAAAATCGCCAATACAGTAACACTTGCGCCGTCAATATAATGAGGATGGCTGCGCTTGTCACCGCCCATTCTTGAACCTCACGATTATCGGCAAAGCGATTTTCGATTAGTTTAGTGCCTGCGACGCAAATAAAATAAGCGGATAAAAATAGCACCCTTTGTGCTTTTTCTTGCCCTTGAGACTGCGAGAACCCTCTGCACCCTTCCCAAAATGCCAGCATGAGTACACTAGATGACAACAACAAGGTAAGCTCATACGCCGCAATGTTAAGCCACTCAAAAAATCCGCGAGCGTTCATGTGTAATTGACTATCGATAAACAAATAGCCTTGTCGCCATATGACCAAGGCAGCAATGGCGATTGCAAACACAACATGCCTTTTTAAAATGGCATGTTTTTCTCTAAATAGTGCCCTAGCAAGCAACCAAAACCCATTACAGGTCACACAAGCACCCATGCCAATTAAATACTGATATCCATTTAAGGAGTCCTGAGTCAGCTTTTTGGTCGTGGCCAATGCTATCGAGCCGCACACTAAAGCAAAGAGTAAATGTGCTGCTTTTTTCTCTTTTACAAAAAGCTGAGCAACAACCAAAGTGCAACATAGGCTAAGCAAAAGTAGGTAATAGTTTTCAATAGTCATGGTGATTGAAGGAATATTGGTAGACACAGAAACTCTAACAGCCACACCAAAAGCATTCAAATTAACTTTGTAAGTAAACTTAACACCACCATTTTTTAAATTCGGCCTACTTTCTTTGCTTTGATTTTCAAAATCAAAGCGACGAGATAGCAAAATCTTGTCATTTTATATATCAAGTTCATTGATTTATAAGGATAAGTACTTTGTCTTCCCTCAATCTAACCAAAACAACTGGGCTTTTCTTTAGTCCCTTTAGCGTATTGAATGGTGCCGTAAAGAGCTGGATATGTGTCGCACTGCTCGGGCAATGGATGTTTGCTGTTTATATCTTAGGCCTATATGCCATCCCGCTTATCGTGGGACTCACAGAGCAAAGTGCAGCGGTTTCACCGGCGAGTGGACACACAAAAGATGCCAAGATGTTTTTTAGCCATGTTTTACCCGCTGTGATTTTGGCCACCAGCGGCTTATTACAGCTTATTCCTGCGGTGCGGAAACACTTTCCACGCTTTCACCGCTACAACGGACGCGTATTTTTTATTCTCGGTATTTCGGGCGCACTCACTGGGTTATATCTCACTTGGGTAACCGGTCTTAGGCTAAGCGATATTGGTGCCATTGGGATAACACTCAACGGTATATTAATTCCCATTGCGATATTTTTTGCTTGGCGCGCTGCCATACAAAAAAATATCGCCGCACATCAACGTTATGCCGTACATAGTTTTTTCTTGGTTAATGGGGTGTGGACGTTTCGTCTTTATTTGTTTGGTTGGTACATGGTCAACCAAGGCTTCAATGGCAATACCGCAACCTTAGATGGCCCTGTCGATATATTTATTTCGTTTGCCTGCTATCTGCTACCAATGGCACTCGCAGAACTCTACTTTTGGGCAAAACGCCAAACCAAAGCCAGCGCACCGGTGTGGATAATCGCGGTGATGATGAGCCTAGGTTTTGTGATCACCGCGATTGGCGTCTGCGCGGCCGCTGTCATGATGTGGTGGCCACGCATTTCAGCCGTCTTTATTAGTTAAATTAGAGTTTAATCAGTTAGGAGTAGAAACATGCTTTTAGTCAAAGCGAACAAAATCAACAAAGGCCTAATTACATCGGCTATCTTACTCGTGATATTAACGCTGATGTGGCAACATTTAAACGGCGGCATAGTCAGTCACCACTTACTTCACAGAGATGATTTTCCGGCAGTATCTAACGCATGGGGAATTATCATAATTCCCGTATTAGCTTGGCTTACTGCACTGCGGCTCCATAAAGCAATTGGCACAGAGCCCATTAAAAAAACAGCACCCGTGGTTATTCCTACTGAGTTTTTGGTCGCATTCTTTGTGATGTTACTCTTTAGCTTGTTGCAATCAGCCCTTTGGGAGTTCGGTTATCAAAGCCTCACCATGTATACAGCCTTAGGACTATTGATAGCTGGGCTATTTTATCCAATCTACCGTTCAGAATGCATATTGGGACACGTGGTCGGTGCTAGTTTTACCTTTGGTTATGTTATTCCTCTAATTGGCATTTTAGTGATGGCAATCGTTTCAGTGTTTTCTCTTTTTTGCTTAAAACCTATCTTTTCTAAACTACTCAAGAAGACACAAACACCAATAAGAATGGAGTGATAGTGACCTTAAAAGGCTCAAGACAAAACAAATAATTCCTAGGCGCTGCTATATAACCCGTTCCTTGTTGTTTTGACTCGTGTTAAATTAGCGATGATTTTTAATCAAGGAACGAGCGGTTATGCAAACTAGGTTAGTTACTCACATTGTTATCGCGGCTATTTTTACATTGCTGTCAATTGGTAACGCTGTTGCTAATAACTCAGCAGTTCCGAACTCGACACTGCAGCTTTCGTCCGCTTATTTTTCGCAAAAAAGAACGGTTCATATCGTCCTGCCACCAAGCTATGAACAAGGCAATACAAGCTATCCAGTGTTATATCTAACTGATGGCCAGAGCAATCTTGAACATACCGCTTCAGCGGCCCGCTTCTTGGCACAACAACATAAAATACCGGAACTTATCATTGTTGCCATCGAAACCAACGAACACCGCACTCGAGATCTGACCCCACCTTATCGCAAAGGCAGCCTTGCGGTACTGGGACATTTTGCAGGTCCAACACGGCAGCAAAATCCAGGCGGTGCAGAAATGCTACTGCAATTTATCGACAAAGAACTCATCCCTTACGTAGACAAGCATTATCGAACATCAGGCTATCGCGCGTTAGCAGGACACTCATTCGGTGGGCTGTTTGCAACCTATGCGCTACTTGAAAAGCCCGATTTATTTAATGGTGTGATGTTGGCAAGTCCAAGCCTTTGGTGGGATAAAGAGCGATTATTAAATGACTTACTGGCAAAAGCGTTAATCAACAAGTGTATCTACATCAGCATGGCAGACGAAAGCGCAATCATAACGCAGCCATTTCAACGTCTTAATGATGCTTGGCGAAAGCCAAATGGAATTGACTTCAAAGCGCAGCACTTTAGCGGCGAAACCCATACGAGCGTCGTCTACCCGAGCTATTATCATGGTCTGCAGCACCTCTTTAACCATTATCAGCCATCCTTGAAGGTAGCGACCGCCGGTGTCACGCAGCTGGAAAATCATGTCGCCATCGCTAAGTCACTATATGGACTTAAGGCTTACCCCTACAGCGCGCTGACTTCGCTCGGGAATGCCGCCCTATTCGAACGTAACTTCACTGCGGCCATCAACCTGTTCAGCTTTGTGAGCCAGCACAACTCAGCGTCCCTCAATGCACTGCAGCAATTGGCCATGGCTTATCAGCAAAAAGGAGATAAGCCATCACTATTAAAGACCTACCAAGCCATGCTTAAGCTTGAAGCGCTAAGTGAAAGCGAACAAAAACATTTGCTCTCTGAAATCAAAGCATTGCAACACTTACATTAACTGATTTTTTCTAAAGTGATGATACTCACTCAAGGCAAGTGGCACGGAAACCGCTGGATTTTGTGAATGCCCCGCGCCCTCGCTAATGCTGTGTCCCCAACGCACATTGGCAGGCGCATGCTGTTCAAGTGCATCTAATAAACCATGAAATGACCCGGTAATGATGTCATTCTCAGCACCACCAATGGAAAGGTAAATATACTTAGGTTTGCCTTGAATATTGGCTAGGCTTTTTGCGAATTCTTTTACGACAACCGAGTCGTCGTACCACGCAGCAGGACTAAAAGCAAAGTAGCCATCAAAAAGTGCAGGTTTAGTCACCATGGTATAAAGTACAAAACTTCCACCAGCAGAGAACCCGCTTAACACGCGGTTGTCGTTAATTGAGTAGTTAGCTTCTAAATAGGGTAACAGCTCGCTTTCAACAAATTGCAAAAAACGATCTGCACGACCAAAAATGGCAGGATCATTGTCACTCTCTGGACGGGCCTCAATCGCAACATCTTGTCGAGCATAAGGCGGCACTAAGTCGCGGTTGCGGGTCTCTGTCCAAAATTGATTGGGAATAGACACTAAAATGGCATCTTCTACCCTACCTTGTTCGGCAAGGCTGCTTAGGACCTCATCCCATCGCGCGAGATTAAAGTTGCCGTCGGTGCGAATAATGAGTGGATAACTATGTGCCTTGTCATATCCTTTTGGGAGGCGAATAAAGACCTTTCGATCTTCATTAAGCACTTGTGAAGACAACACTACATCAACATAATCTGAAGTGTAATGAGACTGATACTGGGTAAACTTCCAACCAGCGGCGGCGATGGCAATTAAACCTAAGAGAGAAAAGAGATATCGCTTCATAAAACTTCCTGTCATTGTTTTTATTATTTCGTACTTTTGAATACTGTTTACTTCATCCTACTGTATATTTTTTAGAAACTAAATCGCAATCGCTATTATATCAGGCAGCTAAACATAACATCATGAAAATACTAAAGTTTACGTCAAACCTAAATGTAAGATTATGTTTTATAAAATAAATTGTCGCTGTAATGTGGTGTAATGGATAAAATTAGAATCTACCCTACCCTTACGTTGCGCAACAAATTTGCAACCAATTAAGTTCATTTTTTTTTACTTGCGCAAATCATGTATCTGCATCAGCAGTACAGCCAGATACTTCTTACACCATTTGAACAATACCTTGTCGCAGCCGTGAGGTTTTTCGATTAGATAATGCAAATGGTATCTTTTGACATGGAGTTCACGATGATGAAAATCTTAGTATCTGCCGTTGTATTGGCAACCACAATGTCGAGTTTCAATTCGCTCGCTGCGCCTGAATCTTATGGCGTGCTTTTTTTAGATCGCAGTAGTTCAATGAACACGTTGCGCCCAGATGGACAAAGCCGATGTTCATTCTCAAAACAACAAGCAGTGCAAAAAGTATCAAAGTTCTTTTTAGATGCCACAATTAATGGCCAACAGCTAAATGTGAAAACGTTTGCTAGTGGCGGTCAAATTCAATCCCTAACTAACGGGTTTGTCGGTTTCAATGCGGCAATGATGGCACTCTATCAACTAGATCCAGAAGGGTGCTCAGGGCTAACTGCACTTGCACAAGCTATGTGTGATGGCGCTGATGAGTTGAGAGTAAACTACTCAACGGAAGCCGCTAATGGCGCACTGTTAAGAGTGTATGGATCTACTGATGGCGGCGAAAATGACAGCCCAGCCTCTAGCTGTGGCGGCTCAAATTGGCAAACGAGCGTAACCTCTAAATACCTGTTTGAGCTACCACCAGTGCAATTCAATGCCACAATCTATACAGGCACAGTGCAAAATATTCTGGCTAATAAAGATAAGATGTATGTATTAGATGTTTCATCTGCATCTCAGTCGGTATCTAGTACCCCTACATTTCAGTTTCTTAAACAGCTGAGTATTGACACTGGTGGTACTTACGAGGAGATCAGCGACTCAGATGGCGGCGACCCAGGCGACTGGTAATTCACCAAATACAAAACTATATAAAGGTCGATAAGGCCTTTTTTCTATTCGTCGTTGAGAAAATACAGAATGTTGTTTTTACACATTATTTAAAATAAAAAAACAATTAAATTACACAAAGCGCAAATACCTAAGGATCTTCAACTACACTCTTCGTGGGCATTTGCCCTGTGCAAGTTAAAAGGAGATTGTAATGAAGATTAATGGCAAACAACCGAACTTTCTAATCATTACCACCGATGAAGAGCGCTTCCCTCCGCCTTACGAAAATTCACAAGCAAAAGAGTATCGACTCAAGCACAGTGCGTGCATGGCAGAAATGCGCCGCTGTGGCATGGAATTTATGAATCATAATGCAGCAGCGACGGCATGCGCACCAAGTAGAACATCCATTTACACGGGACAATATCCATCACTACACGGTGTGAGCCAAACACCTGGAATTGGCAAGTCGTCATTTGATCAAAACATGTTCTGGCTGGCTCCCAATACCGTGCCAACCATGGGCTCTTGGTTTCGCGAAGCAGGTTATCAAACCTATTATCGTGGTAAGTGGCACCTCTCCGATGAGGATATTATCGTGCCGGGGAGTCAGCAAGCGCTGTATAGTAACTCTGCAACCGGAGAGCCTTACCCAGCAAAACAAGCTCTCTATGAGCGCGCAGAGCGTCTAGATAAGTTTGGTTTTAGTCAATGGATAGGTCCTGAACCTCATGGCGCAGCAGAGAACAATTCAGGCACATCTCGAGATCCGGGATTTGCCAATCAAGTTTGTGAAACCCTTAAACAACTTGAAGAAAAGGCACAAAACGGCGACCAAACACCATTTTTACTGGTTTCTTCATTCGTAAACCCTCATGACATTGTATTAATGGGACAAAAAGATTGGTTTTCCAACTTTTATGCTGAAAAAGAAGCCGGTAACCTTCCAAGTGTTGCGCCAGCCCCAAGCCAAACTGAAAGCTTAATGGACAAGCCTAGATGCCAAAAAGACTATCAGCTTATGTACCCGCATATGTATCTACCACAACCACCAGATGAAACCTATCGACAGTTTTATTACTACCTAATCGCAGAAGTGAATAAGCATATAGAACAGGTAGTTAACACATTAAAGCAGTCATCTTTTTATGAAAATACTATTGTCGTTTTTACCTCAGACCATGGTGAGCTACTGGGTGCTCACGGCGGTCTACATCAAAAATGGTACACCGCGTATCAAGAAGTATTAAACGTGCCGTTTATTATTTCTAATCCTGTGCTTTTCAATCAACCTAAGCAGCTTGATATCACCACATCGCACATCGACTTACTGCCTACCCTGCTTGGTCTAGCGGATATAGATATTGAGCAAACTCGTACTCAGCTTGCTAAAGATCACAGTGAGGCACAGCCACTCGTTGGTAGAAACCTAGCCAACGTTATTTTAGGTGAAGCGCCGCCCAAAGAAGAAGCCATTTACTTTATGACCGATGACAACATCGAAGTTGGCAGTGATATGACGAATATGCTTACCGGTAAAGCTTACAATAGTATTATCCAACCGAACCATATTGAAGCCGTAATAACGCAACTACCGGATATCAGCGGTGACACGAAATGGAAGTTTGTGCGTTATTTTGATAACGCTAGATTCTATGAGCAAGACCCGAACCAAGTTGATCTTGGTGGTAACGATGAGCCTACCACGCAAGCGTCTGTGAGTAATGTCGTTGGCGTCGGCAACCCAGACGGAATAACAACCACTCAGTTCATTCCCAGCGAATACGAGTGTTATAACTTGAGTGAAGATCCGACGGAAGAGAACAACCTGTTAAGCCCGTTTTGCGAAACGCCATTGGATGCGCGAATTTTAAAAGCGCTACAATTTACGCTACGAGAGCAGCGTAAAGCCAAACGTTTATTACCACAAAACCTCAATGAAGCACCGCAAAAGCCAGTCAACCAGCAAGTGCCGATTAGAAGGTAATCGAAAAGATCTGCAAGTAGACCTGAAATCTACGGGCTACTTGCGATTATTTATGCTTTTTTAAACACTGCCAGCAACTGACTCAGCACCGCCGCAATAATGACACCAATCACCGCCCCCAATCCAAGCTTGGCGATAATACTCAAAAACCAGCTCATTGCAGGGATCAGCTTTTCAATAGCGTGAACAATTTCTTCAAGTAAGTGGAACTGGTGAGCCAAAATATCAACGCCAACTAAAAGCATTGCCAACACACCAGCGACTGACAAAAACTTCATCAGACCGTTAGCAAAATAAAGCAGCCCCTTACCCACCCCACGTTTTATCGCCGCAAGTGTAGTCTTACCTACGTCCTTAATCATGGCTAAACCAATATCATCAAGCTTAACAATCAGGGCCACAATTCCGTAAACCCCGATTGTCAGCGCAAGCCCAATTAACGAAAGGACTATTGCTTGCTTTTCAAAAGGCTGATCAGCAATCGCCCCCAGCGCAATGATGATAATTTCCGCCGACAGAACAAAGTCGGTAACGATAGCGCCCTTGATTTTGTCTTTTTCAAACTCGACTAAGTCAACACGCTCATCCTCAAGCGCTTTGACAAACTCATCGGTTTCTTGCTGCTGCTCCTGACGGTGAAAAATAGCGTGGAGAATTTTTTCGCCGCCCTCAAACAGCAAGTACAGCGCCCCTAAAATTAGCATAATGGGGATCATAAACGGCGCAAAGTAACTGCAAGCCAAGGCAACGGGCACTAAAATAAACTTGTTCAGCAAGGAGCCTTTAAATACTTTCCATACCACTGCAAGTTCCCGATCTGGTTTGATCCCGCCCGATAGTTGCTCTGCGTTGACGGCAAGATCGTCTCCTAACACCGGAGCGGTTTTCGTTGCGGCTAATTTTGTTAACGCAGCGACATCATCGAGCAAGGCAAGTAAGTTTGCGGATGGCATAGCACACTCCTTTCGTTTAAGTTATTCATCAAGTGCGGTTGTCAACTAACTGTTTATGTAACGCGCATATAGTGCTTGCAAAATGCCAACGCTCAACAAAAACAAAGTTGAAAAATCAATCGCCCTAAGTGTATGGCTGTCTATCATACAGTGAACATGATATTGCAGGCATGACCGCTTCAAGACAACTTAAATGTTGTTTTAATTCTCTCGGCTCGGTAATTTTTTTATAGCGGATCCAAGGGATCAAAGGCGTAGTGTCGTCCTGCTTTGCAGTTAGATAAGCCTCATACCCTTTTATCCATTCATTCAACAAACCAAATGCATATGCATAAGGTAACAATGCTTCGTACTCCGCTTTTTCGACTCCTTCAGCGAAGCAGTGCTGACTCTTAATTTTAATGTATTGATAAAATTGCTGAGACTGCAATACCCAAGCTTTAAATTGCTTGGAAGGCCCGATAAATGAAAAGAAAGCCGCAATAAAACCTAGGTAAAAGAAGTGAAAAACCACACTGGTACCATTCACCAGCTCATCATCACCATCAACACACATCCATAATAAGAATAAATAGGTAGGAATATAAATTAACGCTCGTACAAGCCACATTTCTCGGCTCTTTTTATCTTCGCTGCGATGTTCTATGAACATCTCTACAATAAGCACCGCAATTAATAATATAGAAGTGCACAATAAAACGACAATTAAACTACCCGCAAACACTTGCCACCCATTGCCAGCACCAACTCCAATCACAACAAATGAAGCACTTAACCAAAGTAAAATAGGCGCTATAAAAGCAAGAAAGTTTACATTATGCTGAGCTTTCCCCACTTCGGCATTATTCACATAATGACATATTATTTCTGTGAAAGACGTTCTCCCCTCGTTTCCTTTGTTAATAACAAAGCGGTTTTTTATCACTCGTTTTCGCTTGCGTTTTCCACTCGAGTTTTGCACGTCTTGCTGTTGATAAAAGTAACGTTGCAGTTTACCGCTTAACCCTACCACCTCTGGCTGACTCGGCGCTTCAGGATTTAACTGAATTTGATGCAGCTTTTTTAGGTCAACATTACTAAATTCATCATTGTTTTTACCCCGTTCGCTAATCGTTAACTGTTTCGCCACTGCAAGCTTTAACACCTCAGCTAACGCGTCTTTTGCTGTTAGCATGCGTTCGATATTTGCAGCAACCAGTTCTCTTACCAAGCAAATCGGTAAGTCTGGTGGTTGAGTTGAATAGGGAAGCGCATCGGCAAGTTTTGGCAATGCATGAAGGCGCTTACGCGTTTGCCACACAGCCAATGCAAATAGCATTAAAAACGGCAAAGCAATAAATAATACCCTAAACGGATACCATACTTTGCGGTAAAGATAGTTATCCTTAAATACACCTTTTTCAAACGCGAGGGCGATTTCTCCCTGTGCTTTATCTGCTATCTCAGATTGACTCTCGAATAGGAGCTGATTACGTCCATCAACCATCCCATCATGTATCACAAACGCATCATTGTTTAGATGATCGACAAACAATTGGTGCTCCTTGAGCGTTGCAGTTTGAGGATAGAGAATCGAGACGGTAAGCTTGTTTATTTTCAGATTTACATTCGGAAAGAGTGAATAAGTCAATTCGTCCAATGTCGGATAAAACCGCATACGGTTTTTTGATTGATATCGCACTTCAAATTGCTGAGCCTGCCCTTGCTTTGGAAGCAGCTCTTTGCTTATTACGAGCGTTACTGCACTTCTATCGTAGTTATACTTCAGTGCATAACGCACTTCTTGCTCGTCAATTTTTACTGAGTCAATGCTGATATCGCTCAGATAGTATGTACCATCTGGATACCTCACATCCAGCTCAATTGTTTGCGCGAGCCCCTGCCAATCGAAGTTTCCCCCTTGCAGTATGCCTTGCTGAGTAACTTGCAGTGCACCCGTTTTATTAATATCGAGATTAACTTGTAGCTGAGAGAAGTGAGGATCCGCTACCGACGCATCTTTAAATCTCAAATAAGCCAGAGAAGGCGCGCTCACAACCAATAAAATGATTGCCAGTAATACACCATAAAGCGTGGTAAACCAAAAGCGTTTAGTCATTGTTCAAATCCTTTGAATGCGCAGCGCTAAGTCTATGTAACTCAGCTCAATTTGCGCAGCAGACTAAAGCAAATAAGGTCTAATTTCAACACTAAAGTTACCGTTAAAAACGCCGCTTTTGGCGAGTAGACCTTGATAACATTTGCACATCACCGGTTGACTTTTTGGCTATATACGCTCCCTTTTGGTGCAACGAACAACCGCCTTAACGCATGCTAATTGACACCGAAATAGCGCAGTGATCGCTGAGCATTTTCTCTTCAGACATATCCGCAAAAAAGTGTACGCTGGGGTCGAATTTTACCGTGTTTGCAAGTTTGTTGCTTAGCAATATATGGTCAATCGGCACAGGGTAGCGTGGGTGACAACCTGTCAGTGTTTTAGTTGCGTTTACCAAAGGTGCAGAGGCGTTATTTTGGTGCTTAGTTAACTGCTGCCAAAATTGATTGTCGCCATGGCTTAAACGATGATTGAAGTCACCCAACACAATGATGTTGCTATTTGCGTGTTTCTCCAACCAAGACTTAAGTACTGGTAGCTGTTCTGCCAGCAGTCGACAAGCCTTTTTATCCGAAGTCGAATAGTTATCAACAAAACAGCCGCTTTTAAGATGGACATTAAGCACTGAAAGCTCACCAAACTGAGTATCTAAGGTCACAACTAGGCCATGCCTTAGTCCTTCAACATTCACGCTAAGTTCGCTCACGTTATCCACTTTGCTTGGGACAAGGTTATTTCTAATCGCAAACGCGGTTTTCTGCTGTGTAGATAGATTGCCACTCCCTCTACAGTCGTACGTCGCGCTATTAGCTCGACTTGAAATCAGTAATTGCCATTCACTACTTGGAAAGACCTGCTCTAATGCCTTAACCGATGCGACTTCCTGCAGCGCAATAACGTCTGCATTAAGCCCTTTTGCATAATCGCGCAGCGCGCTTATCTCCTGCTCGTCACGAGGCCTACATCCTGCACTCGATGGATATGCTAAATGCTCCATGTTCCAAGTCGCGATTTTAAGCGGAGCGACGGTTGCTTGGCCGCTTACCGCGGAGGAACCGATATTTGAAGGCTCCGACTGGCATCCCAATAGCGAGAGGCTAAAAATAGTGCTCAATACAAATGCAGTTAATTTTGTTGTCATAATGAATCCAATCTAGGCGATAAAATCTAAAGTCAGTAGCAATCGTTTTTCCCCTGTTACTACCGCTGGTGAGCGATGCACTATGCCACGGCCTTCATTACCGTCCCAACGCTCACCTTTTAATAATGCCACATCCCCACAGGCAAGCTGTGTTGCGTCAGCTTCAGGAGAAATAGTCAGTTTGTTGCCATCCCTTGATACGTGCTGGTTTCTAAGCCACTCGCTGCCAGCGCCTGCGAGTGTAGTCACCAGTCGTACTGGCACTTTATCAACATGAAATTTCGGGCACATTGCAGTCTCGAGCGTTTTTAACCGTAAACCAACGACGCGAAGTTCAAATAGGCAGCTAAACATATCTACTATTTCAATAATATGCGCCACCATCGCATCACTAAAATTCAACCGCTTTAACGAGTCACTGACTTCGCAAGTGATCTTGCTAGTCGCAATTTGTAGCGCTAATTCTAGCTCTTTTGCTGTTTCTAAGTATCGGCCAAACTCTGCTTTCAAAGCAGATGATAATGCATGTTGCCAAATCACAATATTGGTTTTGGGCTCATAAATCTTGGTTAACACGGTAGCATGTTCTGACTGCTGATGATGCACTGAGTCCACGTCAAGCAAGGGCTCTATAGGCATAAGGCTATTCATAGTAACTCCAAATAGGGTTTTATTTAGTGAAAGTTGCGACGCAGCGCATAGTTTCGAAGATGAGCGTAGGAGATGAGCATAGAGCCAAGTACTGTAAACAAGGTTTCTCCGCGTTGTTCACCTAAAATAGTTGCTAGCACCAAGAATGTGCAGCCCATTAACCCCAAGCCCACTACAAGACCTGACTTATGCCGCACATAGCCAAATCCAAGGGCCAATACGCTAATGGGTAGCACGGCTATGAGTAACCATTCGTGAAAAGCTTCATCAGAGAGCGCGAGTAACCCCGCAAAGGGAGGAAGTACAATTAATAAAAAAGGTAATATTAAACAATGGACTAAGCACAACATAGATAACCCAATTGCTGCTTTGTCTCCAAACGACTGTACTTTTGCGTTCACGCTTTCTCCTTCGTCATGCCTGTATTAAATTGATACAATATAACATACCAAACAAAAAAGAGTGAAATATTAAAAGCTGTACTACAAAAAGAGTTTTCGATAAAAAGCCCAACATAAAAAAGTGGCGTGTATTTAAAGCACCTAGAGAGTCAATCTCTGCTTGTCGTGATTTTTACGGTGTTGTAGCAAATAAACGCAAAGGTACTTTGGAAAGTGTTTGATCAAATAGGAATGCACTGAATTACAATTCACAGGTTTGAGATTCAGAACAAATCTGTGAATTGATGAGTAATCGCTGACTATGGAGAAAGGTTACGCGTTACAGCCCATAGTTTCACACTCTGGATAGGCAGATGGACAATGTGTTGTTCCACAAAAATAAAAGTCTGTATAACCTCGATTGTAACCACCAGCAATTTGCGCAGTGGCATTTTTAACAACTTGGCTATTGTCTTTATTGAGTACTTTCATGTTTCTTTTCTTAAGGCTCAGTTTCATTTTATTTCCTTAATGATCATTGTTTAAAGTTTCTAAATTGGAAACTAGCTAATGACTATACTGACAGCAGAGAAACAAATAATCAACATGAAAAACATTTATTAAACACTTTGTTGAATAACCTCTATACCTAAACTAGCATCGCCTTATTCGGTATTACATCCGTCAACCATGGTAACTTCGACTTCAAAGCGTGAGCAAAATACATGTTGGTCTTGATCTGAGTGGGGGCTACGCTGTATGTAGCGATGATGTCAAACCCTGTTTTTAAAAAATCAATCTCAGCAGTTAGTGGCTGCCGAAAAACCGAAAAAAGTAGCTATCATTGCCAGTATTAGAAAGATGGTTGTGATATTAAACTCGATGCTACAAGATGGTGTAATATGGTAAGCGCCAACAGCTTAAAAATAGCTAGTGACGCTGTAATCTCTTGCTAGCCCGAAATCAGCGCTGCAGTAGAACTCAGAGCAATATTGGGATGCTTAGACAGAGTAAAATTATGGTGTGAAATAATCGAAGGTGCATCCAAATGAGGCTTACCGTGTGTTGTATGAGCATCCTCTATCAAAGTAACTTTATAGCCTTTATTGGCTGCACTAAATGCGGTTCTATCTATACAAAACTCTGTTGAATAGCCACATATAAGCACATGCTCAACTCCATTTTCATTTAGATACCCTCTTAAGTCTGTATCTTGGAACGAGTCTGGAGTTCTTTTGCGAACCTTATAGCTAGAATCATTAATTGTTAAATCTGAAAACAGTTGCCAAGCATCACTTTCTGGCTCTAGCACCCCCGGGATTTCATGTTGTATAAATACAATTTCAATTTCAGATGAGCTAGCGTAACCCAATAATTGTTTAATATTGCTTATTACATTTTCAGATAAATATGGAGGATTGGTGGAACCAAAAACTCCATTTTGAACATCTACGACTAAAAGTGCCGATTTCATATTACTTCCTCCTAGGGCTCGCCTTTGTTACAAAGACAAAATTTGCTTGGCTATAATCATTGAAAAATGTACGCACGCCAAGTGTTTTGTGCCTGCTCTTTTAGCACTTTGTTAAGTTAAATAGCTGACACCCACCACTTATATGCACTAAATTAAATAGCTGACATATATTCGTTTCTTAAGTGGGTGTCATCTATTCGCCCAATCTATTCGTAATCAGCCTTGACTTATTATGTGCGATGCAAGTAATTGTTAAGCTCCTCGACTAACTCAAGTGCTTCATTTTTTGTCAGATAAGGGACCTTTATAGTTCTAGCCCAAAAGAAACTTTTACCTGTTTTTGAGCTAACTGCTGAAAAAGGCATAGCCAACAATTTGTTATCTTTCCGGTTCGGAATAGGAGTCAAAAACTCTACGTCTCGATACAAAGTTTCACTGTCAGGAGCTTTAACTTCACCTTTTACTTTTGCGGCAGCGATTAAGCCGCACCATTTGTGCGAAAAGAAAACAATATCTCCTACATGAACATAGTGAACAAACCTCTTTGCATCACCATATGCCTCAAGACGACTATTATCCATCATCGACCAAATTGAATTCTCATCCCAACTACGATTTGTATCAAATAATACACCTTTTACATCACTTGGATTCTTGTGCTTATCATATGGAAGCGCAAAGAATTCAAAGTACTTTTCTCCAGCGATTTCGTAAACTCGATATGGTAGGAAATCAATAGATATACCATTTTTCTTCCAGTAATCGACGGAAGATACTAATGATTCATCAGCTGCACTACCGATAACTAACAGGTGTTGTTTATTATTTATTTCTTTTGGATCTAATTCATGCTCAAGACTAAAAGCCTCTCTGTGAGCTTCAACTAGTGACATTTCGCTTTTGCTATATTCTTTGAACTTTTGTTCTAACTTTTGGTAGCTCCATTGACCAGCATCTTGCGCATATCTTAGTGCTTGATGGACGGCATCTTTCCCAACTGATGCACGCTTTAATTCAAATATAACTAATTCACCATTTTCATTAAGTGCATATATATCAGCTTCCGCTTGCCATTGTCTTTCCTGAAACACAGGCATCAATCTAGCATCTTCAAACAACACATCTAAGATGCTATTTGCAATTAAGTTTTCTAGATCTTTCTCAAGTTTTCCAAAACTAGAAAAGTCTTTGAACTCTACGGGCTCTAACTTTTCAAAAGCTTCGGCTTGTTCTTCTATTTTGTAGAGCATCTCTGCATTCCTTTGAGTACCTAACAGCTCATTAGCGTGAATTCTTGAATATCTCACTTATCCACAAGTCAAAAACAACAACATTCAAGCTAACTTTATTTAGTATTTTTAGTAACTTACCAGTCAAACATTGTCATTTCAACATGCAAATCGCTTGCAACTAGCGAGCAGTGAATTATCCAAGCCATCAATTGGCTCGCTAAGAACAAATCACACCTAGCTAACGTATTAAAAACGCTCAATTTTAAATGGCACATACGAGATATTCGAGAGTTTTTACATCTCGTTATTTATTTTGTGCTTCTAGACTTTGGCGTAACTCGTTTGGTTAGCAGTATCATAAGAAGCGATTATAAAAACTTGCTAAGGGCTGCGATGGAGCAAAGCTATCCCGCCATTAAACAAGCCGAGTGCAACATGGGCTATTTCGACACCAATATGACACTAGAGTGTTAGGGCGCGGTAATTTAACTGTTTTTACTTACAATGACTCTTTATCGATTACAACATGCTTTTTAGCACGCCATCTTTTCTTATAAAGTGATGGTAAAGCGCTGCTCCAATATGAACTGCAAGTACTGTAATCAGTAGCAATACAGCAAAACCATGTCCTTCGCGAAATACAGCAAAGTATTCGATGTAAGGCACCATTGCGGCTGGAATGGTGAAAAAGTCGAACACCACTATTGGTCGCGCTGCATAATACTGCATCAACAGGCCGCTAGTCGGTATGATTAACATCAATGCGTAAAGCAGCCAGTGGCTGAATTTGGCCAGTTTGACTTGTATTGTCGACATCCCAGATGGCAAGCTAGGTGTCGATGACTTTATTCTAATAAGAAAGCGCAATAAAAGTAGCAAAAGTGCCAGCACACCAAATGATTTATGTAGCCCAAGTAAGGTAAGCTGCCAAGGCTCAAGCGCACGTACCATCGCAAGTCCTGCAAAAATCATGGCAAAGATAAGTAATGCCATAGACCAGTGAAGCACTCTCATCGCAAGATTAAATCGTGTTATTTGATCAGTCATTCGCTGTCTCCTCAAGCGCGCCCATCAATTGCTCCTTAGCCCTACGACGATAAGACTCTGCATAGGCAGCAGAGCGCGCTCTTAGAATTGGATCTTCGGTTGCTTTAACACCGCTAGGTAATATCAAGGGATCAAAATTGAGCGCATGGCAGTTCCCCAATAATTGCGGTTGCCAATGCGTTATGAAGATCTCTCCTGCATCTACCTTCGCGCGGTTACTGGGCCAAAGTTTGGCTGGATTATTTTCATCATCTTCTTGCTTGGCAAATATAAACTGCCAATTGAAGCGTACAGCTCCTTTCTCTAATCGAGTTGCAAATTCTTGCTGTAACGCGTCTTTGCCTGTGTAAGGATTTTTACTTTCTTCATTTAATGGCAGCATTTTCCAGCGAATAGCCTGACGCTGCGCTTTTTCATCAACCAAATAAAACGCATTAATACTATGATAAGTCTCAAGGGCAAAACTCGAGCTTGGCGTGTAACTCGCTTTCCATGCCAAAAAATCCGCACTCTCAGGGTGCCCAGCAAAAAAGTCTTTTACTGCCTCTTTGCCCTGCTTCAGAGCAACAATTTGCTGATAAAAATCATGGGGATTCGTTACCGCCATCACTGGAGGTGTATTCATCGCAATATTCCAACGCTGAGCACCTGTTACGAAGCTCAGCGCGAAGCTCCTTACTGGTGCCGTCAACTCAGCAGCGTGCGGATTATTTCCAGCAATGGACAATCGACCAATAAATGGATGCGTGCCGGCTTTAAAAACGGTTGCGTTTGAGTACTGAGATAGCCGTCCATTCGATTTAAATTCTCCTGACACACAAATCCCTTTTGCGTGTGCCCTACGAAACCCCGGGAAGTGGTTTTGTCCTTGTTGCAAATCGACAAATTGCTGGGCGGTGACTTGCTCGGTTTGCGCTTGTGTTAATGGTGAAAGTAACAACGCAACAGCAAGGCTCGCAACATAAAACCCCTTTTCTAACAAGGATACAGATGTGTATTTCACAAAACGGCTCCTAAGTTAACCCAGTTTGTCGAATTAGTGACTTATATACAGCGCAAACTGGTCGTGAATAACTAATGCCATCAATAGACCTGTAGTACGAACGTTTCCTTTCACTTATTTTGTATGTAATCCTGATGTTTACGCTATGCTTTGTTATCTACCCGCCTATCGTTATTTAACTTGAGGCTATTTAACAACACGGCGAAATTGCTTAAGCGGAGTAAATACTGTACTCTTGCCCGCCGCCCAATACAGAGTACAAAATCATGAGCTTTAGCCACCTAGGTTTAGCCCCAGAAATAAATCAAGCCGTTGTCGAACAAGGTTACGACAAACCAACTCCTATTCAAGAGCAAGCCATTCCTGCTATTTTAGAAGGCAGAGACGTGATGGCTGCGGCGCAAACGGGGACAGGTAAAACAGCGGGCTTTACATTACCTTTGTTGCAAAAGCTGATTGCCGGCACTAAACCACGTGCGAACAATGTACGCGCGTTAATTCTAACGCCGACCAGAGAGCTTGCTGACCAAGTATGGCAAAGTGTTGCGCTGTACAGTAAACACCTGCCTATCAGCTCTGAAGTTGTTTACGGCGGTGTGAAGATCAATCCGCAAATGATGAAGCTGCGTAAAGGCATTGATGTTTTAGTGGCAACACCTGGGCGATTACTCGACCTTTACCAGCAAAATGCTGTCAAATTTGATGACCTTGAAGTACTGGTATTGGATGAAGCCGACCGTATGCTAGACATGGGCTTTATTCACGATATCAAGCGCATCATCAAAGTATTGCCAAGCCGCAGACAAAACTTGATGTTCTCTGCCACTTTCTCTGAAGAGATTAGAGCATTAGCGAAAGGGCTAATTCATGATCCAGTAGAGATTTCTGTGGCACCAGCAAACAGCACCGCAAAAAGCGTGACTCAATGGGTATACCCGGTAGACAAAAGTAAACGTACGAGCTTACTCAAGCATTTAGTGCAAACGCATGATTGGCAACAAGTGTTGGTATTCACCCGCACAAAACACGGTGCCAACCGCTTGGTTAAGGATCTAGAAAAAGACAAGATCAATGCCGCAGCAATCCATGGTAATAAAAGCCAAAGCGCTCGCATGAAAGCCCTTGCTGGCTTTAAAAATGGTGAAGTACGTGTACTTGTTGCCACTGATATTGTGGCACGGGGCTTGGATATTCAAGAGTTGCCTCATGTCGTGAACTTTGACCTGCCAAATGTTTACGAAGATTATGTTCACCGTATCGGTAGAACAGGCCGCGCTGGTGCGACAGGTGAAGCTATCTCGTTTGTTACCCAAGAGACCGCAAGCGACTTATTTGGCATTGAACGATTAATTCAACAGTTGGTGCCACGTAAAGTGGAGCCAGGGTTTGAACCGCAACTTGCCGTACCTGAGTCAAAATTAGATACGCGCCCAATCAAGCCGAAAAAGCCAAAGAAACCGAAAAAACCAAAGGCGACAGACGCTGAGCAAGCACCTTCCGCTCAGCCGAAAAACAAACCTAAGCAAAATTCAGGTCCTCGCAACAATAAGCCAAGTGGTAACGGTAAACCTGCTGGTAATAACAATGGCAACCGTAGACGTCGCCCATCATCGTCTGCAAACAAGCCAAAGAGCCAACACGCTGGAGAAAAACGTACACCACGCCAGAAGCCCACTTCTGGCAATCAATAATTAATGGTGTAAGCAGGTGTAATAGCATTTGCAACACCTTCTCCTAAGCTAAAAAGGCTGTTAATCGTAACAGCCTTTTTTCGTCAAAGGAGCTAGACAATGAATATCTTGAAATTGATACTGTTCACATTGTTTGGTAGTACATTTTTAGCGCACGCTGGTACGCAATATGTGACCCAAGCTGCGAGCAATATCACAGAAACCTCCGCTCAATTAAACGGCTACTCCGCCTCTACTATTGGTTTAAGTGGAGAAACGTTTGATTATGGCCCAACCACTAACTACGGCTACAGCGTACTCGCAACACCGGCTGGTGTGAATGGCCCGGTTAGCGCACAAATAGCGAACCTAGAGTGCGGCAGCGAATATCATTTCCGTTTTCGAGGAGATCCAAAGCCACCTCGCACCACCATTCAAGGGGAAGACTTAACCTTCACTACAGCCCCATGTGGCCCGACGATTTTTACTAATGTGTCGTTTGAAACCGGCGGACAATATTACTTCGTCGCAGAAAATAATGGCGGTAATACAGTAAACGCCAATCGTATTACGATTGGCCCTTGGGAGAGGTTTAATCTTATCGATGTCAACGGCGGTAACCTGTTTGATGGCGACACCATCCACATTCAAACAGCCACTGGCTATTACTTTGTTGCAGAGCAAGGTGGGGGCGCTGAGTTAAATTCCAACCGAACGGTGGCTTCTATTTGGGAAACCTTCACGATTGAGTTGCCGAATAATCCCGGCGCCTTGATCCAAAATGGCGATAAAGTGGCGCTGAAGTCAATCAATGGTCACTATATCCAAGCCACAGGTAATGGTGGCGCGGGAGCCAATGTGCATCCTACCGTCATAGGCTGTAATGCCACTTATCCCTGTTCATGGGAAATGTTTAAGATTATTTTTTAACGCACTTGGCCATGGTAAAAAATTTTATCACGGCCTTACACGCGCTATCCGTTCGAGCCATGTTATAATTGCTGTTTTAGAACTACAGAGACAGCGACTTTGACTCAGCCACTTTTTTCAAGTACCTCACTTTCCAGCGCCTTACTCGATAACCTCGCGTCATTGGGGTATCACACCATGACTGACATTCAAGCACAAACCTTACCGCTTATCTTGGCGGGTAAAGATGTCATTGGCCAAGGTAAAACAGGCTCAGGTAAAACCGCCGCTTTCTCTTTAGGACTATTACATAATTTAAACGTGAAACGCTTTCGCGTGCAGGCGCTCGTGGTATGCCCAACTCGAGAGCTTGCCGATCAGGTTGCGGTTGAAATTCGCAAGCTTGCCCGTGCTGTTCATAACATCAAAGTGTTAGCGCTGTGCGGTGGTGCACCTATGGGTCCGCAAATTGGCTCTCTTGAACACGGTGCGCACATCATTGTGGGCACGCCAGGGCGTATTGAAGAGCACCTGCGCAAAGGCCGTTTGTCGCTAGATGAAGTGAATACCTTTGTACTGGATGAAGCGGATCGCATGTTGGAGATGGGCTTTGAAGAGTCACTACAGTGCATCATAGATCACTGCCCTACAGCACGCCAAAATCTGTTATTTAGTGCAACTTACCCACCAAAAATAGAGCAGCTCGCGCAGCACATCATGAAAGATGCTGCCAAAGTCACGGTTGAAGCAACACATGACGATAGCTCAATTGAACAGTACTTTTACGAAGTCGACAATAACGACGCGAGATTGCCTGCGGTACAAAAGCTGTTAATGCAATTTCAACCAAACTCAGCGGTTATCTTCTGCAACACCAAGGCAGAATGCCAGAACGTATGCGACAGCCTATATAGCCTAGGTTTTGATGCAGCAGCACTTCACGGTGATTTAGAGCAAAAAGACCGTGACCGCACATTGGTTCGTTTTGCGAATAAGAGCGTGACCATTTTATTGGCAACGGATGTCGCAGCCCGGGGTATCGACGTCGATCATGTAGATATGGTGATCAACTACCATATCGCCCATGACCCAGAAGTACATGTTCACCGCGTTGGCAGAACCGGACGAGCAGGCAATAAAGGCGTGGCATGCTCTTTAATGAGTTATAAAGAATCGCATAAAGTAAATGCCCTTGAAGACTATTTAGGCAAGACCATTGAGCCCAATCCCCTGCCAAGCGATCAAGTATTAAATAACAAAATTAACCGGGCACCGATGGTAACCATTCAAATCGACGGCGGTAAAAAAGCAAAATTAAGACCGGGTGATATCTTAGGTGCACTGACCTCAAATCAAGCGTTAAAAGGTGATCAAATCGGCAAAATCAAGGTTACTGCGATGTCATCATACGTTGCGGTTGAGCGCAGTGTTGCCAACGTGGCGCTTAAAACAATCTCAGAAGGAAAAATGAAAGGCCGTAACTTTAGAGCTCGTAAAGTGACAAAATAACAGATAACTTTTCTTTCCCTACGGTGGTCAACTTTTCCCTGACCACCACGACTTTAGATTAGCTCAGCAATTACTCGCCTATTTATAACCTATTTCCACCACAGGGGTTTAAATCTGCACAATGACCCCAAGGTCTTAGTTAAGCAAACACTTTAAAGGAGTTTATCTATGAAGACCTTAATCATTGGTGCCAGTGGTCAAATTGGAAAAATGACGACAAAGAAAATGCTGGAACAAGGCCATGACGTTGTGGCGTTAGTGCGCAATAAAAACAAGCTAGCTGATATTCAGTCTGAGCAACTCACTATCATAGAGCAAGACCTTGAAGGCGATTTTAGTTCAGCCTTTGACAACGTCGAGCAGGTAATATTTAGCGCAGGCTCTGGTGGAGAGACTGGAGCGGATAAAACCCTACTTATTGATTTGTGGGCCGCCATTAAAGCCATTAACTATGCTGTGAAAGCAAACGTTAAACATTTTATTATGGTCAGCTCTATTGGTGCTGACGATCCTGATAACATTGAAAGTGAAATCAAACCGTACTTGGTAGCCAAACACATGGCTGACCAACACCTACAAAAAAGTATTGTAAACTACACCATCGTCCGACCAGGTGCGTTGCAAAATGAGCCTGCAACTGGGGGATTCTCCACTTCACGCCCTACAAATAGAGAAGATGCCGTAATAAGTCGAGAGAATGTCGCAGACGCGCTAGTTTACCTTGCCACTCAACATCCTCAGAATCTAACGTTTGAGCTATTTAACGGCAAGCAGTCAGTCGAACAAACGCTGTGCTAATAGAGTAACTATGTCTCGGGGTTTAACGCCTCGGGGCAAACTTAGGTGCTTTAATTTGGCTAAGTGTTGAAAATATTTATCGCTTCGCTGACATAAAAAGCTTGCTTTAAAAAATGCAATTCTATATCATCCCTCTCTTGCTTTAACTTCCTCTCAAAATAAAGCAAACCTCAAGTAATGCCTCCTTGCCTTGATCCAGTAAGTCCGCATAAAAAATACAAGTAGAGCTTAATATAGTCAGGCGAAATCAAGCCAATTAAGAAAATTGGTATAAGCTGTCATACCCGTCTCGGGTCGTTGCGAGGACAGTGTCTTCTGTTCGCTAAACTGTAATGAAGCTCATCTACTATCAAAAGCATCAGCTAATTTGCTGTGCATTATAAAAGTGAGTTTTATTATGTCATATACATATAACGGAACAGAGATCCGTGTTGAGCAACCAATTCGCTCAATTTCGGTGAACAAATCTAAAGTGATCTTTGCTGACGGCACGGGCCGTAAGATCACACAATTCGCCAATGGCGGCGAAGCACGTCAATTTCTGAGCTGGTTAACTTCAGCTCAGTAATCGCTAAAACGTCGAGCTTGCTCGACGTTTGCCATCCTAATAAAACAAATGAACTAAATACTCAGATTCGCAGCTGTCTAATCGCTTTGATTAGGTCTTTGTCGCTGATTCGCGTTGACTTTAATTTGCTGATTAACTTTTTAGCACCTAGGGTATTTCCTTGGAGCATATAGAGCTGGCTTAAACGTAACCGTGCCCAGTTTTTATCTGGACCATCTGTACTGATCTCAAGTGTTAAATACGTTTGTAATGCTGCGATCCCCTCGTCTACATTAACCTCTGAAAACACCGCCGTCCGACCAATTTGGTAAAGCCCCGCAGCGTAATGCTTTGCTTCCTTAATTACTATTAAAGTTCTAAAAAACGCAAATGCACCATCGTAATGTTTGATACTCTGCAGCGCTATTCCAGCTTTAAACAACACTGTTTCATCAATAGTTTTGCGTTCGAGCAAGGTGTTAGTATATGTTATCAACGCTTCATCATTGCCAGTCTGCAAATAAAAGTCGATCCATAGTTTCATTGCGGCATGGGAAGATAAGGCTTCTATCGCCCTTATCTGTCGCACCGCCTTGGCCTCAGAGCCACCAGCAATGCTTGGTGCTGAAAGGTAGAAATAGAACAACCCTTGCTGCGCTTTGATATGCGTTGCGTCTTTGTCTATTGCCGCTAAAAACGCATCTTCTGTGTTGCTGGCATAACTCAGTTTTGAAAATATAGAAGCATGCTTTATCTGCTCTGCATTTACCTTGGCGTACCAATAATACTCATCCGCACTGTTGGGCTCGAGACGCAGTGCTTTTTCAAGGTACTCTTCTGCTTCATCAAATTGATTCGACACCAACTTAACTCTGCCAAGATAATAGAACGACTCATTTGGATGCGTTTCTTGCAGCGCCAGAAAAGCTTGCTCAGCATCCACTATCGCCTGTTGCTCAAATAGTATTTTGGCATGCTTCAATGCATCGGTAATATTCGGCATCGCAAACACTTTTGGAGTTACCACTAGTATCATCATTAAGCAAAGTACTTTATTCATCCGAAACATTATTTGCTCCCCCTTGCTTGACGGTGATTAAGCTGTTTTTTGTAAAACAGGATGCCCAAGGTGCCAACCACAGCGGGTAACAACCATGGTACTAGCTGCCAAGCCCCAGGCATTAGCTGCGCTAACCAATGACGTCCACCCACCGCAAAAAATGCCGTATATACTGCAATCCCAGCGCCTAAAATGGTACTCATATGCTCCAGCACCCACTCTCGTGGTTTGAGTGTTGGTTTAAATATGTAGAACAACATAGTAGCGACGGTAGAGAACACAATAAGTGAAAATATTAGATAGAGCGTACTGCCAAATGTAAGCGCTGTGTACAACACTCGTCCACCCGTTGCCGCTAAGAGCCCAATCAGCAATAAATGAGACCCGCTTCTTAATCGCTCTCGGTGCTGTTTAGCCGCTAAAACCAAGCTCGAATGACGAATATTTGCCAACACCAATACTGACAGCATCAGTAAAAATTCACTTAATTGACGTTGCTTCAATACCAGCTGTTGCCCTAGCGCCTGATCAATGTGTTGAGAGGGGTAACGGATCGCCAATGGGTCGTAGATCACAATTAGGCACATGACAATGCCACTGACGGAAACTAGCCACATACACCAAGTAAATATTTTTCCCCATAGTCTATGCTGTGGGCTGCCTTTTACGGTCACGACTGGAACCCAAAATACAATTAGCGCAATAGCACCAATAATTATGTGCAAATACAAAGCAAACTGATGAACAATAAGCATAACAATTTCTCTTTTATGATTTTGGTCTTTAGCTTAACGTCACTACATTTGGAGTGCCTGTCCCAGACGTCATGATGTAAAACCATGACTTTTGGCCTATAGGCACAACCTTGTTACTTTGTCATACTTAGTGAAGAAAACGGCACGAGGACATAAGCGTTGGCATTCAGCACATTAATCGCAAATCGAGATATGAGAGACCTACTGGCGCTGATGACTTGGGTTGCCCTTTTCGCTATTTCAGTTTACATAACGAATCAACAGCCTGAAGCGCCCGAAATATCTCTCTTTAGCAGCTTCTTCTGTTTTTATGCGCTTGGCTATCTCATTGGCACCTGTGAGCAATGTAAACACAAATTACGATGGCTTGCGCTAGCCCTTATGCTATTTTCAGCTTTTGCCTGTGGCTGGATCCTGCAATTTGGATACCTATCCATTCTTACCATTATCTGGGTTGCCGTTGTCGCTTATTTGCTCCCCATTCGCGTATCAGCTTGCTCCACTCTCATCATCGTATTGGCCTGGTTTACGATGCAGAGTGTAAAGCAACAACATCTGCTTTGGATTGAGGGATTACTGTATGGCCTGTTTCACTTATTCGCCTTGCTATTAGCCACCACCCATCAACGAGAACAGCAAGCTAGGGTTGAGCTACAAAATCAACATGCTCAGTTGCAATCCACACAACACTTGCTTTCTGAGCTGTCGAAGCACTCTGAGCGCACCCGCATCGCGCGGGACTTACACGATCTGTTAGGTCATCACCTCACGGCACTCAGTATTAAGTTGCAAATAGCGCAAAGAATGACTGCCGACGCACCAGCCCAGCAGCAAATCCTAGAATGTCAAAGCGTAGCTAAGTTACTACTCAATGATGTACGAGATGCCGTGGATATGCTCAGACAGCATAGAGATATTGATTTTCATCAATCGCTTACCTTACTACTCCAACATACTCCTGAGCTAAAAGTGCATGCAACCATTCCACAACATATTGCTGTTGACGATAGCCATATAGCACAAGTGCTGCTGCGCTGTGTTCAAGAAGCAATAACCAACAGCCTAAGGCACAGTCATGCGAAGCAATTTTGGATTGTAATGACGCAAGATGAAGAAAAGCTTTTCGCCAATATGCATGATGATGGCTATATCAGTGAACAATGGCAAAAAGGGAATGGTTTAACGGGGATGTCTGAACGCGTATCTGAGTGTGATGGTCACTTGCATCTCTATGAGCACAATCGTGCCCTACACTATAAAATTGAACTCCCGTTAACTCCACAGTAAGGACGATATTGATGAAAGTAGTCGTGGTTGACGACCAGAAACTCGTAAGAGAAGGCATTGTCACTTTATTACAATTTAACGAAGAAGTTGAAGTGATTGCCCAGTACGACAATGGTCAGACGTTACTTGATGGGCTATCAGAGGTTTCACCTGATATTATTCTACTGGATCTATCCATGCCAATTATGAACGGTATCGCTACTTTGAAGCAGCTAAATAGTCGCGGTATAACGATCCCAGTATTAGTGCTAACAACCTTTGATGACCCCAAACTCGTTCTGGACAGCTTAAGTAATGGAGCCAAAGGCTTTGTACTCAAAGATATCGCTCTGGATTCGTTGGTGAATGCAATGAAAACCATCCTCAATGGTGAAACCTACTTTCAACCGGCAATTACAGAAACCCTATTAAAGTATGCACCAAAACTCGACAATGATTTTTCTGAGTTCAAAGCCACAGAGACGCTTAGCGTACGAGAAATAGAGGTATTGAGACTGGTTGCAAATGGTTATTCCAACAAGGAAATAGCCGAAGCCTTACACAAGTCAGAAGGCACAATCAAAAATCATGTCTCCAATTTACTTTCTAAACTGGGTGTGAGGGATAGAACCCGTGCGGTGCTATTAGCAATCGAGATGGGAATATTACAGTAGCTTAAACAAAGCGCACCAATTTACCCCTGAGCAGATTGGTGCATCGTCACGGCGCTTAGCAATAGTAAGCTTCAACCGTTCCTTTTGATTTAATTAGCAAAGGCTGACCTCGGCGATCTAGCGCTTTTGGCGCAGCGACTTTGATCCAGCCTTCACTAATGCAATACTCTTCAACATCGGTACGTTCTTTTCCATTAAAACGAATGCCAATGTGGTGCTCTAGTATTTCTTTAGCATAATGTGGGCTGCGAGGATTGATAGAAAGTCTATCTGGTAGTGCTGGTTTTTCGATTGAATCTGTCATCGTTTTTCTTCAATTATTTAAGCATGCTGTATTGTAGGTAATCCCACGCGTGCGCTCAATAGCTGAGCGTCTTATAATCGCAATTGAATTAAAAACTGTATCGATTTAAGAGCGCTATGAGGTCTCTGAAGTTTAGCTAACGTTATTACTTAGAAATGCCTTGGCACATTCACCCACGTATCGACGGCCAGGATTATCTCCACTCAACCATTCTTCCACAGTAAACAGCTCAAATAGACCTATTTTACACAGCGTTGGGATTGCAAGCTTTAGCTCGTCCTCTACTTGTCCTCGCTCACCAGCATTGTAAAGGTCAATGTTATGCAACATAGTTGCTACTGTACCCGTTTGCACTCTACTACCATCTTTTAATTGTACCGATGGTAAGCACTCACCTTCTCTTACTACCTTTTGATTTACCGCAGCCAACTGCTCAGTGTTTTCTACATTTTTCATCTATATATGCTTCCTATAAATAAAATACCCATCCCCCTTGCACTCTCCACTTTTCTCGATAAGATAAACAATGAAGTTAACACAAGGAAACAAGTATGAAACTTAAATTAAACAAAAAGGCGATTAAGTCCCTTTCAAAAGATTTACAAGACTTACCAATGGCGCAAACCCCAAATATTGCAGGTGCTGGCAATCCACCTTTATACCCAGAAAGCAAGTTCGATCAAGGCTGTCCTTGGTTTACACACTTTCAGGTTCGAACTTGTCCAAATCCGTATTAATGCGCCATTGTGGGTAAGTACTCTTACCCACTAAACTTGTTATAACACCTTTACCATAAAATACTTACAGCCATCTTTAGGGTAATGTTCTTGGATCCATTGGGTCTCATAGCCATGCTTTTCATAAAATGGCATTGCCTGAAAATTTAAGGTATCGAGTAAGCATTTCACGCACCCTCTTTGCTTGGCTGCCGCTTCTAGACTTTCTAGTATCTGTGAGCCGATATTTTGACCTCTTAGTGTCTCAGAAACCCACAAAGTATCAAGCAACAACCAGTTGCCAAAAGTACGCGCGGCTGCACCTGCAACAACCTCTCCTGACTCACCCTTTACTTCAACCGCCAATGGAAGGCGCTCTGTGACCTCCCAATTCACCCAGTTAAACTCGCTAATTTTACTACTTAAAAAATCGACAAAGTGTTGCTCAGGATTTTCTACTACGGATATTTTCACAGCTACGCTCCGGTTGACTACGTTGAACTAAGGTAATTGTTGTTCGTTTTAGTATTGTCACCTATCATAGTCAACAAAGTACCTATAAAGGAATCATCTATGATGAAATCAAAATCTAGCATTGGAAGCTCAATTGTATCTATTATCGTGATTGGCATTGTGTTACTTTTTTCCATCACATCTTGCACAAATCCAAGCACACCCGCAGGACATGAAGGCTATGTTTTTGAGCAACCAAGATTTTTTGGTTCTGGTGGTTACCAAGGTAGCTTAGTAGGTCCGAGCAACTATGGTTTTTCCCCGCTCAGAAATCAAGTCGTCAATATCGATATGCGCCCAAACACTTATACAGAACGCTTTGAGATCTTAGCCAAAGATGACTTGAACATCAGTTTTGATTTTCATGCAGTCATTGCAATTAAGCCAGACACAGTAAAAGATGTCGTTGAAAATTATGGTGCAGAGAATTGGTATCAGCGTTTTGTTCGCGAAACTTTCAGAACCTATGTTCGCGACGAAGTCCAACAATACGATAGTGGCGCATTAAAAAGCAAACGCGAACAAATTGCTGAAATCGTAACAAAGCGCTTAAAAAGCTACCTACAGTCAGCGCCATTTGATATCAAACAAGTGGTGATCGGTAACATTAATTATCCAGATATTGTAGCCAATGCCGTAGAAAAGAAACTCGCTGCGCAACAGCTGCTAGCAGAAAAAGAGACTCAAAAGGCCATTGCTAAAAAAGATGCTGAAATTCGGATTGAAGAAGCAAAAGGTATCGCTGAAGCGCAAAAGATCATCAACGCCACACTTACTGCAAACTACTTACAACATGAAGCGATAAATGCGCAGCTAAAAATGGCAGAATCTCCCAACCATACAACGGTTTATATTCCGGTTGGCACCAACGGCATTCCACTGGTTAAAGAGAGTCGATAACAAAGTACCAATAATTCGTTTGAGTTGGGAGTAACAATAGCAAGAAGGCCTGTTGTTGCTCTCAACCTAGGTTATTAAATAAACTCTTTTTCTGTCGCATTTACCAGCTGTTGAAATGCGCGAGTACTGCCTAGGAGCTCTCGCTTTACCTTATTCCACTGTGCATTGTGATGACCAAACCTTAATTGCCATTCGCGCTTTTCGTCCACACTTAAAGGGTGCAGCCTTGCGCCCAAGGCCATGAGCTCGTGCTCACAGCGCTTTTGCAGTTGCTCTATCTGCGCAATATGGGTATGAAATGTTTGCTTACCCGCGTCCTCGATTTCCCCTTTTAAGCGCAGCGGCAAACCATCTAACCAATGCTGATTTGCGACGGTCACCCAAGCATCGGGGACACTTTCGAGTAAAGCTATCTGCCCTATCTCGTTTTTTAGCAGATCAGGACCTGCAAACAAGCCAACAACGCTAGGGTCAATAACCTCTATATGTTTTGTTCTTGCCATTTTGGCCACTTGTGCCCAAGGCACATCAATAACATTTGCCGACGTCATACTGTAAAAATGACTCAAAACCTTAGAAGCAGGCACTCTTAGCACTACTCCTTTGAGTTTTTCAGGCAAATTAATCAAGCGGTTGAACTGTTTTGTGCTTGTTAGGGTGCGACCTCCAACGAGATGATGCATTAAGATATTCAGTTTTCCTTGTTCACTAATAGGCTTAATAACGAGTGACTGCCACTGTGGCGAACAAATTAAATTGAGAAACGCGCGATTTGAGCTCGCCCAAAATGGGATATTAAGGATATCTAGCACAGGTAACGCCCGAGACAGATTTGACACAGAGATAAGTGCGGCCTCCACATATCCACGAGTCACTGCCGCCATTAACTCGCGGCCACTTCCAAGCGAGCCACTATGGTGAATATCAACATAGATTTTACCACGAGTCATAGACTCAACATTCTCCTTAAACACTTGATGCATGTGCGGGATAAAGTCACTTTGATCCGCAGGGTATGGGGAAGCTAATCTTAAAATATGGAGGGCAGCACTGCGCTTAGCCATTTCTTGTTCTCGTTCATCTTCTGAGAATAAATGTAGTGCAAGTACTTGGCTAACCGGAAATGAAGCACTCAAACATGCCGCTAGTGAAGCTTCAAGAAATTGACGTCTACTCTTGGACATGGGAGTACTACCTATATTCCATACCTTAATTAAAGATAGCTGAGTCGATCACTATTTCAATAAGCTTAGATGTACACCCAAATCCAAAACACAAAAAACTCACTTGTATTTAACAAAATTTATACTAGTCTATTTTGGATTCACCACAAGGAGTGTAGTGCTAGTTTATTCATCAAAAGCGATAGCTTTACTATCATTACTTTTGTCTCGCTAGGTGTTTTCTTAAAACAAAGCAAATTTAACGCAGTAATCACGTTCATATCGATTAATAAAAGGAGATTAACGATGAACAGAAGAAATGCACTAATCTGTGTTGCCTTGGGGTTTTGTGCCCACTTATCCGCCAAGACACCTCAACCAACCCTTTCGATCAACACTAACCTTGATTATGACGGCCTCATTACAACACCAACTGGAAAGGCTTATTTTGGTCAGCAGTGGCTTGAAAATGCCAGTGAAGTCACTTTATACCCAAAAAATGGCAACAGCGCGCTTTGGACATTAACATTAACCTATTCTGATGGCAGACCGGCCGTTGGTAAAACCATTACTATAAATTCAACTTATAACACGCTCACCACATCAAGTTGGCGAGATAAAAATACCATGGCAAACCGTTTTCCGAGTGGTTCAAGAGCAACGGTAATTCAAAGAATAGACCAAGGGCTGTTCCGATTACGAGCTCCTTACGAAGCTTCAAGTCTAGTGACCGATGCTAATGGCCAAGTGAAAGTTACCGTAAATAACTTCCATAGCTGCGGTAATGAACAACAGCCAGGCTCTGATAAGTTAACAGCCTCAACTGGTAACTTGCAGGCTCAGCTAATCGTAAAATGCGCAGTAACAGGCTTAGTCAACATTCCAGACCGCGCAAGTGAAGGGCTTACTACAGCAGGTCTAGTTGGCCGCCACTTACACCCAGACTTGCTAAGTGCTTTACAAAATTTAGGACAAGCTTGGAAAAACGTACAAAACAAACCTGTCGGGATGCCAAATTATCTCACAATAACGGGAGCAACCATGCGCTGGGGTGGAATAAATCCTCCTCACTTTACGCACAAGTTTGGTGGTACAGTAGATATTCGTCCGATAGGAACATCATCAGGCCCAGTTAGCGTTGGTGACGCACACTACCATCGCCAAGCCACACAGACTATAGTTGACGCTTTGGTACAATTAGGCGCAACTAAAATTATCTTTGCCGATAATTTGAAAGGCGTTACAGATGTTAAATCAAATCATAAGAATCACCTACATGTCAGCTTCTTAACTGAACCTTTAGAACCTTGGCTTGCTCCTAATGATAACGAGCTTGATAGCGAAGGTGAAGCTTGGCATGACTACAGCAATATCTACGATACTAGCTATTTCGTGCCTCAAGTTAAATCGTTACAGGTTACCGACTTTCATTTTGAATTAGGAAAATAATGACGAATATCGCTTGGCTAATTTATCTCGCTATCTTTAGCATTTCGGCAAGCTTTGATTTATTAAGCTGCGAGCTCACTATGTCTAGCGATAAAGTAGCCTTAGCACCCTCTACTGAGCGGCCAGAGTGCCGCTTTGAACAATCAGACAATAATGAGTTAAAGCCTACATCGTTGCCGCACACGCATTTTATTCCACCAAACTATCCAGATGCTGCAATACCTCTCAATTTCGATAGGGTTCAGTCAGCCTGTAAACTTAAGAGTGACACCATCCATTGCCAGTTTGCTGACCGACAAGGCGCTTTGCCTTTAGCTAGTCAATACCAACGTGGTCGGTTAAGCTATGATCAGTGGCGCGTAGACAACCACTATTTTATTGGATGGACCTCGCACGACCCAGAAAAACCTGCCGGATTTATGGTACTTTCCACCACCAAACCCGCTTATTGGTTACCTGTGGAAGATGCTTGTAAAGCAAGGCTCAGCACACGAGTCGTGACGCTTAATAGCAAAGAGAATCTCTGTTTGAATCACCAGGGTGCTTGGCAGCGCAGTAACACAAAGTCACTACCTACGCCTTGCGAAAACCCATACTCTGTCGCTACCGATAAAAATGGGGTGTGGGCTTTGCAGCTAAACAATGAAAATCAAAGCTGGAATATTTGCCACTTTGATCACGCATTACAACTGGTGAAAGCATATCAATATCAACTTGATATACCGCAATCGCTAGCGCCATACAAGCTTGTACCTACGTCTTTTTCTCAGGTTACCGCCTTATTCGGCGAATATGACAATGCGCCAGCATACGCATTTGATATTAGCGCTGTTGAGCCTATGTTTCTATCAGCCTTCCCAAGCTCAATACGTCGCATACAAATCCCACTTACACGAGCTAAATATCGGTTAAGCCTAATAGCTCAATAACCTGCTTTACCGATAACTCACAACCCATTTGAGACTTTAGAAAATGCTGTAACGGTTCCAAATTATTTCTTCTTTCCCTTCCTTTCAAAACAAAAACTTCCATTTTCACATTCTCTGCACTTTTGCCTGCCAATTTTAAAACTCGAATCACAATAAGGTTTGGAATAACGATGAACAACGCGAACTTTCTACGTGCAATGGCACTTGTTACCGCGGTGGCAAGTTTACCAATAGCAGCACAACATAAGCCTCTACCACCTCCGCCTCCAGGCCAGCCACAACCAAGCTCGGCGCTGGATGATGAACTCTCACAAATTATGCGTGCTCGCGGTATTACAGGCAGAGTTGCAGGTGCACAACAATTGCCGAGGATCTCAGATCCCATTGCTCAGCTCGGCATGCAGTTATTTTTTAGCAAGGCCCTTGGGGGAGAAAAATCAGTCGCTTGTGCGAGCTGTCACGATCCAAGGCTTGGTGGTGGCGATGGCCTTTCGTTGCCAATAGGTACAAACGCAGTAGAAAGTGATGTGGTAGGCCCAGGTCGCCAAGCAGTCAACGATGACATCAATATTCCACGTAACTCTCCCACCATTTTTAATACCGGATTTGCCAACAACGCTTTATTTTGGGACGGCCGTGTTCAACGTGTGACTATCACTGACGACCAAGGCAATGAAAGCAGTTTTATCAGTACGCCTGATTCAGGTTTTAACCAACCAGATGTAAACGCGGCAGATTCACTAGTTGCAACCCTGTCTCGCTTTCCTGTCACCTCTCGTGAAGAAATGCGTGGAGAGGCTTTCGAAAGTGCCGAGACCAATGAACAAGTCCGCTCACACTTAGCCCAACGCATTGGCGATTACGGTGATGAAGCCGGAGGCTTGGCCACCAATGATTGGCTTCAGGCCTTTAGAGAAGCATTCAACTCGCAAGCTGACGCGCAAACCTTAATTACCTTTGATAGTATTGCCTTTGCGCTCGGCCAGTATCAAGCGTCATTTGTGATGGTGGATACCGATTGGCATCGCTATGCTCGTGGTGACCGTGGCGCACTTAGTGTTCAACAAAAACGTGGTGCTAAACTCTTTTTTACTCCAGTAGCTGAAGGCGGTGCAGGATGTGTTGGGTGCCACAGTGGTGAACGTTTCACTAACGATGGTTTCTTTAACCTCGCCTTTCCACAGTATGGTATTGGCACACAAGATAATCAGGCCGATATCGGACGCGCTGCAATTGACCCCTCGCCTCGCAATCAATTTGCGTTTAGAGTCCCGAGCTTAATCAATGTTGCCCTGACTGCGCCATATGGTCACGCAGGAGCCTACGAGTCGTTAGAACAAGTGGTCAATCATTACTCAAACCCTGAGCAAACCGTCGAGCAATTTTTTCAACGTGGTGGTGCTTGTGGATTAAAGCAGTTTTCCTTAACCGCTCAGTGTGACACACTAAACCTACAAGCGAGAGAAAATAGTGAAGCGGCGTTAGCGTTACTGCGCCAGTCACCCTTTGTTGCCGCTAATTTAGCGCCACAACAAAAGCAGGATCTCGTTGCGTTTTTACATGCCTTGACAGACAAGTGTGCAAAAGACCAGCAGTGCGTAAGAAGGTGGGTGCCAAACCGTCGCACACCAGACCCTGATAATTTACGCTTGCATGCACAGCGTTAACCGGTGGAATAACAACAACCATGAAAATGACCATTCGCGTCAAACTATTGCTGATAATTTTGATAGCCAACACCACATTGGTGCTGGCTATCTATATCGCCAATAAATTAGCATTTGAAAAAAGCTTTACTGCCTATCTTGAAAATACCTCTCGGGCACAACTCAAAAATGTGGTAACGCAAGTTGCTGAGACTTACGCACGCCATGGTTCTTTGGACTGGGTGTATCGAGGCTCAGAGGATTGGGACGGCATAGTACGTAGCTTCTATGGTCTTTCTGAGGATGAGCGACCGCGAGACAGGCTACATTCTCGTCCACCACCAAGACATCGTGAAAGAGGCGAAGGAGGGCCACGAAGACGTGATGGCCCTCCACCGCGTTTTGACAATAAAAAACGCCTGCTGATCAAAGACGCACAAGGCAATATTATTATGGGCACACCGAAAAGTAAGCAGACTTCGTTGTGGTTCCCAGTCTATCAAAGCGACCATTTGGCGCAGCCTAAACGCGAACAGATTATCGCCTACTTAGGTGTCGAGCAAAGTGGCTTGGTACGAAATGACTTCGACCAACTGTTTGCAGAGCAACAACGTAAACAGTTCATCATCATTGCGCTCGTCGCCCTGTTGGTTACTTTAGTGATTGCCGTGCCTTTTAGTAAATATATGGTCAACCCAATCGTGTTGTTGCGCCGCAATGCAAAAACACTGACACAAGGAAATTACGATGCTCGCGTCAATATCGCGAGTAAAGACGAACTCGGTTTGCTTGCCAGAGATATGAACCGTTTGGCAGACACATTAGCGCAGAACCAAATAGCTAGGCAGCAATGGATAGCGGATATTTCGCACGAGCTACGCACGCCGATTGCCGTGATCCGCGCGGAACTTGAGGGCATGATTGATGGCATTATCGCAAGCGATCCTGAGCAACTGGTGTCCCTTAACGAAGAGATCCAACGATTGACTCGGCTGGTGGACGATTTACATCAACTATCGCTGTCAGACCGCGGTGCACTTACTTACAACATGGATAAAGAAAACCTTTACGACCTGCTCTCACGCACGTTTGCGAAAAGTAATCACCAAATTGAAAAGCACCATCTTGCTTATTCCTTGCAATGCGATGAGCATATTACCTTAGAATGTGACGAGCAGCGCCTTGGGCAGCTATTCGATAACTTGTTGCAAAACACCTTGCGTTACACAGACTCCTCAGCTGAACAACCGGGAAATCTCGATGTAAAAGTCATACAACGACAAGATAAAACGATAATTTACTGGCAGGACAGCGCACCTTCTGTGCCACAAGAACAGCTAAACAAACTATTTGATAGACTCTATCGAGTAGAGGAAGCGCGGAGTAGAAAAACGGGTGGCTCTGGCCTTGGTTTAGCCATTTGCCAAAGTATCGTTGCTGCCCACAACGGAAAAATCACTGCGGACTTGAGCGAACTGGGTGGTCTCGCTATTATTATTGAACTGAAAAGATAATGAGTTTCCCCCGTGCCAAACAAACATATTTTAATCGTCGAAGATGAACCAAAACTTGCCGATATTTTAAGTAAGTATTTGGCTCAAGCCGAGTATACCAGCCACTGTGTTCATGATGGCGCTTTAGCTGAAGAGGCTTTTAAACAACAGCAACCCGCCCTTATCTTACTCGACCTCATGCTGCCTAACCTTGACGGTATCGAAATTTGCAAGCGGATCAGAGCTTATTCAAACGTGCCAATTGTCATGATCACCGCCAAAGTAGAAGAAATCGACCGTCTCCTTGGTCTTGAAGTGGGTGCTGATGATTATGTGTGTAAACCCTATAGTCCAAAAGAAGTCGTCGCAAGGGTCAAGGCAATTTTAAGACGCGTGACGCTAAATGAGCGCGGCACAGTGTCAGAAACCGAGAGCAAACTTAAATTAGACGAAGAGAGCTTGTTTGTCTCCTTCCTCGACGCGAGAGCGACGCTCACTTATGTCGAGTTTATGCTCTTAAAGGCAATGTACGGACACCCATGCCGAATTTATAGCCGCGACTTATTGATGGATCACATCTACGATGACAGCCACATTGTTAGCGACAGAACCATAGATAGCCATATCAAAAATATTCGTAAAAAGCTGCAAAGCATCGCGCCTAAATACGACTTTATCCACTCCATTTACGGAGCGGGATATAAGTTTGAGGCGCAGGAACGTAATTCCTAGTCTCTAACCCACAATGGCGTTGGGTTATGCACTAATCCAACGCTCACCTGAGGCTTAATTCACCGCTACACCCCATTCCCTTTTATTGGTAAACTCCAAAAAATAACTAATAATTATAAAAAGGAATGGGCATGAAAAGGCTTGCTTTGGCAGTCATAATCACATTAACAGGCTGCAGTAATAGTAATGTTGTAGAGCGAATAAAATCTGAGTCTTCCGTGGTAAAACATAGCTCTGTAGAAGGGTATGAAGATAGATATTCCAACATCTACAATAAGTTTAAAGATTATCCAGTGACTTGCGAAGAAAACTGCTATCCAGTCACCCAACAAATTCAATGTCAGTCCGAAATGCAAGATTGCACTTACGTTGGCAACAACCCCACTCTCTCGCTCAATACTGGTTTTGCTATCCAATGGCTCGGACATGCGAGTTTTAAAGTCAACACCAAAGATGGACAACAGTTTTTGTTTGACCCTGTCACGGCTCAATTTGACTGGCCTGTAAACTGGGCGTTTCGCCTCTCAGAAGGGTTTAATCGCAATCAACCTGCACAGCTCAGTCAAACAGAGTTACAGCAAACCAATGCCGTAATGTACTCCCACATTCATTACGATCATTTTAACAAGAGTGATATCGAAGCGATTGGTACTGGACCAAATTACCTCACCCCGCTTGGATTTGCAGAGCACTTTCCTGAAGATGGATACAAGGTTTCTGAAATGGAGTGGTATTCAAGCAAACAACTTGGTGAAGTAACCGCACACTTTGTGCCTGCAAATCACTTCAGCAGCCGTATTTGGGTGCCGTTTTTATACGAAGATCATGGCGCTGCACTATGGGGTGGCTGGATATTAGAACACCTAGGCAAGACTCTATTTTTTGCTGGAGATACTGGATATTCACCGCACTTCAAAGACATTCAAGAAAAATACGGTGATATTGATGTGTGCCTACTTCCAATTGCCTCATACTACAGCGAAGAACATCCTGATTGGTATCGTAAAGTACACACCACACCAGAAGATGCACTGACTGCCGCAAAAGAGCTGGGCTGCAAGGTTATGGTGCCGTGGGGCTACGGTAATGCTAGTTGGAAAATGGGAGATAGAACTTCGCATTCAGCGCTTTTCCGCTTACTGCATATGCAACAAGTGCTAAAAGCCCAAACGCCACTGTATATTTTAAATGAAGGTGATTCAGTGCACCTATAACCTTATGCTAGCGCACCAAGTCTCTAATTGATTTGGTGCGTTATAAAGCCTCCTATTTTCTAGCTTTTCTCAGTGATGGTTAATTATGCTTTTTATTGGCTAAAAAGTGGTATAGATGACAACAAAAAACAATTAATAAAAACAGATACAACAAGTAGTTATAAGGCCTATTCCGGTTTTGTTCAGGTTAATGTGTTATAATTACAAAGTGTTAATTCAAGGAGGCACCATACCCGAGTGAGCAGAGCCAAACTAAGTCAAGACGAAAGCTTATCTTTTAAAATCAACTATCAACTCCTTCCCAAAGAGACAAACCAACTCGACCTGTATTTTTCAATCCCAACCGATATGGGGATTAATACCAACACGTTGAACGAAGTAGACTATTTTAATGCCAATATAAAAAGCCACAGTGCATATTACTCGGAGCAGCTCCACCTCCCCTTGGTACGTAGCCGCTTTATCAGCCAAAGCAAAGGTCAAAAAACGGATTACCGCGTTAATCTAAATCTATTTTGCTACCAGATCCGCATTGCGCTAGATGCCGATGTAAAGCAGACATTGAAGCTAAAAGAGGCTGATGAGTTTTATCCAGCTGCACAATTATTGGTGGAAGAAACCGAGCGCCTATTGAAAAAACTCAGGCGTTACACGCCACCAGACAATAAGCTTAAGCCTTACTATCAAAACGCAGATAACTACCTCAGCTGGCATACTGAGCAAGCGTTTTTGAAACTCCTCTCCAGCGGGCCTAAGTCAAGCGACTTTAGTCATGAGCGAAGCTGTATTGTTAGTTTCTGTCAACGAGAAAGCCAATACCGCGAGGAGCAGAGCTACAACTCGCAAGTCACGTTGGACGACCCAAACCGCATTACCAATAAAATGAAATTGCTTGAAAGGCTCATTGAATATGGCGTTGTTTTTAACAAACAAACCATCGACTTAAGTACCAATCTAAAGCGTTTAGTTCGCGGTGTGGTTACTGGTATTATCATGGCCTTCGTGATGTTTATTGTGCTCAACGCCCGCTCTAACTTTCAAGAAGTCACCGTCGCCCTTATCGCTTTGCTTGGGGTAATTTATGGCCTTAGAGAAACATTCAAAGAAGACTTAACCCAGTGGGCATGGCGTCATATTCAACGTGGCCGGCCAAAGTGGCGCAACAAGTTTAAAAACTCAGTGACGGACGCCATCGTTTGTACACAAACTATATGGCTGGAACATATTCGTAAAAAAGACCTACCAGAAGACGTTGATAAGCTACTAAAGAAGCGTCGACAGCAAAATAAACAAGCGGCGCATCTACTGCATTTTTGCTGTAAAAACCAAGTGCATATCGACGAGTTTTTACCCGGTTACGAAGAAGTGCAACAACGTATCACCTTTAACATGAGTTCGTTTGTACGCTATCTGAAAAAAGGTGCAGGAAAGCTTTATAGCCTTGAAGGGAAAAAGGTCTCGAAAAAGTCAGTTGAACGTCGCTATCAAATAAACTTGGTAATGCGGTTTAAATCTTCTCAGGGAATCCAGTTAGAAAGATATAAACTCACCATGAACCGCTCTGAAATCGTCGCCATAGAGCTTATGGCAAGCGATTCCGTGTATATTGAAAACGACGCTTAAGCACAGATGTAGTTTCGAATAACCGCCGACAAAATGGATTGGAAGCAGGTTTACCGCACTCCAATCCTAAATCCTGCGATGCGGCTACTCAAAGGATATTAATGCGCTTTCTTTGGTCCGTAACGAACCATGTCTTTACCGTTTTCATACACGTCTTGAGATACCCAACGACCCAACAACAATTGGTGTTTATCATCCAAAATCGCAATAAATGGTCTGCCATCGCTGTTGTTCGTTGCCAGTGCCACACCAGCCACGTTTTGCAACCCTAAGCCACCGTTATCAATTAGCAACAAAAAAGCTTCCAGCTCGTCCAAAGTTTCAATGATATCTTTATCGTTGATCATCTCTTTACTCTCACTTACTCAGTATGCCGCGTAGAATAGCAGTTATGTTGAAGTGATTGAACCTGACGCCACAATTACATCCTATTCAAACTATGGCTTAATGCTTCCCATACACACTGTACGGCTTTACTGCGGCCTTGTTTACCTAAACACACTAAATGAATTGGTTGGCGGTCAGGATGTGCGTATTCGGTTAAAATAGGTACCAACTGACCTTGGTTTAATTCCTGTTGAACGTAGTAAGGGTCTCCCATCACAACCCCCTGTCCAAGCACCGCAAGTTGCACCATTGCACGGGCATCATCACAATACGTTACGGCATGGGGCTTGATGTTGAACACCTGACCGTTTTGATGGACAAATGGCCATTTGTCCATGGTGGTGCCTTTATTTTTAAATACCAAGCAACGATGACTCAATAAAGCATCGGATGAGTCAGGCGTGCCGGCTACAGCCAAATACTCCGGACTGGCAAACCAAGCAAAGAATTTTTCACCGATTTTCTTAGCAAGTAACGAAGAATCAGGTAAATGCCCTATTCGGATAGCAATATCTATCTGATTATCGATTAAATCGACAATATCGTCCGTCAAGTTCAGCTCGAAACGTATATCAGGAAACTGTTTTGAAATATCATGTAGTTTAGCCAGCAAATAGCGCTCAGCCATTAAGGTCGAGCAGCTGATCTTTACCTTACCGCTTGGCGTTAAACGTTGCTGCTCACTTAACTGCTCAGTCTGGCTTAATACTTCCTGTAACTTTTCGGTACTTTTGAGTAATTGGCTGCCGCTTTGGGTCAGTGCCAATTTACGCGTACTGCGCTCTAATAAACGCACATTGAGCTGCTGCTCTAGCTGCGATATGCGCTTACTGACCGACGAGCGTGGTAACTGCACTTTATCGGCAGCGCCCTGAAAACTGCCTATAGAGGCCACTAGCCTAAATAAATACAAATTTTCTAATTGCTTGTGTAATTCCATTTCATTGTTTCTCTAAGAGAACTTATCAATTCGTTTTTTATCATCTTATCAGCACGAATTGCAATCACTACAATGTCATTTATACCATCGTATAACGCATAAGGATTTACCATGTCATTACCAACCATCTTGATCACTGGCGCAACTGCTGGAATTGGACTTGCAGCTGCCAAGCATTACCTCACCCAAGGCTGGAAAGTCATTTTTACGGGAAGAAACGAAGACAGAATTGCAACGGTCGAAAACCAACTGCTAGCATGCGCAAACCATCCTTCACAAGTGCTTGGGCTGCTCTGTGACAGCAGCGTTCCAACCCACTTTGAAAGCTTACCAAAGAAGCTACAAGCACAGGACATTAAGCTTGACGCGGTGATTTTAAATGCGGGTGTATTCTATCCAAAACCTTTTGCCGACAATGAGCTAAGCGATTTAAATACGACCATGCTTATTAACTTCACAGGCCCTGCAATGCTATTACAACACTTGTTACCAGTAATGAATAATCCATGTAGTGTTGTTTATGTATCAAGTATTGCGGTACAGCGTGCTTTTGCTGGAGCGGCAAGTTATGCCGCTAGCAAAGCCGCATTTGAGGCGCTAGCTGCAACGCTCAATTTAGAATGGAGTGACCGTGGAGTACGTATTAACCACCTACGTCCTGGGGTGACCCATACTGAAATCCAAAATAAAGCAGGAATGAGCGAGCAACAAATAGCCGAGCTCAATGCAGGGTTGTCGTCGATTCCATTAGGTCGCATGTTACAAGCAACAGAAATGCTAGCAAGCTTAGACTTTTTAACTGGCGAAGGGTCAACAGCAATGCGCGGTGCGCACATCACTGTTGACGGTGGTTACTGCTTGTAAAAATGTAAGGATCAGTCCGCCGTTGGTTTTACCTCTCTGGGCTGATCCTGCATTTTTTGAAACAACCAACCAATTCCCACCAGACATAAGCCTAAACCGATAAAAGACAAGGCACGCAGCAAGCCTTCGAGGTTTGCCATATCGACCACAAAGGCTTTTAAGATAACAATGGCTAGCCCTGCAAAACCGGCGTTAATCAACACCTTATGCTCTATCCGCTTGGCAACAAAAATCAATACGGTTGAAATCAATAGCCAAACAATTGAATAGGTATATAACTCGGATTGCTCCATCGGCATCGACAGCACGAGGAAACCTTCATGAAATAACGCCCGAATTTCACCGTTGATAAACAAGACCCCTAGTACGGCTATCAGTCCGTATACCAAACGCTTAAATTGCGGTGGTATTAACTTAAACTGGAGCATGACAGCGAATACACATGCTGGTGCCAACCACTGCAAAAGTAGCCAATTAAACACACCGTCTCCAATATATTGCCTGTCAAAAAACGGATTATTGGCAAACGAAATATCGGCGTGGAGCAACGCGCTTCCAAGTAACAGCAAGCTCGCGGCAAGCGGATAAAGTCTGTTGCCCTTGTCGCTGAGCTGCCCTCGCCACAGATATACAGCGCCAAGCACCAGCCAATTTAAAGCAAGCAACACGGATTCTTGGAAACCGAGATTAGTAAAATCAGGGTAGTCACCAATCAAGAGATAGCTTGTTTCGGTCGTGACCAGAAGCGCCACAATATGCATTGCAACGCCCATAAACCAAGTGTTCAGGGCCTTTGAAGGGTTGTATTTGGTAGCAAACCAAATGATGCCCAGCACCAGCGGATAGACCACAAGTGTCCAATGTATGGTTAAAATTGTTTCGTGCTTGTAATCTGCAAGCCAAGGCGCAAAAGTAAGACGGGTAACAACGGCAATAAGTGCAGCCTTATACAACCAATCAGGTAAACGCACCTTGTACTTCCAGCTCAAATAACTCATAGACGCTACTTGTGCCGCAATCGCTAAAGTCAACGAGCTTGCCGAGAGTAACATCGTAAAACACAAACTCAGCATGGCATTCGCCAAAATAAGGTAAGTGACCTGCTGAATATTAGTATCCGTTTTCATCGCACAATACGAAGCGAAGAGCCCGATGGCCAACATTTCAATCGCCCATACAGGATATAAAATTGCTTCTGTGACTCTCGGAGAAATAGCGTAGCTTACACCGTAAAGCGCAAGTGGTGCCACGTTCAACAGCATCAAATAAGCGAGTCTTGATGGATATCGCTTAATCATCATCATGCTAAATAACATCGTAATGACCACTGCCACTTGGATAAACAAATACTTACCGGTAAAAGGAAAAAGGACGTCGTCGAAAGTGCCCACTTTGGGCATCAAGTAGAATGAGAGAAGTACAAACAATAGTAAATAAAATGGCCAACTATCCAATGCACTATGTCTATAAGCCGCGCACAAAACCACGCTAGCAAATAAGACATTAGCCCAAATAAGCGTATCGATATGGGTTTTTATTATTAGCGCACATGCGATAAGTAACAGTGGGAGTAAAATTCCCAATTGCTCTTTTCTTGGCATTAATAGATCTTTGACCGGCAACGGACTTATCATTGAATTCGTCAGGCGCCAACCCAGTACGTCTACCAACACATATAAGTACATTGAGATAAGCGCAAAAATCAGCAGCACCCAAAAGTCGCCGCTTCCACCAACCGCAACCGCGGTGCAAAACCATAAGAAATGCCCAACAAAGCTTTGCCACCACAACCATTTTTGCTTCACATAATCCGCAACCCATATCGCAGAGAGTGAAACAAAGCTGATATACAGCAGTAACGCACCGATATTATTAGAACCTGTCGATACCAAAGCAGGCACGACATACGCACCAACGATGCCAATACCTGCGAGCACAGGGCCAAATCTCAGTGCCAAAGAGGTCGCAACCAAGGAAATAATGGCGAGTAAAACAAAGGTCAAATTAGCTGGTATAAAATGATAGAAATCAAAAGCAACCAATATCATGGCAAAGCAAGTGATCACGCCACCACTGGCAAGCGCTGCAGAAATGTATGGAGTATTAATTTTTAGCTTTTCTTTGTAGCGATTTACGACTTCAGCGGCAGTAACCAAACTGATTCCAAAAAGGGCCCCCAGTATCACTCGCACACTTGGGGGAAGAAGTCCGGCTTCAATAGAGTACTTAGCTAGAAAAACGCCGCCCAAGGCTAGCACTACAGCACCTATCCAAAAAAGTCCATTTCCTTTTAATAAAGAATCTAAAGTAAAGTCAAATTCAAAGGCAGGTTTACTCTTACTAGGCTTAGCTCTTGCGATAGTGACCGTGCTTTCAGGCTGCTGAGGTTGTGTATGATTGGCTGTTGCCGTGGATTCGCCCAATGCAGTCCGTGCTGTTAATGATGTGGTGTCAGCTGTTTCGCCATTCTTTTGTCCACACTCAGAAAGCTTATTCTCTGAATGTGTTTGCTCTGAGCATGCTTGATCTGAGAATTCACGACCTTCAAGTGTCGAGATCCGGCGACTTTGCTGCTCTATCGTATTTTGTAACTGATGTACTTTTTTAACGAGTTGCTTAAGCCTTTGTCTATCTTGTAGGGCAAAAACAGCGCTAATAAATACAAAAAGATAAAATATAAAAGAGATAAACTCCGTTTCCATACGACTCCTTATTTGTTTGCTAGGCCCTAGCTCACCTGCATTAGAAACAGTATGAGATCAACCACACCAATAAATCAATCTCTCATGATGGGTGCCATAACTTTAGCAAGCCACATTGAAGTATGATGACTTGAAATTTTCTAACATTGGCAAAAAATGCACATGCGCCCCGTTGTCATATTACCTCCTTGTAAATAAACTAAAAAATTATATTTTAGGGACGTTGTTCTAAGGATTTTTCTGTGCGTTTTTTATCACTTTTACTTTTTGTAGCGATTTCTGGCTGTAGCTATACTCAGCCAAACTTAAAGCCAAAACAGTGGCGTTTTGCGACCGATCCGCATGGCAGCCAAGCAATTCTGAACGGCCCGCTTGTTAATGAAGAGCAAGTTGCTATTCAGTTTAAACGCGTGCCGCGAGTCGATAAACAAAACAACTCTTGGGTAGAGCTTATTTACGACTTACCCGCAAAACAGCTTCCCTCTCAATTCAATATCGCACTGACGTATAAAAGTGATAACGCTTTGATCGTTAAGTTATCGCAACAGGAGTATGGCGGCTCAGGTGATAAAAGCTATGCGCACTACCAAACTAAATTACCAGCATCAAACACTTGGCAAACAATCAACGTAGCTCTGAATGATTTTGCCAGACCCAATTGGACACCAGCTTGGTCAAAAGACAAAGGGGTCATACTCAAGCATGTTTCAGCACTTTACTTCGTACCAGATTTAACGGATGTGGAAGGTGGTGAAGCAAGCCTTGCAATAAAAAGTCTTCGAATTGAGTAATTCACTGGTTAGAAATGATGTAAACGAGATGTGAGATATTGCGGCTTTTCGCAAAGCCACAATATAGCCAGCACAGATAACGGTTAAATTAATAGCGCTGGCTAATCAGGGAGTAATTAAGCGTTAAAATTACGCACCTAATGCCGTTAGCTTTTCTTTCAATTCTTCTTTATTGATTAGACCCATTTCGTGCTGCTTTTTGGTTTTACGAATTTCATCGAAATTGTCTAGTTTCAAACGCGCTTTAGCCAGCTTAGTATCAAACTCGTCTTGTGAGATGACATCAAGCTTTAGCGCTTTTTCTAGCTTCTCTTTTTCACCATCAAACTCTTTTTGGAAAACCGCTTTTTCCTGAATAACAATCTGATCTTTTAGTTGCTTCTCAATAGCGATAACTTCCGCTTCTAAATCATCTTTACGCTTAATTAACGGGTCGATACGCTCGATAGTGTCTTGCAATACAGCCTCAAGGTTTGCACCATCGTTTTTGATTAGGTTTTCAATGTATTTACGGCCAATATCTTGGTATGCAATATTAAGTTGACCATCGATTGACGCGATATCTGATTTCAAACCAGCAAGCTTTGCATTGTCTTTTGTTGAAGACACAATATCACCGCTTAGTTTACTGGTAGATTCGCCAATACTGCTACCAATAGATTGCGCTTGAGTTTTGAATTTATTTAATAGACTCATGGTTATTTTTCCTTAAATAGATTGAGATTTTCAATTTATGTAATATCTAATACGGCAGACAAACCGACAAAATATATTTCAGATTAATTACGTAATAATTATCAAGCCCAGAGTATCTTGACTTAACTTTAAGACACTCGTTTCTTGCGCTTCGACATGATGCGTTTGGTGCCACTCCACGCCATCCAACAGCCGAATAACACAGCTCCAACGACCAAAGAGTAAATAGCAAAAGAAGCGACTTTAATAATAAAAATGACGAGCAAGGTGATAAATAGAACAACAAACAACAAAAGCTTTGGTGATTTAGCCAGTTGCTTGGCAATAAAAGAAGGTAAAAACGCACTTAATATGCGCTCCAATCTTTGAGCATTCATAACACTATAATCCTTGTGTTTAAGTGAGATTATTTTAAGACGGGCGATAGATTATCAGCTTTATTGCTACCTGCCAAATTAATTATAGGTTAATTATCAAGCTGAACAATCCCAACCTCCAAACCAGTTATTAACTGTAATCTACAGCCGAAATAAAAATTAAAACCATTACTTACAAAAAGTTATCATTTTAAAAAGTGTTACACCTTGAAATTTTAATACCTTTTTTCTCAACAATTGAAACTAACCAATTATTAGTACCCAAAACGACACTACTTTATTTGTGTAAATTTCGATAGTGCCTTCCAGATTTAGGTCAACACTTATCCAAGATTTTACATGGCTTCATCCAAACGCAGGATCGAAACCAACTTCTCCACTAGGGATACTTTCACACCAGCTGTTAATCATAAAATATTCTTTTGGTATCCCTGAAACCGTAAGCTCTGGGGAGTGGTTAAACCCAAAGCGTGAGTAATACGCAGGCTCACCAATCAGCACTACGCCGTCTACATCTCGCTGTTTTAGTATCTCTAACGCTCTGTTAATTAGCAGACTTCCTATGCCTTTTCCCTGCACTTTTGGAGCAATGGATACCGGTGCTAGTGCTAACCACTTACTGGCTTTTCCATTGATTGTTATTGGAGAAAAGGCAATATGGCCAACAACGCTTTCTCCATCTTCAGCAACCAAAGATAGCGCTAAACGCGCTGTATTTCTTAACTTTTCAACTATCAGGTGCTCCGTCGGCTTTGCTCCTGGTTCATGATGTGGATGATTTTCAAAAGCTAAGTACGTGAGTGAGCGAATGGCTTCATAATCTTGTGTGATTTCTGGTCTAATGTTCATCATTACCTCTTTAATTTGGTTATAAAAAACTGATAGCCATATTCACCTAAGTAATTATCATGGATATCAATTTCATCTTTTAAATCTGAAAGAACAGTAGTGTCGATTGTACCTGTCGCATGCCCCATCAGCTTCGTTTTGAGTGGTTGAAGATAATTATCCCACGCCTCTTGAGACAAACTAAAATGATCAATTATTTCAAAATCTAATCGTTTAATTTGCTCAATGCGGTACTCTACAGTTTGCATATCAGGATACTGTGTACTCCAATACATTTTGGCTTTTGTCGAGGGTTCGTCTGTAAACCAAACTAGATCACTAAAAATAATAAAGCCTGTTGACTTTAAAAAACGACGCCAATATTTAAGCGCCTTTTCAACCCCCATAATGTATGCACTACCTTCAGCCCAAATGACATCAAATTTTGCACTATCAAATGGCAATTGAGTCATACTTGCACATACAAAACGAACTAGCTCTGATACCTGTTGAGCCGCCAAGTTTAACTTTGCTACACAAAGAGTTAGTTCATCGTTATCGATAGCCAAAATTGAACCCCTTGTATGGTATGCGAGCACTTGCGTTGATATCCCCTTTCCACACCCAATCTCTAACACTGCTCCATTGCTATCTGGCAATTTTCCCCACGCCCGCAACGTATCAGCAGCAGAGCCTGGTCCTAGCCTTTCTAATCCGTTAAAGACAGCGTCGAATTCCCCAATATACTGATCATGTATGTTCATATCCTGAGACAACCACCTTAATTTCAATGCCTGCTTCTCAGTAAACCCTTGTTTCAACAGCCAATCGAAGTGAGCATCAGGGGCTTGCTTGTCCATCGCATGATGCCATGTACGCATAGAGTCCATTCCAAGTAATGAAGACAGTAGCGCCTTCGCTTGCACTTTTTGGGCAATTTCGGTCTCTAGCTTCGCTAACCTTTCCTCGAGTAGCTGGCGATCAACTTTCGCATCCAAGCATGCAAGACACTCTTTTAAAGACAGTCCACCAGCCTGCAGTTGCAATAACAGTTTAAGCCGCTGCAGATCACCATTGGTATAAACTCTGTAGCCATTGAGTTGACGTTGCCCCTTAATGAGTCCGAGCTTTTCGTAGTAGAGCAAAGTTGAGCGGCTCAAGCCGACTTCGCGTGCTAATTCAGAGATCCGATACATCATGTTCTCCTCAGATTGAGGTGCAAGATAAAGTATGAAGTTATAGACAGGTCAACACTAATCTACACATAAAAGAAATCTTTTGGCAAAGAATTAATGTCGAACCTGTAAGTTAGACACATCACTGCTAATAAGTAGATACTGCGACTATGTAAAGGGGGGAGTATGGATATTAATCATAAATAACCTGAGCTGCGGCTAATAAATAATGTTGAAATGTGATACAAGCTCAAATTCGTATCACACCTCACTATGACTGCTCATCCAACTTTTTTAATAAAAATATCGCCTCCATACATCCTTGGGTTTGACTATTCGGTCGTCAATTTTATGTAAGGCGTAAGTGCGCCGACTTTATCCAAACAGCGGATTTGGGCAACAGGTTGCTTTGCTCTATCTGAAAAATTAACAACGCCACCGCGCTGACATTTTGCTTTGAAAGCTTGATAAGCCGATACCCCATTTTTAAGCAGATCCACTCCATCTACAAACTGTATCTCCATGTCATGGTCAAATACTTTGCAGTTCTCTATCGGGTAGGTCTTGATATAGTCATCGTAATAGCTGAGGCTAATCCTGCGGCAATGAGTACGCATTAGTTCTATGATAATCTCTTTACCCCAATGTTGATGGTAAAAACTAGGGTAGTCCGTTGACACAGCCCCCTTTAGCACAGTGCCTTCAAACCAAGTCTCTATTTCTCTGAAGTTATCTTCCACTCTTTGATCGCTAAAACGCCCCAGCGCCTTAGCAAGCCTATCATTGCCGATTAAGCCATTTAGTACATTAAAGTAATCGCTTTGATTGTATGAGTAGGCCTTACTTTGTGCGAATAGATGTCGCCAGATATCAAAAAGTGACTGCGAGGGGTTTGTAGCTTGAACCTGATAATGACTGGCAAGCGCCATTACCGCGCCACAAGAATAATAGTTTTTGTATCGTTGTTGCTTCGCTGACTCGTTAAGCGCCGTTTGCTCTTTGTTCAATAAACATTGATTGGCTGACTCTTCAAATCTTTGTAACCACTGTTTAGCGTCAATAAAACCAAACTCAAGCATTGCAAGGTAAGCAAAAGCATCGGCTCCTCCTTCATGTAGCCAAGCATGTTTATAGTCTTCAATCGCATACATTTGACCATTCCAAAAATGAGCAGCTTCATGGGCAAGAAAGTGGAAGAGCTGGTTAAAACGCTCACTGTCTTTGTTTTGCCAACGTTTACCATTCACACTTAACTGCACCAGTCCAGCTAACGTTCCCCCTTCATAATTGGCAAAATCGTCAGCTAAGTGTGCATAATTAAAAAATACCACTGGCTTGAAGTTAAGTGGTTGATCTAGTTTTTTGGCGTAATAGTCAAATAGTTTGGGGAAATACGTTTGTGTGTTTTGCCACACCCACTTAGGTAGCGCTGGATCTACTACCGCTATCATGTTGTCATTCTCAATGGGAGTGATCGTGCCAAAGTAAATATAAGTTCCATCTCCGACTAAATCCCAGCTTGCCTTATGCTTATATCGCTTGCCCGAGAAAACGATATCGGTCTTTGGGCTATAAAAATAAAACCGGGTCCCATCAAATATGGCCTCCGATTGTGCAGTTACCTTTTCACTAAGGCTAAGATGATTGGTGTAAAACAAAACGCTGCCATCACTGTATTGCACATTTTGGCTGTAGTCTTTTAGGATAAAACCATAAAACGAATCAAATGTAAGCGAGAAAGACGTAAACTTTTTACCATTCGCTGCGGTGATTGATAGTACTCCACCTTCTTGCTGCCACTTCAGGTCTGGTTGAGTTATTTGGTAGTGCTGCGTGCGGTCGAAGTTACTTTGTCTTGCAAAGCTTACCCGCTCAACTGCTTTAGGCAATTTGTACTGTATCAACCATGAATCCGAGGCTTGTTGATAATGGACATGGATCTGCAGCTTATTTTCACTCTCAGATGCCAAAGTCGGCGTTGATAGCATTAGTAGCAACGAGAATAGCAAAGTAATTGCTAATGTTATTGTATTTTTCATGCAACTCGGATTGTATCTTTTTTAGGTGCAATAAAATTAACCTATTTATTGACTAAATACTAGTCGAGTACGGCTTCGCTCTGTCCTGAGCTAATTTGCTCATCAAATTGACTGTTTTTGTCCTAGCTATTGAATTTTCTTCATTCCTATACTGGAGAACATAATAATAACGACGAAAAGGTTACTCAGCATGATTGCAGCAACTCAATCACATAGAGTCAGTTCAACCAAAGGTATACCACGGCATACACTATCACTTCTGATAGCGGCTGTATTATCAGGCCATAGCTATGCCGAAGCAGAGTCCACGCTTAGCACTGAGCAAAACAAAAAAATTGAGCGGATCAGCGTTACCGCAACGCGGCAAACCGAAAACCTACAAGATGTCGCGCTTGCGGTGACCGCCCTCTCCGCCTCAGAGCTTGAGAAGATGAACGTACAAGACCTCGGTGACTTGGCATCTCACGTTCCAAACCTTAACCTGCACTCAGGTGATGCTTCCAACGCCGTCATTTATATTCGCGGAATTGGCCAAATTGACTCTATTTCGTTTAACGATCCCGGCGTTGGAGTGTATCTCGACGACGTATATCTTGGGCGCGTTCAAGGTGCCTTTTTAGATGTTGTCGACCCGGAGCAAATCGAGGTATTACGTGGTCCACAAGGAACCCTTTACGGTCGCAATACCATAGGTGGCGCGGTGCGTTTCAGTAGTGCCAAACCTTCGCAAGACAACGAAGGGTATGTCAGCGTGGCGCTTGGAAATTATAATGCTCGAACGATAAAAGCTAGCGTCAACGGCGCATTGATTGAAGACACGCTCTCTGGACGTTTTGCAATTGCCAAAAGTAGTCGAGATGGTTTTAGTGAGAATCGCTATAACAACCGTGACGACCACGACAAAGACACCTTAGCGTGGCGTGGCAGTTTACTTTATCAACCAAGTGAGAATTTTTCGGCCTATTTAGTCGTCGACGGCTCGAACGCATCCCCCTCAAGCTCACGCACTCCACATCGAGAAACGCCTATCTATTCTGTGATAAAAGAAGGCTACTATGCGCCTGAAGAAGACCCATTTGTCGTCGACGTTAACTACAACGATTTAGAAGAGCTCGATACCTCGGGAGCGAGCTTAACGCTTGAATATCTCACAGGCCACTCGGTATTTAAATCCATCACAGCTCGACGCGAAATGGAATACCGCACGCACTTAGACTTAGATACCACCCCCGATGCATCATTTGGTATTTTTAACTTCGAAGATCAACAGCAGATAAGCCAAGAATTTCAATGGTTATACAAAGACGACCAGTTCTCCTTGGTATCTGGGCTCTATTACTTTAATGAGGACGATCTGAGTTTTGGCGGCTCCGTTGCTCCGGACTTTTTCGTTATGGTGTCACCAGACGTTTACCTGCCTTGGCCTGTGATTAACGCAGGAGAACGCGACCAAGAAAATACCAGCTCAGCCCTCTACGCTAACCTCTCTTGGTCTTTGACTGAAAAGCTCGACGTCACGCTTGGCGCACGCTACACCATTGAGAAAAAAGAAGTCACATCCAAAGGCGAGGAGTTTTTTGGCACCGGTGTAACAACAGCTGAGGAAATGGAAGCGGTATTCGGCACGGGGATTGGCTATAGCCCGACAGGCTACAGCGCATCCAAGGAGTGGAAAGAGTTTACCCCAAAAGTGGTGTTCGATTACACCATCTCTGACAACAGCATGGTTTACCTGAGCGCCGGAAAAGGATTTAAAAGTGGCGGTTTTAACGGCCGGATCACCTCATTTGCGCAACCTTTTGAGCCAGAAACCTTGTGGAGCTATGAAATTGGCTCTAAGTCTTTATTGAATAAGCAGAATATTCGCTTAAATACCGCGGCTTTTTTCAATGACTACAAAAACTTTCAGCTCAGCCGCTTTTCTATCGACCCCGACACCGGCGCGTTTTTATCACTGTTTGAAAATGCAGGTAAAGCCACTATTTACGGCGCAGAAATGGAGCTCGAAGCCGTGGCTTCCGATAACCTCACTCTGAACCTCAATCTGGGCTATTTAGGGGGCGGTTATGATGAGCTTATCGGCGACTTTGGTAAAGAAGTCAGTGATGAAAGGGAGCTGGTTAATTCACCAAAATGGAATGGCCGAGCAGGCTTTGAATACTTCTTTAGCGCCTTTACACAAGGCGAATTTTCACTACGTGCTAGTGCCGCCTATCGCAGTAAAACCTATCTCACCGTGAGCAGTTCAGAGGTACTTGCACAGTCTGGCTACACCCTCTTTGATATGTCACTGCACTACCGCTCCGCGGACGACACTTGGGAAGCCAGTTTATACGGCAAAAACTTAGGCGATAAACGCTATCGCCAACATGGTTTCGATCTTAGCGCAGCACCTGGGGTTCAACTTGGTTATTACGGCGCGCCTAGAACGTACGGTATCAACCTTAAATATAAGTTTTAATTATGAAATTAGACAAACAAACACAAGCACTGTTAGACGACCTCGCGGCTCAAGCTGGCGACATTCATGACATCGAAATCTCCATTGAGACCTCACGACAAGGCGCAAGAGCGATGTTTTTGGGGCTCGCGGGAGAAATTGACGCACAAGTAAGTAGCCAAGACCTACACATTGAACACAATGGTATTCACGTGGGCGTTCGCTGTTACCGGCCAGCGCAGTCTTTGGCAAGCCCCAGTCCCGCGGTGGTGTTTGTCCACGGCGGCGGCTGGTCTTTAGGAGATGTCGACTGCTATGACGGACTGGTAAAAGACTTATGCCAGCAATCCGGAGTCGTTTTTTTCAGTGTCGAATACAGCCTCGCGCCTGAGCATAAGTTCCCATGCGCCCTGCAGCAAGTGATAGCCGTAGTAGATTGGCTGCAAGAAAACCACCAGCAGTTTGAGCTAGACCCCACTAAGATTTCCCTGATGGGCGACAGTGCAGGTGGTAACTTAGCGCTTGTTGCAGCACATAACTTACATCAACAACAGCCAAACACCCTAAGTAACTTATACCTAGTTTACCCGGTAGTTGACTCCTTTTCTCCCCATGAAACCTATCCGTCACGCATGCAGTATGGCGATGGAAACTTGTTGCTAACTAGGGACGCAATTAAAGACACCTGCAACTGGTATCTCGCACCCGAGCAAAGCGCTGCGGACGTCAATGTCTCGCCATTATTTATTGAAGACATGACGCAACTTCCTGCCACTAGTGTGTTGCTTGCCGGCTGCGACCCACTTTACGACGAAGGAATACTGCTCGCCAAAAAACTAAAGCAAGCGGGTGTGCTTAATACCCTAACCTGCTTTGAAAATACCATACATGCGTTTTTCTCCTTTGCCGTGCTCGACGTCTGCAAGCTCGCGCGCAGTAATATCGCCAATCAGTTAAAGCATGACTTGACCTAGGGTAAAAATATGAAAAATACAAACACGACTTTGCGCACTCACACTTATGGGTTGCTCGTTTTTATCTCACTCGCAGCAAGTGGTGTAGCGCACGCTTCAGCGACACTTGAAGCCACCTATACCACGGGTATTAACAATGGCTGGCAAAAGGTTGAAAGATGGCGAGATAGCTCAGGGCATATCGGCAATGAAAGTTTTCCTGTTGACGGCCGTGGCGATCAATCAGGTCAGCGTGCTACTTTCTTTGCATCTAACCAACCAAGCTCTACGCAGTTTCTGCTTTATCATGCGCCGGGTTGGGATAGAAACAGCCGCCAAACACCGGTGTTGCTGATCCACGGTGCCAATCAAGATGCCGATTTGGCTTGGGCAAATCCAAACGAGGCCGGTAGTTACGGTTGTGGTCGACAAAACTGCCCTTCGCAAGGCTTAATGCAAGCGCTTGCCAATGATGATTACAAGGTTTTTGCCTTAAATCTGGCGCATAAAAATGGCGATGGCTTTACCTGGGCGGAGCAGATAGCCAATGCCATCGCTCAGGTTAAAAATAAGACGGGGGCAACGCAAGTCGATTTAGTCACTTGGTCAAAAAGCGCGTTTAATGCCCGCATGTATATTTCTTCTTTGACCAATGCTTGGAGCACTAAATTTAACAGTGATGTACGCAAACTGGTGATGCTCGGCGCCCCCAACAATGGCATTGATTGGTCATTTCGTCACGGCGTTAATCATACCTATGGTGCTTATTCGCAATGTGGCGGCAGCATAAATGGGCCTACTGCGCATGATCAAATATTATGTTTTGGCTTATGGTATTCAAGTTCCAAGTGGGTTTACGACTCGCCTTACTTTCCCGGCTCCGCGCAGATGCTAAAAGCACTAGATGATAAATATGCACTGCCCACCACAGAGCAAGATTGGTATACCACTTACTACGGTGGCTTAGGGTTTGTGAGCAAAGGCCGAGGTATTGCAACGTTTACGGTCAACTCACTGGTAGACCAAGTTCGTAGCGCTGGCACCGACAGCAGCGTCCAAGTTTATAATCTTTGTGGCGATCAGGCCGATATGGCATTTATTCACAATGAACATACCGGCCCTTCCGATGGCGTTGTATTTATCAGCAGCTGCATCGACAGCACAGGAATAAGTAACTTGGCGGGCTCGGCGGTTGTGGCCACCAACCATCTAGAGCTTGGCTGGGAACCCAGTGCAATCAACCAAATCAAAAATTGGTTAAGTGCACCCTAGCTGCCCCTCCGCGGGTGGTGACAAAATACTGCACTAAAGTTGCAACGCAAAACTATTGCTATCTAGGGTTGATGTTGATTAACTGAATTGTTGAGAGTGACAGGATGAGCTTACGTATTTATGTCAAACACCGCTATTGCACCTTGCTACGTGCAATTGATGCAGCACACACTCACCGCAGCAAAGCTGGAATTTGCTGCGGTCGCGCAGTATTTGGCTATCAATAAAGCCATTGATGCCCTAGATGCCATTGAGTTTATGCGCGTGATGGAACACTGTGCTGTCGAGCTCAATGACGAAAGTCTAAACCTCAACCGCAAAAAGCTTCTGCCTGGCACCAACGAATTTGTATTCAATAGCCTGCGCCATTGCCGCACCATTACTCAGCTCTTACAAGAGCTTGCCCGTGGCTATAACTTTATCCACGCGGGAACTTACAATTTCTGCGAAGTATCACACTCTCAAGTGAGTTACATAATTGATGATGCAGCCTTTGACTACGCCACGGCCGCTGACGCGCAATTTTCTCGTTGTATGTTAGATAGCATGCTGATATTGATCCATGGCCTCGTAAAATATGTGTGCGCCGAAACCACCCAAGTTCAACTCACACAAGTGCAGACCAAAAGTGACTCAAACTCGCTGCTAAACTCGGTTATCACCCACATTCCCATTAAACCCTTAAGCAATCGCTACTTACTCACCTATCAATATCAAGAAACGAATCAATCATTAGATTTGGCGAAGCTAGAGCACTTAACGCTCAATACCATTTATCATTCGCTCGCAAGTACACTCCATCACCAGCAGTCGATTAACGACCATGCTAACTTGCTCGATAAAGTCTATAGTGAGCTTAACGCGGGAACACTGTGCCAAGAACAAATGGCTGACAAGCTCAATATCAGTCCGGCAACATTAAGACGAAGGCTCGCTGAGTATCAAACCAGTTTTAGGCAACTCAAAAATAACGTACAGAACAAGCAGGCCAAACTGCGACTGACTCAAGGCAGCAGTTTGTATGAGGTGGCGCATACGCTACAGTTTTCAGATGAGCGTAGCTTTATACGTGCGTTTAAGTCGTGGAATGGCGTAACGCCGATGCAATTTCTGCAGAGTTTGAGTTCTACGGTAAAAGTTGACGTTAAACAAAGCAAAGCACAACAAAAGTGATATTGTGCAACAAGCAAACAGAGTAAAAATGTAATACGCGGAAGGGATATGGAAACACTTCAACTTGCAGGAACGCTGCTCGGCGGTTTGGGAATATTTTTAGTTGCGATAAGCATGATGACAGACGGCCTGAAACTAGCGGCCGGCTCTTCACTGCGCCGAGTGCTTGGAGTGTGGACCAAAACCCCTCAGCGCGGTATTGCTTCTGGCTTTTGCATGACAGCCTTAGTGCAGTCGTCCAGCGCGGTTACCGTGGCCTCTTTGGGCTTTGTAAATGCAGGTCTTATTACCATGCATCAGGCGCTTGGTATTGTCTATGGCGCCAATGTTGGCACCACCATCACTGGCTGGTTAGTGGCAGCGGTTGGATTTAAATTTAATATCCAAGCTATCGCACTTCCCTTGATAGGCATTGGTGCCTTGATGAAGTTGCTACTACCTCGCTCACGACTGGCATCGGCAGGCATGGCTTTGGTTGGTTTTGGGCTATTTTTTATCGGTATTGATATTCTCAAAGGTGCATTTGAGCATATTGTCGCTGCTTTTGACTTAAGCCAATTTACCGCAGAGGGAATAAGCGGCATGTTGACCTTTTTGCTGGTGGGAATGGTGATGACAACTCTCACTCAGTCCTCCAGTGCTTCCATCGCCTTGACCATTACCGCCGCTGCTAGTGGCATGATTGGATTATATGCCGCAGGCGCGATGGTCATCGGCGCAAACGTCGGCACCACGTCAACATCTATGCTGGCATCCATTGGCGCAACAGCTAATGCCAAACGCGTCGCGGCGGCTCAGGTCATATTTAATGTATTCACCGCGATGGTCGCTTTTGCGGTGTTACCTGTGTTGTTTTATCTCATCAACCATTTTACCGCGCTTTTCGGCGTCACTGCTGATCCTGCGTTGTCATTGGCACTTTTTCATACTTTGTTTAATATTTTGGGCGTGCTACTCATCTTTCCACTCAATGACAGGCTTGCTGGCTTTTTAATGAAACGTTTTTGCAGTGCCGAGGAGACGGCTTCGAGGCCACGCTTTTTAGATAATACCATCGCCCAAACGCCAGAGCTTGCAATCAATGCGTTATTGCTTGAGTCCAAACTCGTTGCAGATAAGGTGTTGGCCCAATTTGATAAATGCCTACTCCCGACCGATAAGCTCGCAGTTGAACAGGCACTCCATGCAGTTCAATCTCTGTGTCAGCAAATTAGCCTTTTTATTGTATCGGTAGAGCAATCAGCATTATCATCACAGACCACCTCACTACTCGCTAAACTCATGCGTATTGAGCAGTATTTGTTTACTTGTAGTCACTGTGTAGAACAATTAACGGAACACGCTCCATATAAGCAACTCGCAGAGCATCATGACTTGCATGCACAACTGAATGAATACCAAGCCCAACTTAGCCACTTCATGAAAACCAGCTTACACGGGCAAAACGTAACACCTACTGAGCTGTTGCTGGCGCAAGAGGCATTACAACGTTTACATGACGATGTGAAAGACGACTTAATTCTAGCAGGTACTCACGCGTCACTGGCGATAGATAAGATGGTAAGCAATATCAATACACTAGCGGAAATGTGGCAACTTTCACAGCAGTGGCATAAAGCGATGTTGCTGATCCATGCCATTGAAGCGCAGCTAGAGCTACCTCAATCAAGCATTCAAAGCAGTGAACACAGCACCACAGCTTAGCGCTGTGGTGCGATACTTTTAGTATTACTCGGTAAAATTGAGCTCTTGAGATTCAAGCGAAAATTGCTCGCCGGTATCCAGTGAAATTTCAATATAAAATACATGGTTCTGTTTGTAAGTGGGCTCACTGTTCAGTGCAAACTGGATAAATTCGCTCGCTTTTTTATCTTCCATATCTAAAAATTCAGATATTGAAAAGTAGTCATTTTCACCATTATCCAGCCTACGATAATCAACCTGATTAGAGTAATCGGAACCGATATAGACGATGTCGAACACCTCATTTAAGCTTGAACCTGCAGGTAACTCGTCACTAAACGCAGCGCTAGAGGTAATATTTATATCCGTGATTTTTTCATTGGTATACGGTGGAACAGGTGAACAGGCATAAGCGGTGCTAATTAAAGAAAACTTAAAGCTCGGTGCGCTTAACTGCGCTACAGACTGCGTATCAGCTTTAAGCTGAAATACGAGTGTTTGATACGAAATAGGTTCAACGCCATCATATTCAGTGTTAACCCACTCATCTACCTGATCAGCACTAAATTCACCGAGGTTAAAGCCGGTTATATCAAACCTTGAGTTGCCAACACCACCACATTGACCATCATCAGGACCACTACTGTCGCTATTACACCCCACTAACCCTACCGCTAATACTGCGCTTGCAACTATCAATTTTGCTTTCATTCTGGCTCCTTTTCCAGCTGAGTAAAGTCTCTATTTTGAGTCCAACCAAGAAGAAAATACAGTGTTAAACCTGCTTAGTTTGTTATTAAATGTTCTCGTAAACACCGAGTTTAATTCGACTTAACCAGTGCAGAGATAGAAAACGGTAGTATTAACATCTTATTTAACTTCTCCTTTAGAAGATTTACCAAATGAAGGGCACTGCTATGAATTGATTCGAAATTCGGTGACTGGCACCTTATTAAACGGCAAAAAAATGAAAAAGCAGGCATGTTGACGGAGCGCTCTTAAGTAGGAGAAGTCGTGTGCAAAAGTTACTTTCGCAAAAGCCAGAGCAAAGCTCTGGCTTTTAAAGCGGCTAACCGTGACTTCGTGCAGCTTGATATGCGGCGCGAGCTTGCACTTTTTCAAGATAAGCTTTGATATTGCCACGCGTTGTGAGCAAACCGACTTTATCTGCAATTTCTAGCATCACTGTCATCATTATATCGGCAGCGGTAAAGTCGTTGCCTGCGAAATAGCTTTGCTTAGCAAGTGTGGCATCTATGTAAGAAAAGTCGACATTGACTTCTTTAGCAATGTAACCATCCATTGGTTTATCGCCTGTACGCTGCTCCATCTTCATCATCAAAGATGCGATCACCGGCAGTGCCAATGACCCCTCAGCAAAGTGCAACCATTCTTGATATTGATAGTATTCAGGTGTCCCCGCATCTGGTCGCAAACGGCTGTCTTCTGCCTTATCGAGCAGATATTCCATGATGGCTCCAGACTCACATAAGACTAGGCTGTCATCGACCAACACGGGGGCTTTTCCAAGCGGATGCACCTGTTTAAGACTTTCAGGCGCAAGGCGCGTTTCAGAGTTTCGCTCGTGCTCCACAAGGTCATAAGGCATGTCTAGTTCATGTAAAAGCCAAAGTACTCTTGTCGAGCGTGACTCGTTTAAGTGGTGAACAGTTAACATCTAATTTTTCCTGATAAATCTAATTATACGAGTTCGTCTGGACCTAAGCGCACGACAAGTTTGCCGAAGTTTTTACCTTCCAATAAGCCAATAAATGCCTCGACTGTATTATCCATCCCCTCGACCAAGTGCTCTTTGTACTTAATCTTGCCCGCGTTTAACCATGGCAGCATCGCTTCGCTGAACTCGTTGTATCTATGTCCATAGTCGTCGAATACAATAAAGCCTTGCATTTTCACTCGCTTAATCAGCAGCGTCGCCATCAGCATCGACATACGATCAGGCCCCGATGGCAACTCAGTGGCATTATACTGAGAGATCAACCCACAAAGTGGAACCCGGGCACTTGAGTTAAGCAATGGCATAACTGCATCGAACACCTTGCCACCCACATTTTCAAAATAGACGTCAATTCCTGATGGACATGCCTGCGCTAATTGTTCAGCGAGATCATCCTTGCGGTGATCAAGGCAGGCATCAAAACCAAGTGCCTCGGTAGCGTAACTGCATTTTTCGGCGCCACCAGCAATGCCTATTACTCTACAGCCTTGCAGTTTTGCTATTTGTCCAACAAGGCTACCTACTGCACCAGTTGCTGCGGCAACCACTACAGTTTCTCCAGCTTTTGGCTGACCGATATCCATCAGTCCCATGTAGGCGGTAAGGCCTGGCATCCCTAACACGCCCAAGCTATATGATGGGTTGGGTAAATTGCTGTCTAATTTAAGTAAGCCAGTGCCATCCGAAACGCTGTAGTCTTGCCAACCGCTCATCGCGAGTACCCAGTCACCTTTGGCGAATTTAGGGTTATTTGACGCTTCAACTCGGGATACTGTGCCACCTACCATCGCTTCACCGATAGCAACCGGCTCAGCGTAAGATTTTGCATCGCTCATACGGCCACGCATGTATGGATCTAACGACAAAAAGACGGTACGAAGGAGCACTTCCCCCTCTTTCGGCGTTGGGATCTGTGCTTCTTCATAATTGAAATTTTCTTGCGTTGGTGCACCATGTGGGCGTGACGCTAAGGTAATGCGACGATTCGTTTGTGCGTTTTGAGTTTGGTTTATTGCGTTACTCATGATTTATTCCTTTTAATAAGCAGGTTACAGCTGGTTTAGGTACGTCAGCATTTTCTCAGCGACAAGTTCAGAGCTTGCTGGATTTTGTCCTGTAAACAGTAAGCCATCTCTAACAGCAAACACATTCCAATCATCGACTTTCTGGAAATCAGCGCCTCGTTTAACTAGCTCATCTTCTAATAAAAACGGTACAACATCAGTCAGCCCAACTGCCGCCTCTTCACTATTCGTAAAACCAGACACCACTTTACCTTTTACCAGATACTCACCCGACGTGGTTTTTACATCCATTAGCACCGCCGAAGCGTGACACACCGCACCAACTGGTTTATCTGCTGCTAAAAAGGCGCTTATCAATTGGATTGAGTTGGTATCTGTTGCTAAATCCCATAATGGTCCGTGACCGCCAGGATAAAACACAGCGTCAAAATCTGCCGCGCTCACCTCAGCTAGTTGCAGCGTATTTGCCACCAGTTCCTGTGTTTTTTGATCATCAAAATAGCGTTTCGTACTGTCGGTTTGGAAATCAGGCTGTTCGCTTTTTGGGTCAATTGGCGGCTGACCACCTTTTGGTGAAGCAAGCGTTACTTCTACCCCTGCATCCACAAAGGCATAGTAAGGTGCGGCAAACTCTTCAATCCAAAATCCTGTTTTCTCACCTGTATTGCCAAGTTCTGCATGTGACGTTAGCACCATTAGAATTTTCTTTGCCGTCATCAAAGTTACCTCTCATTCTTTCTTGAAACTTCAGGCTATTTAGCCTGCGGATAAATATAAATGTATGAACTCAAGACAAGTTAAACAATGCAGACAAAAGCTAACTCTTTGTTCAAACAATTGATACAATCAATTCATCTCAACCAGTGGAGTAATGGGTGGACATTTCGTTTGAGCAACTTAAAAGCATGGTCGTTTTTGCCCAAGTTATTGAGCAAGGCACCTTAAGCGGCGCCGCTAGGCATTTAAACTTGTCTCGTGCAGTGGTGAGTTATCATGTCAAAAAACTGGAGTCACAGTTAGGCATAAAATTGCTCAACCGCTCGACTCGCACCATTTCACTTACAGAGGCAGGCCGCGAATACTATCAGCGCTGCCGTGTGATTGCAGAGCAAGCTTTTGCCGCAAACCAGCAAATTGAGAATTTAAAGAAAGAGCCTATCGGCCTAATAAAGCTTACCTGTCCTGTGAATGTTGGCCTGCAAACCATAGTGCCTGCACTCATTGAATTTAGAGCTATGTATCCAAAAATTCAGCTCGATATCATGCTCACAGATGAAGTCGTCAATATCATCAAAGAAGGGATTGATCTGGCTATTCGAGGCGCACCACTTCCCGATTCAGGTTTGCAAGCCAGTAAACTTTCGGTGCTAAAGACCTGCCTGTGCGCATCGCCCGACTATTTGCAAAAGTACGGCGTCCCCAAACACCCCACCGATCTCTATCAGCATCAATGGGTGATTTACAAGCTGACATCGGGCGCACTCACATTGAGTAAAGGGGCTCGGGCCTATAGCATCACGATGAAAGGCGATATAAGCACCAACAATGCAGCGGCACGCACCGCTTTTGTTGAGGGAGGTCACGGTCTTGGACGAATTCCGACTTACGATGCGTTACCAAAAATACAAGCCGGTACTTTAGTGCCTGTATTAGAAGATTACACGCTGCCAGACATACATGTTTATGGCGTTTTCCCAGAAGGCAATGCCAACTCTAAAAAAGTGCGATTACTGCTCGATTTTCTAAAAGGGTATTTTCAGCGCCAATTGGTTGAAGCGTAAAACATCACAACTATCGAAATAAACAAGGCACCTAAAATAGCAGCTCCAACACCTGCGCCGTATTGCTCAGTTACCCCAATATAAATGAGTAATCCACCAGCAACATAAAACGGAATACCAACGGAGATAAAATCCAAATGCTTGCCAATTGCAGCAAGCAAAAACTTCAGCTTTGTAGAGAGTGATAACGATTTTTCCTTGGTCATAACAGACTATGCTCCTTGCATGAAATTTATACTGCCATGATAATAAAGTGTTTAACCACTTTGGTCGAGTAGGTATCTCAGCTGGTGGATGAGATACTAATGTTGAGTGATCAATGAAATCACAAAGGTCAGAAGCTACTTTCTGACTTCATTGACTTTTGACACTTAAATGTTCTTAGCTATTAAATCGGCTTTCAACAAGCCACCTTTAGTAAACAATTTTGCTGAAAACTTAGGTTTTCTCCGTGCTCTATAGGCATCCAGAATTCGCTTAAGTCCATCAGCCTCCAGCAAAGAGATATTTACTTCAGTATCCATTTCCGCACTCTCAACAAAGTCATCAGAAAACGAGGGAGCGACGATTAAAACTTGAGCAACTCTTTTACCAGCACCTTCACATCTTCCTACATATGACTTTACTTGTCTTGAGGTCGTCGAGTACTTTGCAAAATCTCCGTTTTTACATGTCTTCGCTTCGCCTACAATTACATCATCCTCACTCAATGAAATGAGAATATCAGCCTTATCTTTCGAGGTGTTGATCGAACGTCTCAAATCTTCATCTACTTCAAGACCTAATTGTTCAAATATTGCCTTAGTTACTTCTTCGAATTTAACTCCTAATTCGGCTTCAGCTACTTCTATATTTTCACTTTTCAATTTAGTCAAATCTCGTCTCGCTAGAGCACCATAATTATCAATCAGTTTGTCTGTTGCATCAGCAAAGCTGCTAAGGATATTTAGCCTTAAGTTTCCTCGCTTTTTAATCCCCATACTTTCAACAACACTTTTCACTTCATCATTGGTCAACATATATAAAATATCATATGGTGTAATACTCAGCGCCCGCAATTTCTCGACATCTAGCTCCTCTTGTTCTTCAAGCTCGAATTCTTGTTTCAATATTGTAGCTAATGAAGGGAAGTGATTTTGCAGCGTCGAAAATAGCTCTTTAAATCCTGTAGCACTTAAAGCATTAAACTCTCGCTCCGAGCTTTGATTTAAAGCATTTAAGATTAGATCTATACGTTCTTCTATCGTTGAACCAAATTTATCCAATTCTAGATCTAGATCTTGTATCAATGTTTTTAAGCGATCTTTACAATCGTTGACTGGCGTACCCTCGCTAAACATGTCCACTTTTAGGATTTGAGTGACCGACAGCCCCAACTTGATTATATTTACGATCTTATCTTTTCTCTCAACACCACGAATTTTCTTTCTGTGGTTTTTAAGTACGTTTGAGAGCTCCGCATCAGTAAAGGTTCTAAGAATTCTTAGCAGATGCTTGTCGGCAAGTTCCTTTCCTTGTAGCCGGTGAAACAAGCTTACAATTTCATCAGGAACGTATACGGTTTGCCTTTTTCTACTTACAAAAACCAGTCCAATTTCTCGTAAATCATTAATTGCATCTTGCACACCATTCTTGGGGATTTGATCAATCAAATGCTCGATTCCAGCTTGATTATCTGAGGTAACATCAAGGTGCTTAGCTAATACATTAAGAATACCACGTTCATCATCCGTGATTTTCGCTTCTCTATTATTTCTTTCATCATTCGAATATGCTTCTTTTAGGCAAGCATGATAGATTCCTAACCGTTTTCCCTCGGAGAATATGTCATCATCACTGATACTTGCAATTTCAGAGCGTAATTCGTTAGCTTTGGAGTCAATGAGTTCCCATTCTTTTGTATATAAAGACTCAATCCAATTAACCCTAGCAATGCAGTTTCCATCTCTACTTAGAATATTTGTCAAAAGAGTAGCTTGAGCTCCCAACATCGCTAATTGTTCTTTTACCGACTTTTCAAAGTGAGGTAATACAATTTTAAATAGCTGAGTAATATCATTACTTGTTGCATTTTTAATTTGACCATCAAGTTTATTTAACTGAGTTGCTATTTTGTTGTCGTGCTTTACAGCTTCTAGACAAATCCTATCTATAGCATTTATAAATTTTGACTTCTCCACTTGATTGACCAGTGAAAGTACACTCGATAATTTCATGCGTTTCCTTAGTTTTTGTTTTCCTTGGTTCTTCATTACACAACGAAACTTTAGCATCTTAGCTAGTAAGGCTGCGCTTATTTACTAAATACACTACTAAAGCCGCGATACAAATTCACTATTTTTTTACATTTATATAAATAAAATTAGATTTAGATCTAACCAGTCAACTTTAGAGGCACAAAGATATATTTGTGAACAGAAAATGTCATATGAGAAACTTAAATCAAAAACTGTAATGTCCTTTGTGATACGTGGTCTAATTACAATATTCAAGGTTTAACTGAAGTTATTAGATGCTTTAAGCGTCGCCCTAACCGACGGGACAAGCCGACGACTGACGGGAACACTTGCTCCATTGGTTAATTTCAAGTTGCTTTGATTATTATCACTTTCTAATGACACCACTTCATTTAGATTAGTTAAATAAGAACGATGTGTTTTTACAAAAATAGAGGGCAAAGTAAGTTCGAGTTGTTGATAGCCCATAAGCTTGAGTATAATTAGGCTTTTGGCCTCTTACATCCATAGCATTATGAAAAAGCTCTCAAAAGTACAAGAAAAACAGCAAGCTTTGGTACTCACCATTGCAGATAAACTCGAAGAACAAGCTCGTGCAGAAATTCCCGGCATGGTGCAATGTTGGTTTGATGTGGAATATCACTTGTTCCCCGGTTCATTAATACTCTTTTTCCAATTTGAGAACGAACAAGCATTGGAAGCCGCAAGGCCGGACCTTCTTAAATGGCAAAAGCGTTTAAGCGCCGCCATGCTGAAAAAAGGGGTGATTTTAAAAGATATGCGTAAACATTTAACCTTTACTTTGCTTGGTCCTGAAGACTGAAGCAATGTAGATTTATTCGGGTTTGTGAAAAACTGTCACTCTTCTAATTTCAACCATACTATTTGGTTATTATTAAAAAAAGCGTATATGTTACCCTTGTAATACCAAATAGTCTGGGTATCGTATAGCGGAAATTTTGGTCTTCTCAGTGTTGGAGTTTGAATGCGTATATTGTTGTTATTGCTGTTTTGTTTAGCAGCTCCGGCTTTGGCTTACCAAGTACAACCTATGATTGTCGACCTCTCGTCACATGGTAAAAAGTCACTCGTGACCTACCGCCTCCAAAACCCCAGTGACAATCCTTTACCCATCGAGATAGAGGTACTTAAACGTACTTTTGACGAGCACCAAAAAGAAGTGCTGATCAGCGCCGAAGAAGACTTTATTGTGCTCCCTCCACAAGTGGAAGTACCGGCAAAAAGCTATCAAGTATTCAGAGCAAAATACCTAGGCTCGCCCGAACTCAAACAAACACAGTCTTATCGCATTGTCTTCAAACAGCTGCCACTTCCCGGAGAAGATGAAGCATCTGGCGTTAAAATGGTATTTAACTTTGCCACTTTAGTGTTTGTTAGTCCGGATGGTGTTCAATCGCAAATAAATAGCGCGCTGCAATGTGAAGAGCTGACCGACTGTACACTCACCCTAAGTAACCAAGGTGACCGAGTACTGGACTTATCGCAGTTTGAATACCGTTTCCACGATGGCGCAACTGTCATAGATTGGGTGAAGTTTCAGTCAGTTACTGCGGGCCGTTTTATAATGCCAAATCACACTATGGTGATAAATTTACAGCCATTGCTCAATGACAAGCCGAGTAAAACAGTAGAGCTTATCAATCTACTGGCTTCTAAGTAAAAAATAGCTAGATGTTAACAGTGCGCTCAAGCCTGCGCTTGCCTCGTTTAAAACAATTTTGGTTTACTCCACTTTATCTGATGTGGACAGCCCCCGCATGGGCGGCGGTTTATTCAATGGATTTTCCCGTTCGGCTGAATAATGCCGAGGTGGGGCAAGTTTCTGCCTCTGTAGATGGATACGATTTAAAATCGGTTTCAGCCATGCAGCTGAAGGAAAACCTACAATCCGTATTAAGTAAAGACGTACTCGATTGGCTCTCAAGTCTTGAGGAGCACGAGGTCACCCTAGATATGTTACAAGCAAAGGGAATTACGCTTGATCTCAAGGCACAAGATCTCACTATAGACATGTCGCTAGCAGAAGCGGCCATGGCTACAGACACGCTTTCTTATGGCAGAAAGAAATACTTTGAACAACCAACACAAGAAGCGCGTTGGGCTTTACTGAATAATCTCAACTTAAACCATGAGCGTAGTGACAATAATCAAAGCTACCACTCACAATTCGAATGGCTTATAAATGCCAATGTTGGCGGTAGCAACGGCATAAATATGCACAGTTCGGTTTTTTGGGAAAGCGGCAGCACCGAGCAAAGTCACGTCTACCGTGGTGATACGGCTGTATTTTACGATCAGCCCGAAAAACCGAGACGATTCACATTAGGCGATACCCAAAGCAGTAACAATGGCCATTTATCGGGTGCTCCACTTGCAGGCTTCAAAGTCGCAAGCGCCTATTCAAAGCTGCAACCCCAACGTAAGATCACCCCAGGTAACAGCCAACAGTTTATGTTACCCCGCCCTGCAACACTTGAGATATTTATTAATGAGTTTTTGATTTCTAGAGTACGCCTCAAAGCGGGGCGCTATGACCTCAATGACTTACCGCTGACTTCAGGCATAAATAATATTCACGTTGTTGCGACATATGCCAACGGTGAAACCCAGCACTTCCATTTTACTAGCCACTATAACTCTCGGCTATTAGCTCAAGGTGTGAGTGACTACTCGCTAGCAGTTGGTTTTTTATCGGTAGTAGATGATGGTCGTTATCATTATGACGACGACGCGCTGCTCTCTGGCAGTTACGAATATGGCGTTACCGACAAACTCTCACTTGGAGTTAATGGCGCGGCTCATCCACAAGGGCAAGTATTTGGCTCAATCACCACATTCAGTAGCCCTTTGGGTAATGTATCGCTGCGTTACTCGCAAAGTAAAACGTCTGATATTTCCGGCAATGCTTTCTCAATAGAAACAGAGCATAGTATTTTTGGTCATGGTAATTATGGCTCGCCCAACTTACGTTTGGGTTATGAAATCATGGAAGACTTTAGCAACTCGCCTTGGCTTGAAGAAGTCACGCTCAGCAATATCAAGAGAGCTTTTGCTGACTACAGCTATATTATCAACGACCACATAGACTTTACGCTCAACGCAACGCGGCAAGTAAATAATGAAGATTTGGTCACTAAAAACCTTTCTGCTGAGCTTAATTTTCGCTACGAAGGGGCCAGGGTAAGAGTTGGATATAACCATAATGTCAGTGACGATCCTCGTGTCGTCTCCGAAAATCAATTCGTGCTTAACTTTACGTGGAACCATTACAACCGCCAAGACAACGTCCGCACGAGAGCTCAATATAACAACCGTAGTAAAGTCGCCAGCGTAAGCTATGCCAAAACAAACAATAACTACGTCAATGACTATGGCTATGAATTACGGGCGGAAAAAGGCAGTGGGTATAGGCAAGAACAGCTAAAAGCCAGCCATACTAACGCATTTTTTAGAGCTGATATGACCGCAAGTAATTACACTCGCTCGCAATTTACGAGTGACAGCTCCGCCAGTGTTAACTTATCGTCAAGTATAGGTTTTGCTGATGGTCACTTTGGTATGGGCGCCACTACTACCACTCCTTTTGCTGTAGTTACTAAGCATAAAACATTAAAAAATAACGACGTATTAGTTAACGTCGACCGCTTTGGCCGTGCACAAAACCAACCAACGCAACACATTGGCGCATTAATTGACTTGGGCACTGGCTACACCAACTATCAATTTAATATTGATGTACCCAACGCTCCTCTGGGTTATGATTGGGGTCCCGGCACTTATAAATTAGTCGGTGGCGCCAATACAGGGCACCATATTCAAGTAGGTTCGGACCTGTCTTATACCGTGATAGGTACAGTAGTCGACGAACAAGGCACACCTATTGCACTGGGAAGAGGACAAGTAATAAGGCAATCTAATGCCGGCGACAGTGACAACGCTCCAATCAATCGCACCTTTTTTACCAACCGAGTGGGTCGATTTGTTGTAGAAGGTATCAGTACAGGTAGCTACCTAATCGAAATTAACAACATCGTCGGACAATTTACCGTGAATGATGGCGAAAAACGATTTATCAAAATTGGCACCATCACGCTTGAGCAAGCACAATTGCAGGGAGATCCAAACAAATGAAGTTCGCACTATTTTTGCTGCTTGCACTCAGCTATTTGATCTCGCCTGTTGCATTGGCCAAGCGCAACAAATGTGATGGCAATTTTTTGGCGACCTCTAACTCAGCCGAGATAAAAGAAGAGTATGGCAATCAAGTAACCGTATATTTACCGCTAAAAATACAGGTTTCGGATTCGCTACTAGATTGTGCCGATGAAATCTGGGTTGAAGATACATATTATTATTCGTTTGTCTTCTCAGGCCCGACTAAAGATAAATACGCTAGACTGCTGGACTCTCAATACAAACGTATTAACGTTAAAAACGGTATCGCCAAAGCAACCTTAACTAGCCGCTCTACACAAATGTGGATGCGCTTAAGGCACTATAGTTTGTTCCCTGCAGGTTATTACTATGGTGCGGTAAAAGTGTCTATTGTAAGGCGCAACAAGGTCATCGCAGAGCAATATCTGGAGATGACCTATTATGCCGAGCCACAAATCGCCATCTCGCTCGATAACTCAAGCAAAGGTAAAGTGTCGGGCGATGATGGTCACTACCTCATAGACTTAGGCGAACTAAAAACGAATATGCGCTTTTACTGGGGTATAAAAATATTGAGTAATAGCTCATACGATATCGTCCTAGACTCTGAATATAACGGCTTGCGTCATGAAACCAACAAACGAGCCCTTATTGATTACGCAATTAGTTTCGATAACGTCAAAATATCGTCATCAGAACGTTTAACGCGAAGCTATAATTTCTATCCCGGCGTCAGAGATTCGTGGTTTGGCTTTGAATTTCAGCTAGGTAATACCGAGCTTATGCCCGCAGGCTACTATCGCGACAATTTATCACTCACTGTCTACCCAAGATAACAAATTGAATTATAATAATAAAAAAACAAAACAATAAAAAGAAAACAAACATTAAAAACATTGGCACACCAATTGCTTTTAATTTGAAATAACTAGGTATTCAACCTAACACAAATTATAAAGCAGTACTTTATTCAAGGGGATGCGCCATGAACACATTACTTAAATCACTATTTGTTGCCTCAGCAATCACGTCAATGACTGCGGCAGCTGCTGTAGTAGAAACAACAGGAAATGAAGCAAGTTTCACCTTTGAAGGTACTATTGAAGCCATGTGTAAAACTGATAGTGGCTCAAACAGCGTAACTAACTTAAATCTAGATTCTACTCAAGAAACTCAAGAAATTGGTACGCTAGACGTGTGGTGTAACACAGGTGAAAATGCAATAACTGAATATAGCTCAGCTAACGGCGGCTTCTTAGTTGCTGGTAACGGCAAAAACAGCAAAATTGCTTACACGCTAGATATCGGCAGCACTTCAGGTGTTGACTTACAAAACGGTACTTATAAGCACCTAACTACACTGGCAGGCACAGGCAGCGCAGGTGACACGCAAGCAACTACGTTAAAGATCACACCACAGTCAAATGGCTTAAACGATGCGGGTACATACTCTGATACCATCACTGTAACGGTTAGCCCTAACTAACAAAATAATGAGGCAGTGAGCGTTTGACAAAAGCACTCGTTGCCCTCCCCCAAATAAAGTAAATGGCCGGGCTAGTAATTATACATCCCGGCAATTAATTTATAGCGCTAAGATAATGTTCTACTCTCCCCAAATCTACAGATAAAATATCCCGTAGCCCGTGGCATTTCACTTGCAAATTGAGACATAACTGCTGTACTTTATTTGAGGGGGAAGAAGCCATGAACACCATACAAAAATTACTCTTTGCAGTTTTAGTAAGCGCATCTATGTTTGTGCATGCTGCAGTTATTGATACAACGGCTTCTGAAAGTAAATTCTCCTTTGAAGGCACTATAGACCCCGCTTGCAAAACAATTAGTACTGAAAACAACACCACGGGACTAAACCTAGACGCATCCCAAACAACCCAGCAGATTGGCGTATTAGAGGTTTGGTGCAATACCGGCGAAAACGCAACCACTTCTTATAGCTCTGCCAATGGCGGATTTTTAGTTTCCGATAACGGTCAAGGCAGCAAACTGGCTTACACCCTAAATATTGGTGATAGCGAAGGGATAGATCTGCAAAATGGTGTATATCAGCACACCAATGCAACAGCTGCAGGTACCGGTAGTAGTGGTGAAACCAAAGCAACGCCGTTGAATATCACCCCGCTTTCCAACGGCCTAAATGCCGCAGGTACTTACTCAGATGTCATCACAGTAACGGTAAGTTCAAACTAGCTACAAGATCAGAAAGCACCTTTGGCTTTTCTAAATAACCTGAGGTTTGGATAAGGAATGTTCCAACTCATTGTTTCTAAAGAACAACTTAGTTTTTTACTTTTCTAGCCAGAGAGTTTTAGGGAAAACACCGCTTCCGCGTCCTGCTCTCGCTAAGGTACCTACATCCTGTAGGCAAGGCGAATTTACGCACCAATAGCTGGCTATTGGAAGTGAATTCAACGCAGTTAGCGCTAAAACAGGCTGCTAGAAAGGCATTAATTTTCCGCAGCTCAGGTTAAATAGGCAAAGCTCTCCCCTTTCTCCATCGACTCACTTAACCCAGCCGATTCCATATTGCGTTATTTTCAAGTAAGCTGCTAAGGCTCCTTATAAATCTCAAAAAAGAGGAAAGTACGTTGGATAAGAGAATTGAACCTGAGCTTCCCAGTATTACGCCAGATTTAGATCAGGTTGAAGCCTATAAAAACTCCACCACTCAAGCGAGCCGTAAAACCTCAGCACCAAAAGAAAGTACCAAACAAACAAGCCAGCCCGCCAAAGGGATGGGGATGATGAATTGGTTGGGTGCAATCTCGATTATTGCGTTGGCTGCTGCGGCGTTTGCGCTCTACCAACAAAACTTAACAACTCAGGCACAATTACTCGAATCAACAAAGCGCATTGCCGAGCTTGAGCATACCCTCACCGCCACAGATGAAGAGATGGACTTGTCCGCGGGTGCAATGCAAGCAAAATTGAACACACTAACCGAGCGCACAGACGAGCTTTGGTCACAGATGGATAAACTATGGGCGTCAGCGTGGCGAAGAAACCAATCAGACATCAAAAAGCTCGAAGAGCAAGCAAGTAATAACGCTAAAAACCAGACCAGTACGACTACCAAAGTAGAAACGCTATCGCAGAGTCAAACGGAGCTTGCTTTAAAACTATCGCTATTAGAAGAACAACAGCAAGCCGCTAGTGTGCTAAAAAATCAAATTGCAGCCATTAATGGCGATGTTGATCAGTTAAAGTCTCAAGCGCAAAGCAGAGACTCTAAACAGATAGAGATCGGCGCAAGCCTTACCCAAATAGAGATGACACAAACCGCACTGGCAGAAAAACTAGAGCGTTTGGAGCGTAAATTGGCCGCAGCCCCCACAACTCAAACGCAACCAAAAGCGAATTAATCCGCCATTATCAATGGTTACGTTAGTAATATGAGTTGGCTGCGAACTCGCGCAACCAACTCAGCTTTTATTCTTTTGGACACTCATAAAGTCCCTCGCCAGTTCACAAAATATAACGTAAAATATCCTATTACATTCCTGTATTTATTCGCGCGTAAGCTTTACGCTTAAATCAATACACATTATCTACTCAGGCATACTGTTTTGCCGATTGAGTATTTCTTGCTTGAAGGCAACTATGAAAAAGACATTTGAACTAATTCACCCTAAAATCAAACTTGAAAGACGCGTTGACGCGGTTAAGCATGAGCTTAAAAAATACCTAAAGCGCGAGCGCAACAAAACTTTGCCAGCAGGAGCTGATTATTGGGATTTTGATTGTAAGTTTGGTAACACAGAAGCAGAAGCCGAGCCGGTGCACCTATCACAACTAAACAAGTTGATTGATAAAACGCAAACTGAAAACCTCACTTCCTTTTATGTTGAGATTTTAGCAAAGCCAGGCTATAGAAAATCAAACGATTTATCTGACGATGAGTTAGAAGACTACTAAGCCCAACTTCTGTAGGTCGAGCTTTAGCTCGACAACATCTACTCTCCCCCAACAATACCAACTGGCACAAAATCACGCGCATGATACAATCGCTCGTCGAATTTTTGGTGGCACTACTGCCGGTATAGTGAGAATTAAAAAGTATGAGCGAGTCATTTGTAGCAATCGGATTGGTAAACCCTAAATCACCAACCAACGTGGGTGGCGTATTACGGGCCGCAGGTTGTTATGATGCGCAAGCCATCTACTTTAGTGGCAATCGTTATGCAAGGGCTGCAAAGTATCATACGGATACAAAAAACGTTGCCGACAACATTCCCATCAAACAAGTTGATGATTTTATCAGTTTAAAAGTAGCTGGCCGTGCGCTTGTCTGTGTGGAGCTGGTAGAGGGCGCAGCCCCACTGCCTCAGTTTGTTCACCCCGACAATGCGTTATACATTTTTGGTCCTGAAGATGGCAGCCTGCCACAGGAAATCGTGGATGCCGCCGATGCCGTGGTATATGTACCAACCACAGGCTGCATGAACTTAGCCGCGACAGTCAACGTGTTGTTATACGACCGTATGGCAAAACGCTCAACTGGATTTGATGCTAGTCAGATACTCACCAGCCGTGATATCAATAACCGCCTCACGGTTGGATAAGTTCTTGCTGTAAGCATCTTTTTATTTTTGACTAACCCGCCCTTTGACCGGGTAGTGATTTGCGTTTTTTAAGCTTTGTAAGTCATCAAAACGCACGCCATGCTGGGCCATAACCGGGCGTACTTTTTTACTTATCAATTGTCGAATATAAAACGGTTGATTAGGCACAAAGTGATGAATTGTGTGCGTACGGCCAAAATCAAAACAAAATAACTGAAATGGTAAAAACCAGCGACTGGTGATCACATGGGTCTGCTCTAATACGTTACTCACGCCACCATAATAATGCATTGAAGATGTAACAAGGTTTAAAGATGCTGAGCGGATCATATTAGGCACAATCAATACCACCATTAAAAATTCAGCAACTGCTAGCAACTCTGCTCCCCACCTAGGTAATTCAAACGGTTGCATAAATTGCAGCACGTAATAAGCAATCACACCATATAAAGTTGCAAAATAAGCCGTAGCAAGCGGAAAACCAGCATTAAAGACCTGCAAAAACTTAAAACCCTTGATTTCTCGACTAAACCGCTTGGCATTCAATAATAAACCTAACAACCCGTCTGTAACCACCACAGCTCGCAACCAAGGAGATTGGATACCATTACCCACCAAGCGCTCTTCTATGTCTTGTTCAGTACCAGACACTTTGTGGTGATGTAAATGAATTTGCCTGCGATACCAAGGATTTACCGTATTTGGCCGCATCAGCCACACCGTCAACATCATAAAATGATATACGAACGGGCGATCACTAAAATACTGCTTGTGGATCAAATCGTGCTCAAGCTCATGAGAAATAGAGGCGATAAAAGCCGCCAAGATAATACACAGCCATGCAGGAATAACGGCAAAATAGTAAAGCGAGGCAACACCAAATAGCGCACTTAACGACAACAGCAAAATAACCATAGCAATACCGTTTTGCTGATTTAAAATAGGATAACGCGTTCGAAGCAACTGCTCTTCAGCTTGGATAGCAGTCACTATCGCTTTGATATTCTGCCTCGCAGTTAATATTGGCATTGGTCGCTTTACTCACTTTTTGATATCAAAATCATAACGCAATCTCGTATTACCGTAGCAGCGGCTTTATGCAGCGACAACTTTAAAACAGCAACGCAACGAAACACCTAAACTCCAAGCTTCTACTGATTATCATCCATCTTATATTCCCGTAGCAGCGGCTTTATGCCGCGACAACTTGAAAACAGCAACGCAACAAAACCCCCAAACTTCGCGCTTCTATTGATTATCGTCCATCTCATATTGTCGTAGCAGCGGCTTTACGCCGAGACAACTCTAAAACAGCGGTACAACGAAACACCTAAACTCCGAGTTTCTACTGATTATCATCCATCTTATATTCCCGTAGCAGCGGTTTTATGCCGCAACCGCTTTTCAAACAGCAACGCAACGAAACACCTAAGCTCCGAGTTTCTATTGATTATCGTCCATCTCGTATTGCTTCAATATCGCCAGCATGCTCTCTGGAATTGGCGATTTTTTCCCTGTTTTCATATTAAACATCACCACATTCGCATACCCCGTTGTGCATACTGCTTGTTGTGATTCACTAAACGCCTCATAGCGCATGGTAAAGCGGTCTTCTTTGATATCGGTAATATATGAGCCAATATACAAGGTATCTGGAAACGTAACGGGTCTTTTATATTGCGCGTAAGTATCACGCAAAACCGGACTATGGGTAGGTTCAGATAATACAGAAAGTAAGCCCGTTTGAGTCAAAAAATCGATTCGCGCGGTTTCAAAATAACGAAAATACGACACGTTATTCACATGCCCCAACGCATCCATTTCTCCCCATACCACATTCACTTTGGTGGTGATTGCAAACTTTTCTAAAAATTCCTGCATGATGTTACCTTTAATTTTATTTATTGAACTTGAGAGTAACAACTCATCGTACCAGCAACAAGGTTAATGAGATGATTTAAAGACAACTTGTCAAAACAAAGAAAGCAAAACCAGCATTTCGCAGTGCAACCTTACGCTATCCCACGTAGGTCGCCATTTATGGCGAAAAATAATGCTTCAACTCCTTTTGATCTCGACAAAGCGGCAGATATAAGCACACGGAAAAAGCTGGGTTTTATAGCTTTGCTCTTGCATTGTACCCTACGTAGGTCGCCATTTATGGCGACAAGTAATGCTTCAGCTCCCTTTGTTTTCAGCGTAGCTTTAGATAGAAACACAATTCAAGCGAAATCCCTATCACTCAATCTCACAAAAAATTGACGCCTTTTATAGGTTCAACAACCAAGATAAATACACAATAAATTTTCTCAATACTTTCAATACATAAGCAAACAGCAGAGCAATATTTACAAGCTTGGTTTAAAAAATGCATCTGAAATCAAAATCAGAATTAAACTTAAGCATGTCACCAATATGAACAACAGCACAAATACAGTTTATGTACTGAGCGGTTACGCCAAATGCGCCATCACTCAGCAAGGAAAATACAAACTTGGTAACAAACACTCCATCGGCCTGCTAACCACAGACGAAAACTACGAAGATAACATCAATAAACTTGAAGCCTTTATTAAAGATTTAGGTTGGGAGTCCATTACGTTTTGCATGGTCGAAACCGTTAACGACATCAGCACCCTATCCAACGACGTTTTGGTATCCAGTTTTCTTCGAGCTCAGCAAAATGGCCAATCGTTAGTGGTAAACGACCTGCCTATTACCGTCCATTAAGGCGGTAAATGCACACAACAAGGCCTGACTGTAAGCAATGGCGGCAAAAGCACTACGCTACTCTATACCAAGCTGAAGTTAATCGGGTGGGAGCGGCTTCACGCCGCGATCTTTTGATGGTTGCCAGCGGCTATGAACAATTCGTAGCAGCGACTTTATGTCGCTACTTGTTTTTGAATCCAGTCTTCAACTGTACCTTTTGTCGCTTCGCCGGCGAGGAAAAACCAAAGACGTATATTATTTGTCGCCATAAATGGCGATCTACGTAGAGATTTGGTGTGAAGTCTCAGCTATACGTTGCTATAAGAGATCGCGGCGTGAAGCCGCTTATATGGACTCCTCCAATTGTACAAGCCATTTTTAGCATTATTGGTGTGATTGCGTGCTTATATCCGGGCTCTTGATGAGGTGCTACCTCGGCCTCTTTGATGTATTCGCGCCCTTGTGCCT
>NZ_JAKRFX010000013.1:0-172634 GCF_022347825.1 Pseudoalteromonas sp. OF7H-1 | reverse complement strand
AAGGCACAAGGGCGCGAATACATCAAAGAGGCCGAGGTAGCACCTCATCAAGAGCCCGGATATAAGCACGCAATCACACCAATAATGCTAAAAATGGCTTGTACAATTGGAGGAGTCCATATAAGCGGTAAATCCAGTTGGATAGCAAAGCATCTTCAAGGATTTACACTGGTCTCTTTGGATGAACTAAGAGGCGAGATTAATGGTCGTTCCACGAGTCAAAAAAACCGTGGTCAGGTTCTACAAGCCGCCAAGCAAAAGCTGAAAAAAGCATTAGCAGCAAAGGAAAATGTTGTGTGGGATGCGACAAACCTGCGAAAAGATTTTCGTAAGATACTTTGCGATTTAGGGTGTGACTACGGTGCGCTCGTGACGTTAGTTGTATTTCAACAAGGTGAAGTACAACTTCGGCAAAATAACCGAGCAAGAGCACGAGTCGTCCCAGATGAAGTGATAGCCCAGCAGCTGAAAAGGTTGGAGTGGCCATCGGTGACAGAAGCGCATCGGATACAGGTGATTGGCGAACAAGGGCAAGTGCTTTGGCAAAAGGGGGCGTTTTAGCCACCGTTCAGTGAGATTAGCTTTACTTGTCAGCTAATTTTGATAGCTGACAAGTAGCCAATATAGAAGTGTGAATAGTGGCAGAGCGCTATCCTACGAGCTATGCTAATTTTATCTTGCTCAAGAACAGTTCTTTTGTCGGACTGCTCCTGAACATCATCCAAAATTTCGAAGCCTAAAACGTTCCCTTTCTTTGCATTTAACAATCGTTGCACCAGTTTATATTCTTGTGTTGTATAGCCTAGCCAAGGAGCAACTGCACTAGTGTTGTTGGTCATACTCCCTCATACCACTTTTACCAATATCAATGAGAGTATTAAGGTTATATGTATAAATTTTAAGCGCTTTTATATAAAACTTATATACCTTAAAGAAATGACGGTAGACCCACTGTCAGACATAGCTATACTTCATTCTCGATACGCCAAATACAATTATTTTGTGTGGTGGTTTTTAGGATTTTGTTTGTGGAATATAGGGCGGAGGCGCGGAAATACACACATAGATACTTTTAGAATGAGCACAGGTGCGCTCAATATTAATGCGTTTAAGACTATAAATATTAATCCATCATAAGCTTTTTGCGGCAGCAGCATATGGATACTGAGGAATTTATCCGCTAAGAGAATCAATAACCATGATAAAAAGGTGGCTAGAAAATGGTCTAATTTTAGGAAGTAGGCAATAGGGAAAGTTGCAAAAAATATCATCAGGTAGCCGTAGTTTAGGTTGGTGCTGAGTGTGTTACAAAGCCACAGGGTCACGGCTAACAAGGAAATAGTAGATGTGTGCAAAAAGTGTGATTTTATTCCCTGACTTCCAGTAGCCATTTACGTTCCTTAGTGACTGTGGTGGTGTATATTTGTTCAGCAATTACATCCGAACTTGTTCGATAACGCAACGGCTTTTTCAATAACTCCACTGTGCTGCAAAGTGCCTCGCTAACGTAGCGCTTTAAAACGCTTCTATCATTGCTTGTGAAGAAGCGCTTAACTTGTTAAAAGTGCAAATTAAAGCGGTTTGATGGCAATAATATCCACCGCTTTTGCCAACCATCCTTGATACAGTGTAAATACCTGTTTGGTGTAAGCTTGCTGATGATGAAAATCGAACGCGGCTTGATCGACGAAGCGCTCAACTAAGGTAAGCTGGGTGCGGCTTTCACTTTCATAAAGTTCAAAGCGCAAACATCCTGCTTCTGCTCGAGTGGCTGGCAAGATCTCTTGGATTGCGTTAATACAATCTTGATAGTGCTCGGTTTTAGGCGTGATATGGGCGATAAAGTTGACGTTATTGTGGCTGTTGGCCATGATATTTCTCCATAATGCGTTTAGTAACGGCGGTAACTGGGGCTGATAAAACATAGGCGGCGATGAAAGAGGCCGGCCAAGCATTGGCAAAGGCATGTGCCCATCGCGTGGTAAAGTCCGCCACTAATCCCAAATTGATGTACGTAACCCATCCAGACACCATAAACGACAGGCACAATGACAGCAGTAATGTAAAAATGAGTTTTTGCATGTTTCCTCCTCTGGCTGTTGGTATGATTGTAGGGAATTGCCAGCCGATCAGAATGGCAAAAATGGAAAGCTAAGATTGCGGAGATAACCATGCTAGATGACTTAAGACTCTTTGTTGAGGTAAGCCGCCGAGGAAGTTTTGCCAAGGCGGCAGAAGACCTTGGCATAGGCGCGCCGACCTTATCTAAGCGGATGTTAGCGCTGGAAGAAAAACTCGGTTATCCGCTCTTACTGCGTAGCGCCAGAGGACTTACATTAACGAATCATGGTCAGGCGGTGGTGGATAAAATGGCGGAGTCTTTGCTCGCCTTGCAAGCGCAAAGTGAGGCGCTATCAACACTAGAAGCGTCCACTTTCCATCTGTTATGTCCGCAAAACTTAATGATTGGTCCTTTGTATAATGCGCTGCAATCGTTTCAGGCCCAGCATCCTGAGATCCAATTGCATGTGGAGCCTGCCAATAGTGTGGCCTTACTCAGCCAAAAGCGATTTGATTTAACCGTGCGAGTTGGGGAGTTGGATGATTCAAGCGTCTATCAAAAACGGCTGGGGGAAATCGCGGTAAGAGCGGTGGTCGCCACGGAAATTGCGACTACACAAACCCTGTTTTTGCCCTTTAAAGCATCGCAACTGCCCGCAACCGAAGCGTGGCGAGCACTGCTGGTGCAGTTTAGCCACGTCTCTTATGTGGGTGATATTACCTTAGTGCGTAAATTGGTAGGCTCGGCTAACGGTGCTGGCGTATTGCCGATGACAGAAATTGCAGTGTTGGCAGCGCAATCTCAAACCGCATTTAGCTATATCGGTGACTGCCAATTTACTCGCAACATCTACGCGCTTTGGCCAAATCAACGAACTCCACCGACTTACACCAGAGATTTTATTGAGTTACTGCAAAAGCGGTGTCAGGAGCTTGATTATCTGCAAGGGGCAGTGATAACTCTGTAATGAACACCGCAAAATCGCATTTTATCCTAAGCTCAGATTTCGCTCAAAATGCACGATATCGACATCAGGCTTTAGCTTATAGAGCTGTGCTAAACGTCCCCCTGACTTGACCTTTTCATCCAGTGCTTCAAACATGTTTGAGGCTTCGATACGTCTTACTAAGCTCTTGCGCTGAATGGGTTTGGCGATAATGGCTTCGATGGCGGTTTTGAGTTGTCCAATGGTAAATTGATCTGGCAAACAATAAACCGGGATCATGGAATATAACGCCTTTTGCTGCAGCCGTGCCTTGGCCTTTTCAATAATGTGTTTATGATCAAAAGCCACGGCGAGATCTGGGATCTCGCTAAGATCTACCCATCTCACATCATCTACCGAGTCAATTTGCGTTGCCACTTGCTGAGGTGAAATCAAGGCGTAATAAACCAAGGTGACACTAAAGCCTCGCGGATCACGGTTGATCCCAGAAAAAGCCTGAAGTTGCTCTAGATATTGTGGGGCAACACTGGTTTTCTCTTTGATCTTACGCAGCGCGCTCATATCCGTGTTGTCATCCAGCTCAACATCAACAAACCCTCCAGGTAATCCCCAGCGGCCTTTAAAGGGAGCGTTAGCGCGTTTCACCAGCAGCACTTTTAAGCTGTCCTGCAAAATTGTAAATAACACGCTGTCTACCGTGAACAGTGGGTTTTGGTATTGGGTTAAATCGTAATCAGGGCTCATGAGATTTTTAATTTGTGTCTTTTAGACACAATAAACAATTGTAGCCAGTATGGCAAATATACTGAATATCCCTATGTTAAAAATAAACATTAAATGTCTTTTAGACATAAAGTTGTTGATTGATCAAAAAATGTTTGATACCTTATTTGTGTCTTAGGGACATTATTAAGGAAAGGTTATGAAAGTCACGAGTTATGAATTCTCTGGAAACAAAAAAGATGTTCAATATGAAGCATTTACCTTCTCTGGTGGGGAAGAGCATATTCGTTTCAAGGCATTTGATTTCCGTGATTGCGAAAAAGTTCAAATCACAGCCAGAGTAACCAATTCTTCTCATATCATGCGTTTACTGATGGCGGTGGATGCATTGAAGCGACTTTGTTTGGCGCGGACGCCGATAGAATTAGTGTTACCCTATTTCCCCTACGCGCGCCAAGACAGAGTATGCGTAACGGGTGAGGCGCTAGGTGCAAAAGTGATGGCGTCACTTATCAATCAACTGGCGCTAGACAAAGTCACCGTGTGGGATGCACATAGCGACGTTGTACCTGCACTCCTTGAGCGAGTGGAGAATGTTGAGCAAACGACATTGATATCGCAGTGTCCGGCTTTACAGCAACAGTTGCAGTGCGGTGCACTCAGTTTAGTTTCACCAGACGCTGGAGCGAGTAAAAAAACACTGAAAATTGCGCAGCATTTTGGTGGTGAGGTTGAGGTTATTCAAGCACAAAAAGTACGTAATCTTAAAACGGGTGAAATTGTACAAACGCAGGTACTTGGTGAGGTAAAAGGTAAAGATTTACTGATCGTTGATGATATTTGCGATGGTGGTAGAACCTTCACTGAGCTTGCTAAGGTACTAAAAGCACAAGGCGCTAACTCAATTGCGCTTTACGTAACACACGGTATTTTCTCTCAAGGATTAGGCGTTTTTAGTGGACTGATAGATACCGTTTACACGACTAATTCGTGCCGTGATCAAGGCGACTTGGTCGAACACCACGATGTGCAACTCAACATGATTGAATTATAAGGAATATAGCCATGACAATTACCGCAGCAAGTATGCAAAAAGACGTATACAAAGAATTTCACAGCCGCGCATATCACCCTGAAGTGACAGAGGTTTATGCAAACTTTACCTCGCGCAGCGGCAAACTAAGCAATGTTGCAAATAACGATAAAGTGGCTTTTGTGGGGCTGCAGTATTTTATCAAAAGTTACTTACAAAAAGAGTGGCAAGACTTTTTCGCAGCAGACAAGCACACCGCAGTGGCAAATCATAGACGGATCATGACAGCAATGTTGGGCTATCCGGTGGATGTAGGTTACCTCGAGGCGCTACACGACTTAGGCTATTTACCGCTGAGGATTAAAGCGCTGCCAGAGGGGACTTTAGTGCCGTATCAGGTGCCGCCCATCACTGTGGTCAATACCAAGCCTGGATTTGAATGGCTAACCAATATGATTGAGACGGTATTAAGCTGCGAAAACTGGCCAATCCAAACGAGCGCTACCACCTCGGTTGCATATTTAAAAGTGTTCCGAGAATTTGCTCAAAAAACTGGTTTACCTCAGGAGTTCGTGCCGTTTCAGGGTCATGATTTTAGCTTTCGCGGTATGTTTGGTAAGCACGCTGCGGCTATGAGTGGTTTTGGTCACCTCGCGTCAGGTCTTGTAGGGACGGATACTATCCCTGCGGTACTATTTGCTGAAAAGTACTATGGCGCAGATGTCGACAAAGAGCTGGTCGGTTGCTCAGTAGATGCAACCGAGCACTCTGTAACCTGTTCTTGGATCCAAGAAGGTGAAATCGAGTTTTTCCAATATTTGATGCGTGAGCAGTCACCGACCGGGATCCTCAGTGTGGTCTCTGATACTTGGGATTTTTGGAAGCTAGTCACCGAGTATTTACCAGAATTAAAAGCAGAGATCATGGCGCGTGATGGCACTGTGGTGATCCGTCCAGACTCCGGAGATCCGGTGAAAATCCTGACTGGGTATTGTGTCTCACCAGTATCAGAGTATAGCGAGTTGGTTGACTCTCAGCAGCAAGCGCAAGAAATGGCGATGACAGATGGCTTTGAAGCGTATCGTTGGCAGGGAAATTACTATTCAGTTGAACCACACTCAACGCAGCTGCAGGAGTGTGAAGTAAAAGGACTGATTGAATGTCTTTGGGATACCTTTGGTGGCACTGTGACTGATAAAGGCTTTAAATTGCTAGATGAGCATATCGGCGCAATATATGGCGATGCAATTACCCTTGAGCGTCAGCATCAAATTCTACAGCGACTGATGGACAAAGGATTTGCGTCCAAAGTGGTGCTAGGCATTGGCTCATACAGCTACCAATATGTCACTCGCGATACCCATGGCTCTGCGGTAAAAGCAACTAGTGTGGTTAAAAACAACCAGCGTGTGGCAATTTTTAAAGAGCCAAAAACCGACAGCAAAAAGCGCTCAGCAAAGGGACTGCTCAAAGTAGAACGCGTAAACGGTGAGTTGATCTGCAAGGACAATGTGACCGAGGAAGAAGAAAAGCAAGGCTTGTTAGAAGTGGTGTTTGAAGATGGAAAATTACTAAAGGAAACCACTTTGAGTGAGATCAGAGCTTTGATCAGCGCGCAAATTAGTTAGATTCCATTGTTGTTCTCAATTATTTTTTGGTCGCGATAGGTTCCAGCCATCGCGACTTTTGTGCTTCACAATTGTACAGCTAATAATTACAATCAGTACAAAAAGCGCCTCCCTATGTCTGACCAATATAGAGTTTTATATGTAGAAGATGACCCAAGCAGTGCCGAGATCTTACGTTTATATCTGGCACAAGCGGATATGCAGGTTGTCCATTTCGATAACGCCCCAGATGCCCATAGGGCACTGCAAAACCTAACATTTCAACTCGCTATTTTAGATGTCATGCTACCCGGCGGTGATGGTCGTGAGCTACTAAAAAACGCCGTTGCGCGCAACATTCCTACCATTATGGTGACCGCCAAAGTATCTGAAACCGATCGTCTTGAAGGGTTTGAGCTTGGTGCGGACGATTATGTATGTAAGCCTTACAGCCCACGAGAAGTGATCTCACGAGCAAAAGCACTATGTAAACGTAGCTATCGCGGTCAGCAGAGTGCCGCTTTGTTGTTTGATGGCTTAAGTATCAATCTTGAGAGCAAATCGGTGACGGTAACACAGCAAACACCAGTGTTAACGGCTGTGGAGTTCGAGTTATTACTGACTATGGCCAAGCAGCCGCAACAAGTATTTAGCCGCGCGCAATTAATCGAACAAGTATGGGGAAGTGATGCGCCTATTACGGATCGGGCAGTCGATACTCACTTGGCTAACTTGCGTAAAAAACTAGGTGACCGTAAGGCTGAGCCCAAGTTTATCGCCACTCGTTACGGGCAAGGCTATCAATTTATCGCGCGTAAGGTGTCTTCATGAAGCTAAAAACCAAATTTACCTTACTCGTGGCGCTTTGTACCTTTGCGCTACTCGGGAGCTTCTATCAGCTATCTAAAAACTCAGCCGAGCGCACTTTTTTAGCATTTAATAAGCAAAGTGCGGTGACGTTTGGTGATTCATTGCTTGATGATGACTTAGTGGAAGAAGCATTGACTGGCAAAACCTTTGCGAGCCCAGAAGCGACGTTAACGTTTTTAGCATCAACCTTTCCTGAGCAGTTATTTATTTGGCGAGATGCTAACTCAACAGCGGATGTAAAAATCCTCAGCCCCGAGCTCACCATAGACTACGAACATGTCAAATCCGGTCATCAATTTGCTATCCATCATCCCGGTGTCGCGGCGTTTGTGGTGCAATTTAATGAGGCGCAATATGCGTTATCACCACATGGTGAGTTGTTTTGGTTACCTGAGGTATTGCTAGATAGGTCGTTTGAAAAGGAAGCGCTGCAGCAAGCTATGCTGGACGATTTTATGCTTACTTTGGTCATCTTATCGATTATTGCAGCATTACTGGCTTGGTTGGGTTCATGGTACTTTTTGTCGCCACTTAAACAGCTCAAACGTAGCTTTAAGGCGATAGAATCGGGCGAGTTAGACACCCGCTTAGCGCTAAAACGCCATGATGAAGTGGGTGAAATCATTAGTAGCTTCAATAATCTTGCTGCTTGGCTACAAGGTTTGCATCAGCAGTATAAACAAATGAATTCCGACTTATCTCATGAGCTTAGAACACCACTTAACGGCATTCGTTCGCGCTTGGAGGCGATGGAAGACGGTATAGTCCCGATGGATAAGGCTCAGTTAGCGGTGATAACCCAAGACGTTCACAACGTTAACCGTATTATCGACGACTTGTGTTTATTATCATTAACCGAGTCAAAGCAGCTGACTTTGTCACCTGCACAGGTGAATGTCTCTGAGTTGATGACTTCGCTTTTGGTGCGTTATCAAGCGCAAGCAGAGGAGCAAGGTGTGGCGTTGACAGCGGATATTCAAGCGGGCGTAACGGTGACACTCGATGCTGGAAGAGTCAGACAGATAGTGGTGAATCTACTCGATAATGCGTTTAAATACGGCGCTGATGGCGGCATTGTGATGCTACATCTACATTATCAGGACAATGAACTGGTTATCACGGTCACTGACCGCGGGCAGGGTATGTCTCCTACTCAATTAACACAAGTATTTGAACGTTTTTACCGAGTGCAGGCATCACGCCATGATACATCCAGTTTGGGGCTCGGCTTACCAATTTGCCGTCAACTTGCTGAACTGATGGGCGCGACATTGACCGCGACCAGTACTGAAAATCAAGGCGCTAGCTTTTCACTTCGGTTTTCTCGACTAACTTGATAATTGCTTGACAATTGCTCGGCATAGTTAGCTCAACAACGACATCAACAGTTTGAGAGCAAGATTATGAGAGCAATTATTTTATCAGCATTGGCATTTACCACCGTTGGCTGTGGGAGCACCGCGTCTACCGCGCCACAATCGCTAACCTTACCAATGAAATATACCGAGAAAGGTCATGCCTATGTGATGGCAACGCTTAACCATACGGTTACCCATCCTATGATTCTAGATAGTGCTGCGAATGTTGGTATTTTACCGGTTAATCTGAAAGCAGCACTAGCCTTGCCTGAAGACAAGCTAAGCAAAATGGACGTGCAAGGCGCAAGTGGCAGCTCAGAGCTAGTATTGGCAACGATAGACCACACCAGCGTCGGTCACTTAGCAGCAGAGTCGCTTCCATATGTATTTAAAGATATGACCCGCTTAGATGTGGAAGGTGTCTTGCCAGGAATTTTGGGGCATGGATATATGTCGCAATATTGTAATGTGTTTGATTTTAAAAATAATGAGCTGAGTTTGTATCAAGGGGCTTGCCCAAGTAGTGTGACACAAGGCTTAGAGAGTGAAAGTTTTAAAATAGATAACAATTTCATCAAGCTAACAGCAAGTTTTAATGGCGAAGAGGTAGACGCCGTGCTTGATACTGGCGCCCCAACCAACTACATCAACTCACACTTGGCCAATAAACTGGCATTAACGCTGGGAGAAGAAGACATCAGCCGCGGGTTAAACGACCAAGCGACTAAAAAGGTGGCCATAGAATCACTGCGTTTTAGATTGGGAGGCAAGGAAATCATCAATACCGAAAGTCACTTATCGGATATGCCAGTGTTTGAGGTGCTTGGATATAAAGATGAGCCGTTTATCCTGCTGGGTTTAAGTAATTTCAACGACGATAAGCTAATTATCGATTACGCTGAGAACAAAATTTACTTTTGATCCCAACGCTGCTGGCTTGACCCGACCAGTCAGCAGCTAAATAAATTTCATATTAATTTAGATAGTTATTGTGTTTACTATAGCGAATAGTTATTTGAACGATCATTCAAGTAAGGTTAATCTAGCAGCCAATGAGTAGTTACCCTGAGGTTAGTTAGAGCTCAGGTTATACCAATACAAAATGCACCAAGAGGAGCAACTGATGACTGACTTTACAATCCATACTGTAGAAACTGCACCACAAAAAGGTAAACCATTACTTGAGAAATCCCTGCAAGCGTTTGGACGTATTCCGAATCTTCATGGTGTGATGGCGGAATCACCAGAGCATCTGCATGGCTATCAAGTGTTACATGAGGCTTTTTTAAATAGCTCGTTTAATAACGATGAAAAAACCGTGGTGTGGCAAGCGATTAATGTAGAACATGAATGTCACTACTGTGTGCCAGCTCACTCTGCCATCGCAAAATCAATGAAAGTAAGTGATGAATTGGTCAAAGCACTGCGTGAGCAAGCACCACTTGGCGATGAGAAACTAGAAGTGCTGCGTGCCACAACACTTGAAATGCTGCGCGAGCGTGGCAAGTTGAGCGATGCACAAACGAAAGCGTTTTTTGCCGCAGGTTATACTAAACAAAATCTGCTGGAAATTATCTTAGCGCTAAGTCAAAAAGTGATGAGTAACTACGTGAATCATATCGCGCATACTCCGCTGGATGATGCTTTTAAAGCGTTTAGCTAATTAGTAGAGAGGTATTTATTTTGTTATAAGTGAGGCTGTTTTACATCCACGGGGATGACTGATGGACGTGTAAAAATATAGCTGAGTACGGCAGCCTCAGTTATCGCGACAGACCACACTACCCAAATAGGCGCGCTACTGAAACTCAAAGCCAGGAAACCAACACTCATGCCAACCGCAGCGCCAATCTTGCCTTTTATGGGGATCACCTGATGTTGCCGCCATGCAACCAGACTCGGGCCAAATTTGGGGTGGGTGAGCAGCCAATTTTCTAGCTTGGGAGAAGAGCGGGTAAAGCAAGCGAGAGCGAGAATAAAAAAGATGGTGGTAGGCATAACAGGCAGTGCCATGCCGATAAAGCCGAGACCAACAAAGACGATGCCAGCAACATGAAGCCAAAAACAACGATTGAATAAGGGGATTTTTTTACGCATAGGCATCCTCATATTTCGGGAGTGCTGAACTGACAGCGCATCACGATGACCTGAGCCAACATTGTTAACCAGAAGCCAATTATTAAAAGCATATCACAGCGGCTGAAATTCGCGAATTTTCAACTAAGCTAAAGCAAAGAGATTATCAGTCGGACGTCAGTGTTTAAAATAGCGAATCTGATCTCAGGTTAAATACAGGGAAGTGGTGCGACTGAAACGTTGAGGGGCAAAGTATGCAAGTAAATTTAGAACGTCTTAAGTCTACCTTATTTGCGCTCGCGGAGTTCGGCTATAACCATGAGGATAAGGGAATTTATCGTCAAGGTTTTAGCAATGAGGATTTTGCAGCGCGTAAATGGCTGATGGAATGCGCACAAAGCGAAGGGTTTGTGAGTCGTATGGATGGCGCTGGCAATGTGATTATTGAAATGACCAGCCCGGATATTGCAGCAAAACCCGCGGTGATCATTGGCTCTCATCTCGATAGTGTACCAGCAGGTGGCATGTTTGATGGCACCCTAGGCGTCATTGCGGGGTTTGAGTGTATTCGTATTTTAAAAGAGCACAATGTGCAATTGGATAGGCCGATTTGGGTCATCGGTACCAGTGAAGAAGAAGGGCGTTTTGGTGGCATGATCGGGGCACAAGCGCTCACAGGAAAGTTAACGCCTCACCAATTACTCACAAGTCATGATGCGGATGGCTGTATGCTTAGCGATGCCATGCGTGCGCAAGGGTTAGATCCCATGGATGCACTGAATGCAAGGCTAGAGCCTGAGCAAATAAATAGTTTTTTTGAATTACATATAGAGCAAGGACCTGTGCTTGATCAAAAAGGCATTCAAATTGGTGTGGTGGAAGGAATTTCAGGGGTATTTAAATGGATGGTTAAATTAATTGGGAAGGCTGACCACGCAGGCACAGCCCCCATGGAGATGCGCAGCGACGCCTTTATGGGGCTGGCTGACTTTGCCTACCAGTTAGATCGCATTATTGCAGAGGACGGCACAGATACCACGAGGATCACCGTCGGTAAGGCAGAATTAAAGCCGGGTTTTGCACATACGATTGCTGGAGAGGTGGATTTCACCATCGTCGCGCGTGATATGGATGAAACGGTGATGGAGAATCTTGAAATTGCCTGTCGTAAAGCGCTTTCAGCTATCGCTCGAAAACACCATTTAATGTTTGAATACGAGCAGGTGAGTTGGTTGTCTCCAATGAAATGCACACCTGAGATGGTGGAATTTATTAGTCAACAGGCAGAGGCCTTGTCATTGAATTATCAAATCATGCCAAGTGGTGCTGGTCACGATAGCCAGTTTTTTTCAGAAGTGTGTCCCACGGGGCTGATATTTATTCCATCACTCAACGGCGTTAGCCATGCGCCAGACGAATGGAGTCATTGGCATGATGTTGAAGCTGGGAGTAATTTACTGCTGCAATGTGTTCAAAAAAGATCAATAAAAACAAAAGAATAAATGTAAAGTGAAAATAAAATTGGGTGACGGTTTACTAGACAAATTTGATCCTTGGGCTAGTCTTTGTTACTACTAGAATAATGTGGATAGCAAAACTTGCGGCGAATTCAGGCTTGGATAACCGCAGTTAGGGATTATGAGGATGTGGATCGCCCGAGTAGTAACCTTGGTCTTACTTGCTGCGAGCTTTAATGGGCTTGCCGCCTCGCTGAGGGTGAGCGATGAGGTCGTGACTGCTGGGTTTATTACGCTACATATTGAGCGTACAGGTCCGCCTCTACAGCAATCAACACAGCTATCCATTCAACATCTTTCAGAACCTTACTCCCTCTCCCTTTCGCTTCAGCCGACTCAACAAGCGGTAACCATTAGTGGCTTGGCCGATGGTGATTATCTCGCAACCTTAGATAGCCCTTCTGCTAACTCGGTACAAACGTCGGTCTCATTTACAGTCAAACATCATCAGTTAACGCTGGCGCTTGCACTGTTTGTATTGGGCTTGTGCTTATTTGTGCTGCTTGTAGGGATGATTGTGGTGGGTAATAAGCAAACGCACGATAAGGAAAGCGTATGATAAATGCTTCATTGGCGCTCGGTCTCGCCCTGGCGTTTGCTTTGCTATGGGTATTTTTTGGCTGGTGGATTGGCAGGCGCGTACAGTCGCATAATGAATTTGCGCTGGCCGGTAGAAATGTTGGGTTGGCCTTTGCTTGCGCCACTGCGATGGCAACTTGGGTCACCAGTAACACCACTTTAGTTGCGCCACAGCTCACTTATCAGTTTGGTATTTGGGGCATGATTGGCTACGCCTGTGCCGCATTCGGATTGCTGCTATTTGCGCCGCTTAGCCAACGCATCAAAACTTTACTGCCCCACGGCTACACCAGTGGCGACTTTATGCGGTTGCGGTTTGGGCGTTTCTCTTGGTGGGTCTTTTTGCTGATCTCTTTCGTGTATGCCATGAGTTGGCTCGTTAGCTTAGGCATGGCCGGTGGCATTTTGCTACACACCCTAAGTGGCTTAGATTATCACCTTGGTATGTCAATTATTCTGCTGATGTGTGTGGTCTACACTCTGTTTGGCGGTCTAAAAGCGGTGATCGCCACGGACTTTCTACAGGCCATTATTATTTTGGTAGGTGTCGTCGGAATTGCCATTGTCGTGGCGATGAATGTTGGGCTTGAACCAATTCATCAAAAACTCAGTAGTGACCATCCTAAACTACTCGACCTGCTTTTTCCTGCTGCTGTGATGTTTTTGTTCAACAATATCTTTTTTGGTTTAGGAGAGATTTTTCACAGCAACGTATGGTGGTCAAGGGCGTTTGCATTTAAAGGTGGAGTGGGCAAAAAGGCGTATTTTATCGCAGGTCTACTGTGGCTACCGATCCCCATCGTGACTGGATTTATTGCGCTGGCAGCGCCGAGTTTAGGTTTGTATCCCGCTAGCGCCGATATGGTGGGACCCTTGGTTGCAAGCCAAGTGCTCGGCTATACCGGCTCGATCATTCTGTTCATTGTGGTGTTCTCCGCGCTGGCATCGAGTTTGGACTCCTTGCTTGCCGCAACGTCAGATCTCATCAATCAAGATATTTACCTGCAATACATCAAACCAAAGGCAAGCGATAGCGAACGCTTAAAAAGTGCTAAGTGGATTATTGTCATACTCGGTGTGGTGACTTGGCTCTTGTGTTTACCAAAAATCGCCACACTGGGCGCCTTGTTGAACTTCGCTGGCGCCTTCGTCGCCAGCACTATTTGGCCTATCGTATTTGGTTTGTACTTTGCGCGAATGACGGGAAATAGCGCTGGCTGGGCTATGTTGCTTGGCACGCTATCAGGTTTGATTGGGTATTTTTATATTGGTTTTTATGTCGCCGCATTAGTTTCTTGTGCGGTGTCGTTATTAATTTGTGTGATTGCTTGGCGTTTTAGTCAGCAATCATTCCATTGGCAAGCGTTGGGCACGCAAAGCAAAGTGGAGGATGTATGATCTCATTGGGCGCATTTTCTAGTTTAATTTGGCTGGCCATAGTGCTCAGTTGTTTATGTCCTGTTGTCCTTGTCGTTATGTTCCTTATTGATTTTAAAAAGAGGCAGTTATGGTAAGTGCGCAGCAAGTAGAGTTTAATCGAGCGCAGCCGGATGTTTACGGGGATGCACATCCCAAAGCATTACTCAGAGCGATACAAGAAGACGGTGACAGGCTGCATTGTTTGGAGAATAAGCACATTATCAGTGTCGACCACCTTGACCGAGACGTGCTGATCCAGTTGTTTCGCCTCGCCGCGAAATATGAAAGTAACCCTGCAAGGTTCAGCTCGCCGCTTAGTGGCAAAATTTTGATCAGTGCGTTTTATGAACCCAGCACCCGCACCCGTCTGTCGTTTGAAAGTGCATGGCACCGCTTAGGGGGCGATATTATGTCGATCACTGATCGCTCCTCTACGGGCATTGCGAAAGGGGAGTCGCTGCAGGATGTCGCCGAGATGTTCAATAATTATGGCGATTGTGTCGTCTTACGTGACACCTCAGTGGAGTCTATTGAAGAGATGATCCACAGTCTACGCATTCCAATTATCAATGCTGGTAATGGCATTGATGAGCACCCAACACAAGCAATGTCTGATCTCTACACTATCTTCAAATGGCGGCCGTCGTTATTACTCCCTGACAGCGAAGCCTTTAGCCCTATAAAAATTGGCGTGATTGGCGTGCCGAGCCAAATGCGTACGGTGCGTAGCCTGTTGAAAATGTTTACGCATTTTCCGCGCATTGTGGACGAAATATACCTGCTCTACGACGAGAGTGTCGAGGACGCAGTGTCAAGCGAGCAATTAGCCCAGCTAGAGGAGGCGGGGGTTAAGGTGTCTATCGGCCATGACTTGAACGCCGTTTTACCTGAGCTTGATGTGGTGTATATCAACTCCATTGCATGGGTTGGTGAAAGCTTCGAAACCTATGGAAAGTCGTTTAAATTGAGCGCAGATTCCCCCTTTAAGCCTGATGCGATAGTGCTTCATCCTTTGGCTCGAGGTGAAGAGCTGTGCACCAGTTTAGATGCCACGCCACACAATTGGTATTTTAGTCAGGCACGTGGTGCCGTCTTTTTACGCCAAGCCTTATTGACCTGTATGGTGCAGCGCGCCAGTACTGTGATGGATGTGATTTAGGGAGATATTATGTGCGGAATTGCTGGTATTTTTTCAACGCAAGCGCAAACACAAATAGATAATCAATTATTGGTAAACATGGCAGCCATTCAACATCATCGTGGTCCTGATGGTTTTGGCTATAAACAAATGGCTGGCGTGGGATTTAGTCACGCCAGACTGTCGATAATCGACCTCGACGAGCAACGAGGGCGACAGCCCTTTATTAGTTCTGATAAGCGCCTAATGTTGGCGCACAATGGCGAGTTTTACGATTACGCGCGGATCCGAGCTGAGCTAGTAGCAAAAGGGGCAAGGTTCCAAAGTAAGAGCGACTCAGAAATTGCTATGCACTTATATCAGCAGCTTGGCCTCGATGAGATGCTGACACATTTGCGCGGTGAGTTTGCGTTTGCGTTGTATGACCAACAAACCGATACGTTGCACTTGGTGAGAGACCGCTTTGGTATTAAACCTTTGTACTACACCCAAACAGAAGACGAAATTGTGTTTGGCTCAGAACTGAAGGTGCTGTTTGCCAATCCTAACGTTAAGCGCCGATTCTCAAGTGAAGGTCTATTTCATCAACTGATCCAAGTCATGGTACCCGGCAGCACGGCGTTTGCGAATGTACATCAAATCAAACCTGGGCATGTTGTTAGCATCACCAGAAGCGAACAAGGTTTTAGCATTGAAGATAGGCCTTATTGGGATGTTAACTTTCCAACGGCGCAATCGTATTTGAACAGCAAAGATGAAGAATATTACATTGATGGCGTGCGCAAACAGCTGCTAGAAGCGGTGCAGTTGAGACTCACCGCAGACGTCCCGGTAGGTTGTTACTTAAGTGGTGGCATAGACTCATGTGCTATTTTGGGTCTGTCTTCGGCCGCAGCACAAGCACCAATTAAGGCCTTTACCATAGGCTTTGATAGTGCAGAGTACGATGAAACGCCGATTGCAAAACAGATGGCACAAGCCACCAAGGCCGATCATCATATTATGTCGTTAAGCGGTGACGAGCTATATGGCCATTTTGAGCGAACCTTATGGCATACCGAGCGAACTATTTATAACACGCTTGGTGTTGCTAAGTATTTGATGAGTCAGCAAGTTAACGAGTCTAATTATAAAGTTGTGATGACTGGGGAGGGCTCCGATGAGCTTTTTGCGGGTTATCCTGCATTTAGAAAAGACCTGTTTTTATATGGCTTAGATGAACTTGATGACACCGAAAAAGCCCAGTGGCAAACCATGCTGGAAGACAGCAATAAATTATTTAAGGGGGCGATGTTGTCGCGTGAGCAATACGACAGTGCGGCATTAGACGAAGTTGTAGGCTTTACGCCGAGCTGTTTACAGCCTTGGCTGTCGTGCAGTCACTTTGCCCATCAACTCGTTGCCGCCGAACACAGAGAGCTACTCACGGGTTATGACGCAGGCAAAGCAATCGCTGAGACTTTAGATAATGCCATGTTAGAGTCCCGCCATCCACTCGATAAAGCCCAGTATGTATGGATTAAAACCATGCTTGAGGGACAAATATTAACTTGGGGCGGTGATAGGGTCGACATGGCCAATTCGATGGAGGCAAGGCCTGCCTTTTTGGATCATCACCTCGCAGAGTTTGCCTTTACCATTCCCCCGCAATATCGCATTAAGGATCGTAAAGAAAAGTATGTGTTACGTGAAGCGATGAAAGGGCTGCTGCCAGAAGTACTGTATGAACGAGAAAAGTTTGCTTTTATGGCACCACCGGCGCACTCGGATAAGAAAAAATGGGCGGCAATGCGGGTGCTGGCTGATAAATACTTGTCTAGACAAGCGGTAGAAGCCGCAGGTTTATTAGACTTTGAAGCGGTAAATGCGCTATTTGAGTTACATGAATCGCCAGACGCCGATGATTCACTCAAAGTGCAACTAGATGCCGTGATCAATCATTTACTTGGTGTGCAAATACTGCACAAACAATTTATTGCCGCAGACTTACCTCAATTTGCTGCCGCTGAAGCGGAGCGCCTTGGTTGGAGGGCAGCCACAAACTAACGTAGGTCTTATTGGTATTACAGAAAACAAGGAAATAAAAAGGCGATGCATCAACTTGTGCATCGCCTTTTTCATTTAATACCTAAGATTAATCCCTTAGATTAAAAGTAATAACCGAAGTTAATATTGAAGCGACGCTCGCTTTCGTCACTATCGCCGGCGATTGAACCACCAATAAATGGCTGATTTTTCGCGTGAACTAAATCAACATAGGTGAAGAATGCACCCGCAGCGAGTGACACACCAGTGACATTCATCCAAGTGTCTTCGGTGTTATCGGATTTGTCGTAAATAATACCGAAGTCGTTATAAAATTGCAGATCGGTAATTGGACCGAACTCAACTGGCAGGTTGTACGCTACATTAAAGTTCGACATGGTGGCTTCTGCTGCGATGGAATCATAAAACGCATAAGCACCTACCGCCATACGGTTTACGTCATCAATATCGTACTGGTACTCACCGTGTTGTAGCTGTAAGTTCCAAGGGCCAATGTTACTATTTAAATGCAGTGCCCACGCGTTGTAATCACCTGCTCGGTCATTACCATCGTGAAGGCCACCGGCAAGACCAGAGACGCCAATTTCAGTTGTGCCACCGTTGTGTTCAATATGATACGCGTAACGACCAACAAAGGTGTTGTATTCGCCGATTGGTTGCGTAGGGTCGTCATAAACGCCATCGCCCGCTTTACGGAAACCTACCACGTCATAAGAGTAGCGATCGCTGCGGTCATCCACGTAACCATCGACACCACCTAGCTCATCATTTTTGAAAAAGCCAAGATCAAGCTGCCAGTTGTCCGCCACTTTACGTTTAAATACCACCCCCATGTCGTGGTCGTCTTCAAGACCAATATAATAGGTAGTGTTAAAGAACCAGTTGTGCGAATTGTAAGGTGAGTTACCAAAAGGTACTTTAGTCATACCAACCTGAGCTTGCCAATGATCGGCAAAGTCATAGTCTAGGTAAGCGTATTTTACCGCAGTCATATAGTCGAAAAAGCGGATTTCAGCATTTAAGCCAAAGCCTCCGACATTGCCAGAGAAGTTCAATCTGAAAATATCGAAGTCAAAATCGCCGCCACGGTTCTTGTTGTCATCGTCATAAGACGTATGGCTGTAGTTTGTTCTGATCGCGCCGCCGACTTTGATGGCCGGTTTTGTTTCAGCTGCTGCAACTTGAGTTTTAGTTTCAGCTTTTGCTTCGGCTTTTTCAGCCTTTGCGATTTTTTCCTGTTGTGCTCGCGCCTGCTCTTTTTGTTCTAGCTGCGTGAGTTTCTTCTGAAGTTCAGCCAATTGGCGCTTTAACGCATCAATTTCTGAGTTTTCGGCAAGCACTGAATTAGAGCAAAGTGCTAGACCTAATCCGAGTGAGATGGTTGAAAGTTTTAACATAGTTGTCCCGTTGTTAAATGGTTGAGCGCAAAACCTCTTACAAATTGTAGACCACCAAAGCTATCATTGCAGAAAGCAGATAAATTTTATGGCCCTTGATTGAATTATCCATAGTAACACTGTGGCCTATCCGACCTCAAAGTTACCCAACATTTAACCATATCTAAGATGAATATAAGGCGAACAAGTGATCACATTTGTATGTCATTCTTGCCCAATAGCCTATCCCTCACTATATTTTTACTATCTGTGAAATGGTGTTTATTCATGAATATATCGCAAAAATTAAAGCTGTCTTTCGCAACGGCAATCGCGCTTCCTTTGTTAATCATCGCGGGGCTTATTATCAGTCAAACTCGGCAGCAGGGAATAGAGACCTTCTCGGAGCTCAGTGATCGAGAGGCGCTACAGGTTGAGAATGGTATTCAGATGTTTTTTGATGAAATTGCAAAAAACGTAGACTATTTAGCAACCCATGCACAAGTCTTGAGTGCGCAGCAAGACGTGAAAACTTATATGGATTCAACCAGCACCACTCGACTTAATTCGAAAGCAGGAAGTAAAACAGAGCAAGCAGCATATTCGTTATTTGAGCACTTTGGTAACACGCACCCCGGCATTGCCTATATCTACATGGGAAATCAGCAAGGTGGTTATATTCAATGGCCTCTAGGTGAAGTGAATGCAAACTACGACCCTAGGCAGCGTCCTTGGTATCAAACGGGACAATCAGGAAATGGCGAGACGATCCGCACCAGCGCCTATTATTGGGCGCCGGATGATATGGTGATTGTGTCGACGGTAAAAGCGATAACTGCCAATGGTCAAACCGTGGGTGTCCAAGGTATGGATGTGTCACTACAAGGGTTGACCAAAATCATCCGTAATATCAAATTGGGCGAGACCGGCTATTTAATGCTAGTGGAAGACACCGGAAATGTGCTGGTCGATGCCAAGTTCTCCGAACATAGATTTAAAAAGTTGGCAGACATTGCGAACGGCCGCTATCGCGAATTGGCTCAAAATAAAGATGGGCTATTTGAGCTCGAAATTAACGGGCAAGACTACTTTGCCAACATCTATACAGCACCCAAATTAGGCTGGAAGTTTATTGGTTTAGTTGAAAAAGGTGAGGTAATGGCTGCAGCCAATGCGATGACGCTGACGATATTGATTTTAAGTGCCGTCCTGATCACCGTGTTCCTGTTACTGGCAAGTTATATTTCTAAGTTAATTTCAGCGCCCATTGTAGAAGTGAGTGATGGCTTAACTGAAATTTCACAAGGCGGTGGTGATTTAACGCAGCGTTTAGACATTAAAGCTCAGGATGAAACAGGCAAACTGGCGACGAGCTTTAATTTGTTTTTAAATCTCATTGCTGAGTTGGTGACGCAAATCAACGAGTGTGCGCAGCAAGTTAATGAAACCTCACGACAAACCGCTTCGCAGTCTGATCAGCTCACCGGCGCTACCAGTCAACAACAGCAAGCGCTTGAAATGGCTGCCACCGCAATTAATGAGATGGCGGCAACCGCAAACGAAGTGGCGGCAAGCTGCGCCAATGCGGCTGAGCTAGCCGGACAAACTCAGCAAGCATCTGAGTTGGGCCAAAGGGTGATCACAGAGTCTGTCGAGAGCGTCACAACATTATCCGAAGTGATCAATAAGGCAACCGCAGATATCATGCAGCTCGACACCGAAAGCGAAAATATTATGTCGATACTCAGCGTGATCCGAGGCATAGCAGAACAAACCAATCTTTTAGCGTTAAATGCGGCAATAGAGGCGGCACGCGCAGGTGAACATGGCCGTGGTTTTGCTGTTGTGGCTGATGAAGTACGCGCGTTGTCACAGCGTACCTCTGAATCGACGGAAGAAATTGCCTCTCAGCTTGATAAGCTTAGAAAAATGACAGAAATGGTGTCGGGAGAAATGAAGCGCAGCCTAACGCGTACGGAGCAAACGGTTGAACTGACAAACTCAGCGCAACAACAATTTAGTGAAATAACCCAAGCGATTGTCAATATTAGCGACCTTAACACGCAAATCGCCACCGCAGCTGAAGAGCAGCAACATGTTGCTGAAGACATTAATCGCAACGTGGTGGAAATTAAAAATGCTGCGGATAGCGTGAGTGATATCGCTGTGAATACCAATCAAAATGGCGTGAGATTACATTCATTGTCGAGCACGCTCACAGAGCTGGTGGGCAAATTTAAAGTATAGCTTTAACTCAATCCTCAAGTTCCATAAACCGTGAGAGCAAGACTCTCACGGTGCTACCGCATTGGTATAATTGAATAACTTTCAAATTGGATGGATAACAGTTTACTCGTAGTATTTAAGTGGTAAGGTAGGCATATCATTGAGTTGACGTAGGAATCACCATGGAATTATCACCTTCAGTTTCAATCGAGCGCACCGAGTCCGGACTTGAGTATATTTGGGTCGACAGTGCATTTTGCCAAGCGAAGATCTTTTTACAGGGCGCGCAACTTACCGAGTTTACACCAGCAGGAAAAGGCAATTTAATTTGGGTTTCTGAGGCGGAAGATTACCTTGAAGGCAAACCAGTACGCGGTGGTATTCCAATCTGTTGGCCTTGGTTTGGCGTACATAGCAAAGCGGATTGGCCAATTCATGGGGTTGCTCGCAAGCTACTTTGGCGCGCACACAGCGTTGAAGAAAAAAGCGATGAAATTACCGTTAAACTCACACTACCGATGACCTTAGTTGAAGCGCAATACTGGCCACACACATCACAATTAGAGGTCGAGTTTGTGTTATCAGACAAGCTTGAGGTGCGACTGACCAATATCAATACTGGTGATGCGCCATTTACGTTAACGCAAGCCTTACATACGTACTTCCCAACGCCAGAAGTCAGTAATACCACGGTAGACGGGCTACAAGGCGCGAAATATATCGAATTTGGTGAAGGTCCATTTGAGCAAACCGAAGTGGTTGGCTTTGCCCGCGAAACCGATATGGTATACACCCAAGCAAGCCCAGTGCAAACTATCAACACGCCTGCGGGCATTATTGAAGTAAAACGTGAAAACTCAACTTCTTGTGTGCTTTGGAACCCATGGATTGAAAAGTCACAGCGTTTAAGCAACTTTAATGATGATGAATACCACAAGATGTTGTGCTTAGAAGCTTGTAACGTAATGGATGATGCCGTGCAACTTGCACCGGGTGAAAGTCACACGTTAAGTACAATCATCCGTTGGTTATAATTTTATATTCGCGGAGCACACTATGCTCCGCTGAAACCCGATAACAATAAAAATTCTCCCTATGGAAAAGCCCACAATACTGGTTATCGATGATAACGCTGAAGTACGCCTCAGTGCCGTATTCTTTTTAGAAGATCAAGGTTTCAATGTAATTGAGGCGGCAACCTTAGAGCTTGCCAAGCCACTGCTCACCGCTAAGCAAGTGTCATTAGCCTTGCTCGATATGAACTTCTCCCGAGATACCACTTCAGGCAATGAAGGGCTGGACTTTTTGCGCTGGCTACGTGACTCCAATCTTAATGTGCCTGTGATCTGTATTACCGGTTGGGGAAATGTCGCGTTAGCGGTGTCTGCAATGCAGCTTGGTGCGAGCGACTTTATCGAAAAGCCGTGGGACAATCAGCAGCTACTGCAAGCCGTGCAGCAACAACTCAAAATATCATTAAAGCAAGCGAATATCGTAGCAAAACACAGCGAGCGCGGCGCGTTTCAATGGCGCTCTCAGGCGATGCAATCTTTATATAAACAGCTTGCTAAAGTAGCAAAAACCGACGCTCGGGTGCTGCTTACTGGGCCAAGTGGCGCGGGGAAAAGTCATTTAGCTCAGTGGTTACACCAACAATCTAATCGTTCAGCAGGACCTTGGGTTGAAGTGAATATGGGCGCGGTGCCAGAGTCCTTGTTCGAAAGTGAGATGTTTGGTCACAGCAAAGGGGCGTTTACAGATGCAAAGCAGCATCGTGTTGGTCGTTTTGCAATGGCAAAGCAGGGCACATTATTTTTGGATGAAGTTGCGACTATTCCACTTCCTCTACAAGCAAAACTACTGCGGGTGCTGGAAAATGGCAGTTATGAAGTTGTGGGTAGCAGTCAGACGCAACAAGCGGATTGTCGACTTATTTGCGCAACCAATACCAATCTTGACGACTTAGTGAAAGCCGGTGAGTTCCGAGAAGACTTGTTATATCGCATCAACACGATTGTGATTGAAGTGCCGAGGCTCGCCGAGCGGTTTGGCGATATCGTGCCGTTGGCTGAGTATTTTGTCGCTAAATTCTGTGCGCAGTATGGTGAGCCAATTCGTGAACTTAGCCCTGCGGTTAAAGCTGCGTTGATTGAACACGCTTGGCCCGGCAATGTGCGTGAGTTAAGTCACGTCATGGAGCGTGCCGTGTTAATGGCGGAGGGCTTGCAGATTGAGCTCAGTGATTGCCAACTACGCTTTACCGCCGCACCTAAAGTGATCAGTGATATGCCAAGCAAGACTTTGCAACAAGTGGAGCAAGAAATGGTGGAGCAAGCGATGCAACGCGCTCAAGGCAATGTCGCAGAAGCCGCTAAAATACTTGGACTCACGGCTTCTTCTCTTTATCGGCGTTTGGAAAAATATGGCCTTAAAACATCTGGCTAGTGCCGAGTGGCGGTTTGGGGCTTACTGTACGCTGTTAACCATTAGCTGTACGGTTTTACTGACTTTACTGCTTCTGCAATTACAGCTTGGGGTAATGTGGGTGGCTGCCGTATCGGTGAGTGTATTGGGGTTATTGGGTGGGTTACAAAAAATACTGCTGTCTCACCTTAAGCGTATTGCCATGCGTGCTAATTGGCAGCTAGAAGCGATTGCACAAAGTGATTTTACGCAAACCATTAAGCCACATTACACAGCGGGCGTGGTAGCCGAATTTGAACAGCGCTTGCTGGCCTTAAGTGCACAGCTGCACAGTCAAAAGCGCCGCTATCATAGTCAGCAGTTTATCATTTATCAGCTAATAGACAGCCTTAATACGCCAATTATGATGTTTGACGAAAAACTCAAACTTGCCTATGCCAATGGTGCATTTGAGTCGCTTTATCATCGCCCTTGGTTAGAGTGTAAGGGAATAAGCGCGGCTCAGTTTGGGCTGGTGCAACAAGATAATCACTGGCATTTTGCAGATACAGCGCAGCAATCTCGGTGGCAACTACAAAGTAGTGAATTCTTTCAAGAGGGTAAGCAGTTTTCTTTACTTGTCGCACTCGATATTACTAAGGCATTACGTAAAAAGGAGCTGGCTGCTTGGCAACACTTAATCCGAGTAATAAGTCATGAGATCCACAACAGTTTGACGCCCGTAAGCTCCCTAGCGCAAACCTTATTAGCAAGAGCAAAGGACGAAAAAGAGCAACATGCGCTAAGTGTTATTGGTCAGCGTTGCCAGCATTTACAACAATTTGTGAGCCAATACGCCAAAGTTACGCAAACTCCAAGGCTAGATCGGGAGTCAGTCTCTATCATGCTGTTACTGTCTTCTGTTGCTGCGTTATTTGAGGATACCGACATCCAAGTAAATTGCACTGTGAATACGCTCAATCTTGATAAAGCCTTAATTGAGCAAGTGCTGATTAACTTAGTTAAAAATGCCATTGAGGCCAGTGGTGAAAATGCCAAGTTGACGCTACATGCTTATTATCAGCAGCAACAAGCGGTGATTGATGTGCAAGACAATGGCCCAGGCTTTGCCAACCTAGATAACATGCTTATTCCTTTCTATTCCACCAAAGAAGGTGGGCAGGGAATAGGTTTAGCCTTTAGCCGCACCATTATAGAGTTACACGATGGACAACTGAGTTGTCACAACACAGAACCGGGAGGATTGATAAAAATCACTTTACCTTGTTGATAATAATTATCATTAGCATATAATTAAAGTTCCTTCAAAACCTTGGCAAGGAGCTACCATGTTAGTCACTTATCTGTTGGCCAGCGGCTTTATCTTTATGGCGTATAGCTACTCCAAATCATTCAAACCACATGCACATACCAAGGCAAAACTGGCGGTGTTATTGAGCGCGGGTTTAATCGCCGCGGCAAAGTGGCAGGCGGGGTTGAGTTCAACCGTGGTATTTTTTGTGTTTGCAGTGTCTCTTGCGGTACTTAGCTTGTTTATCACCCTTGCACAGCCACAAAAACACTGAAAAATTACGCGCATTTAGAGCAGCTAACATGTTGCTTGCCTCAAAATAGACGTTTTAAGGTGTAACGTGCGCAAGAAATTGTTACTAAAAAGCACACTTTTTCTTTACATCTCTTGTTAAGCTAGCGCAACTGGATTTATTTAGGAAAGGTAATGCGGGCGCTACTGATAATTTTTGTTGCTTTTACGAGCTTTGGTTTACAGGCTAAGTGGCAAACCATCAAAACCGAAAACTTTAATGTGCATTATCCTCAGGCGCTTCAGCAATGGGCGTATTCTGCAGCAAATGAGCTGGAGGTAGTGCGAGATAAAGTGCTGGCACAACAAGGTAGAGCCTTGAGTGAACGTGCTGATGTGATTATTTACGATCCAGAAAATACGGCCAATGGCTTTGCATTACCCAGCACAGATAAACCAATGATGGCACTGCAAGCAACGCCGCCTCAAGCTGATTCCGTCATCGCAAATAACACCAGTTGGCAGCAGTTGCTCATTTTGCACGAATATATTCATCTCGTTCACCTATCACAGCCTAGCCGTAATCAATGGCGACAACATCTCAGAGATTGGCACGATATTACCGACTTGCTCGATGCGGTATTACCGCGTTGGGTCAGCGAAGGCTATGCGACCTTGCTGGAGTCTAGATTAACGGGACGAGGACGTTTATACGATAATTACAGTGAGAGCATTGTGCGCTATTACGCGCAGCAAGGCGCATTACCGACCTATAGCGCTTTAGATAATGGCGACAAGTCTTACCTTTCCAACTCCATGGCATACTTAGTAGGCGTACGTTTTCTAGCATGGCTTGAGGATAATTATGGCGCACAGACGTTAGATGCCGTGTGGACAAGAGTGCAGGCGGTGGAATCTCGCAGTTTTGAAACCGCATTTAGTGGTGCTTTTGGAGCGCCAGCCAGCCAGTTATATCGTCGCTTTATTGTTGAATATAGCTATCAGGCCATGCAGCAGGAGCTGGCCTTGGTTCCGACACAGAGTGAGCTTTGGCAGCGGTTCGCATATGCTGCTCGAGATATTGCATTCTCTCCAGATGGCAGTCAGTTTTTGGTGGTAGAGCAAAATCGTAAACGCCAAGTCACACTCAATATCTACGAAAACAAAGAAAATGTAGAAGCCATTGAGCAATTTAATAAGCGCAATGAAGCAATACTAAATGCCGATCCTAAAGATATTGTGGATATCGCACCCGAAGTCTTTCCAAAAAAGCGACTTGCGCAGCTTGATGCTCACAATTTTGCTGGTATCTATTACCCCCAATGGCTGAATGACAGCCATATTTACTTCGTTGCAAAAACGCCAGCTGCAGACGATACCTTTATCAATGATTTGTTTGTCTGGAAAGTTGGTACTGGAAAGCCGAAGCAACTAACCGAAGGCGCGGGTATTCGTCGCTTTAGTATTGTTGATGCTAATACCATTATTGCAGAGGTGTCTCGTTTGGGTTACTCACAGCTAGTGACCATAGAGTTGGACTCAGGCAAGCAAGCGCCGATCACCACAAGCAAGCTTGGGGATGTCCATGACTTTCCTGTGCTCTCTAATAAAAAGACGACATTAGCCTATGTGCATGTTACTCCTAACAAACGCTGGCAACTTGTTGTTAAAGATCTTAGCCATGATACAACCGAAATCGTCTACTTACCCAAGTCACATCAATACCTTTCGGGGTTAACTTGGTCTCATGATGATGACAAGCTGTACTTTATTTCTGGAGTCGCAGGCCATTTAGCGGTGATGCGTTATGACGTGGCGAGTAAAATACTTGAGACCTTACCTGCAAGTGCTAAACCACTTGAGCAAATTATTACCCATTCACAGCAGTTACTGGTGAGCTATGCGACCCCTGAAGGGGTCAAGGTTAACAAAATAGTTGCTCCGGCTTGGCGCACCGTGAGCGTGTTGGAGCAAGTGGATGAGGCTGAGCTAAAAGAGCTGCATCCCCATCAATTACCTGCGGCTAAGATAGATCAAACCGCGCTGCCCAGTTCTGATTATTCGGTGTTCGAACAGTCTTATTCTGTCGCCTTATCAGGCGCATTAAATAGTGCCTCTTTTGATAGTTTGGGCGTGGCATTAAAAGGGCAGGATGTGCTGCGCCAACTTGCTTGGCAGCTTGGAGCTGAGAAAAGCATCAATAATGGCGCGTTGATGGGGGCATTTGCCCAACTTGAATATCGTCATAAAAACTGGAAAACGACGTTTGATGCTGGATATCAAGAGCTGGAAGCGGATAAGCAGTCTCGCTCGCTACAAGCAAATACCTCGAATGAAAGCAGCTTTAAGCAATTTGCCTTGTCATCTAGCTATCGTTTTGGTGAAGCATTGAATTACCTCGCTCCTGAATTGGGGGTTATTCGTGTGCAACATGGTGAAAAAGCATGGAGCGGCGGGCGCTACGGCTTTAACGGTCGTGCAATGTGGGATACACAGCAGCATGGTGTAGCACTGCAAGTCTCTGCAGCTCAGTGGCTAGGTGAATTAGATGGTTTTGATTATCAGCTGAGTTTGTTCGCTAAAGCATGGCAAATTCCATTCTATGCATCGGTCGATAGCCGCTACAGCAGCGAATTGCCTTTATCTTTGGGTGGTGGATCACTTACCAGCACTAGTATTAGTAACAGTTTACACGCTGTCAGCGAACCTATGTTGCCGCATCTATTTGCAACGGGAAGCCGCTATTTAGGCTATGAATTTGCAACGTCATGGCAGCAGGGCAAACCTAAGTTATTTTATAAGCAGCATCAGTTAGATGGAGAAGTGATTGGGCAAAATTACGGTATTAAGATGCGCTTACCTTTGTCTCGAGTGATATTAGATAAAGCCGCTGATTTTGCTCCTGCAGGATTAACCGATCTACAGTTTAGTGCCGGAGTGGGTCGCATTGAGGGGCATAATATGACCAATGAAAACCGCGTTTGGTTTAGTGTTTGGTATGAGTTGTAGATAATCGCTGAAGATTGCTATCAAATAAGCGGGGGCGAGCCCCCGCAAATCATTCAGTTTGTTTATTCGAAGTTTAGGCTAGTTGTGATCTGCTACGATTTGCAAACCTGAGTAAGCATTATATCCGCGGATCATCACCCAATAACGCCCAGCCCCTTCATTTAGGCTGCAAGACTCAGTATTACCGGAGCGATAAGGACGACAAGTCCAATTACTGGTGGTGGGCTCTGCTCCTTTTAGTACGTACATGTCAGCATCACCAGTGCCACCGCTAGTGTTAAATGTCACTGTATTCGCGCCTGCAGGTGCATCATAATAGAAGAATATCTCACTGCTTCTCGCTCCAGAAAGCCCCGTTTTTGCAACTCCCTTGATAAGCTTTTGCTCTTCACCTGGCAGTGTCACGGCAACTTGCTGTGTTGTTGACGCGGTGTCGCCATTACTATCTGTCACGGTGAGCTCTACGGTATAGCTGCCAGAGTTTGTGAAGCTATGTGAAGTTTGTGCGCCTGAAGCGGATGCGCCGTCACCAAACTGCCAACTATGCTGTGTAATAGAACCATTTGGTGAACTAGAGCCTGAGCCATCGAAGCTGCAGCTTAGGTCATTACAGCTGTAAGTAAATAACGCAACAGGCAATGGATCGGTAGTGCCGTTATCACCAACAGGGATTTGGCCACCAAAGTGAGTAGAAACCTGAGGCCAAATTAAGCTAATTTTAGCACCTTTATTGGTACAGCCACCTAAGTGGTGTAGCGCAACAACATTATTGGTCGAGGCTGCAAGTACTGGTGAACCTGATGAGCCACCAATAGTGTCGCAGTAATAACCTATATCTGTACCAGTACCTCGGCCATTCGCCGTTGCTTGGTTAACAGAGCATAGTCCATTGGTGTCTTGATCAGACTCAATCGACAGCTCTTTAGGGTTACCTGAACCATGTTGAGGTATGTAAATACGCTCGCCCTGCGATGGATTTCGCACATCTAAGCCAAAGTAACCAAACGGCTGGGCCTTCGCGAAATCATTGATGGTAAACAGCGTATAATCTAGCGTGTAATCTGTTTTAAGGAAGTCTTTACCTGTGACTTTAACCACAGTCTCGCGCTGACTGCCGTTACAGCTCGTGCTTTGATAGTTAAACCATACCTCAGTATTCGCCAGCTCCGATGCTGATCCCACACAGTGATTATTGGTAAACATGCGGTTATCTGCACCAACACGCCAACCCGTACATAAACCACTACCGTTCATAAGCAGTCTGGCGACTGGACGCGAGCGCTCGAATTCTACCGGATGCGATTGCGCCCAGCACTGCACGTCTTTACGTTCCATTGAGCCACAAGTTGACATAGGCGTCACATCGGTCAAGCCCTCAACAGTTGCTTGTCCTTCAGTACCATGATAGTAAAAATCGACTTCGGGTGTTTTGCCTGCATTACCTTGGCCTGGAGTATATTCAATGATGACTTTATCAGCAGAGACTGACATAGCAGAAAACTGTTTAACGCCGTCATCGCCCAGGCTTGGATCAACAGTTGCTGCGCGGAGGTTTGCTTGGGTGTATTCATAGCGCTCGCCACTATCCTCCGAGCGAACAACGAGTTTACCGCCGTTTGCAAGAGTGAGGTTTTTAAAGTGTAGTTTGATGTAGCTTGCATCTGGGTGTGAAACTGTTTGCACAATAGTTTGTGTAGACGTTGAAGTGCTTGTAGCACTGCTTTGAGTAATAAGTGGAAGGTTGAGATCGTACTTTTTACCAATCATTGCTTTGCTAGCTTTGCTGGTATATTCCATCATCTGAGCTTCAGTTAATGGCGCTTGTGCCATCGCGATACCAGATGCTAAACCTAATGCTGTGACAAGAATGTGTCGTTTCATTGTTATTCCTTTTGAGTGTGTGGTTATCCAACTTGAAATTAAAAAGTTGGGCGTCGTTCAATACCAAGCCTTGGGTGCACTGTAGAGCACGACCAATTAGTGGTATGTTTTTTGAACATCCACACACCAAAATAGAAACAATAATGTGCTTTGTAAAGTTTTATTTATATTATTTTAACATAAGTTTTACTTAACTTATGTCATTCTTTATTTTATATCCTCATTACGAACCAATAAATGGTTCAACATATTTTGCTTGGCGGTGTATAGGTCTTTTTTATACTGCTCTCTGGACTTATTGACTGCTTGCTCAAAGTATTCAGATGCGGCTTGGTATCTTTGCTCTAAATAAGCAATTTTCCCGAGCTCGACATAAACTTCCGGCAAGTAATGATAATTCAACAATAAAGGCTCGATAAGTTTTTTGGCTTTTTTATAGCGTTGTTGTTCAATGTAGCTCGAAGCTAACGAGAGGGTATCGAAAGGGGAGGTAGGGCTTTTTTCAAGCTCCGTCTGAATCATATTCTTGAGCACGGTTTGATCTTTGGGAATATAGTTAAGGTAATTCAATAACAAGTTGGTGCTGGTGAGATGATTGTTGAAGGCATAATCATAGATTTGCTTCGCACTATTTATATCACCAACATGCTTGTGTAACAGCGCGGCAGTATTGATAGCTTCAGCATCTCTTGGAGCGTATTTGAGCGCGGCAGACAATAAAGAGTAACTTAGGTCATAATCAGCTTCCAGCAGAGCAGAAACGGCTAAGTTAGTATAAAACTTTGCGACTAAATCTTCATAATGTGCGTTTCCAGAAAATACACTATCTTGATCTGGGAAGTAGTCAACGACAGTACCTTTAATCAAAGTCTGTTGTTCATTCTCACCACCTTCTGTCGCCCTATTTGCGAATAACTTGGTTTTAAAATGGCTTGAGGTGATGATAAACTTTTGGTGCTTCCGAAACATTGGATAGCTGTCAACTTTAGCATAACTTGTTTTGATCCCTAATACATTGGCGTACGCTTGTGTTAATACGGCAAGAGAAATGCAATTGCCAGCTCTGTTGAGCGTTGCTTCAGTCGCGGTAAGCGTTTCTCCATCGTAAGAAAAGTTATCCAATTTTGCGTCTAGGAATCTTCCTAATACTTGGTCATCTCTCATGTTGGCATCTGCATATTTGCCAAAAAAGGAGATTGCAGCTTGCTGTTCGGATTCAGGTAAAGCGAAAATTTCAGCTTCAGTTTGCACTGGTTTCAGCGTAAAAAGAGAGTGGTTGAATAGAGAAGTTACGTCTACCTTCTGTTTCATGTCAGTTGTAGTGGTGTGAGTGGAATTGCATCCGCTCAAGCCAATGCTAGTAAGTATAATGAATAGCCACTTCATCGTAATTCCTTGTATTTATTTATATACACCTGTATTCCAGCCTTGCCACCTATTCAAAGTTGGATGTTAGGTGTCCAGTTGTATTTTAAAAGTTAGCTCTTAAAATGCGCGCCTTCAAAAAATAAAACCTTAAAAATCATAAATTTACAATGTGTTTTTAAAGGTTTTACAGCACTTTAACTTTGCAACAATTTAGACATTTGGAGTTGGCATTGAGCGAATATTTACCGATCGTTTCTTCCTTCGTTTTGGTTTTAAGCTTTGTTCCTTTGATTAGGAAGATCCGTAAAAATCGCAGTGTGTCAGGTGTATCACTGTTAATGATGAGTTTTGGTGTTGCACAAAGCTCTTACTTTATTGCCTACAACGTTTTCTTTGAACGTTTTTTTATGGTGCTGCCTTTTGTTGTTACAGGTTCTTTAAGTGCACTTATTTTATATTATTTTATTCGGTACAACGCAAGCTCGAAACAGCGTAATCAATTAGCACTCTTGCTTGCTTTGTCGACCTTGCCATTTGGGCTTTTATTGGCAAAGGACATCGAAGCTGCTGCGTTGCTAAATGCGTTAACTTACTTAGGGCTAGTGATGAGTTCAATTCGCGTTATGCCACAAACCTATAAAACGATTAAAAGCGGTGATGTCTCTAACTTAAGCGCTAGGTATTTCTCACTGCAGTTTTTAGCGGGAGGAATTGGATTGGCTGCAGAGCTAAGTCTTGGTCATGTGAGTGTCGCTCACGTGTTGATGTTTGTGATGATTTTACTGACTAATGCCGCACAATTAGGTTGTATTCAGTACTATCGCTCTAAACCTGCTTTAGCTTAGTGACATAACCAGACAAAACAAGGGCTAGCAAATTGCTAGCCCTTAACGTTTTCGCTCATTTCACTCGCGTAATACAAAAGCTTTTGAGTTACGCTTCTAGCGCTTTTGTGATCATACGGTCGATATACGCTTTATGTGCCTTAGTTGCCTGATCGGCACCCCAAGCTGTGCTCTTATCCAAAATACTCTGCAGCTGGAATAGTGCAGCGGCTTTTGCCAAATTGTCGTATTTGCTCGCTTTACTCAAGCCTGCGACATTAATCAAGCGAGAAACGTACTCTATTTGCAGGTTTTGGCTTAGTGTCGTTGCATTCTTATCAGCAACGAAAATAGCGGCAGTCAGGTCGTTCATAACCTCGTTTAGGCTGTATTCGTTACCATAGTACGCAGAGTCGCTGATACGCTGTAATACATTCGCGTGTAGTACTTGGTCTAGTACCGACTTTTGCATACCAAGTACCATCTTATGGACTTTAGGGTCTTCGTTCTTTCCATAGTGGTTAAAGCCACGGCGCTGTGCTTGCATGTAGTTATAAAGAGGCTGCATATTTTCAAGCACGGTCGGTGCGAAAACCATTTCCTTAAGCGCGGTCATTGCCGCTTTTTGGCGCGCAAGTGGTACTGGTGTAAATGGTTTCGTTTCACCTTCTGTGCCTACTACGCTGCGCTCAACGTATACACCGCCAATTTGGCGTGAAATCACAGTTGCTTGAGCACGGTATTGACCAAACAGCATATTCGCAGAGGTTAATAACTGTTGGTTAGACTGACCTTCAACACGCGCTTTGTCTTTTAGTTCGGTGAATAAATGGTTGACCAGAGTCATGCGGTCAACGCCGTATGTCACTGGATCTGACGATAAGTCGCCAATCATCACGCGAGGATCAATATGACGGCCCGGCGCACGCATGTCGTCGGCATCGTTGCCAAACGCTAAGCCATGTTCACCAGAACGAGATAAGATCTTTTCAAGGCGCTGTTGCTCTTGGGTGTCATCGTTAAGTGCCGTGCTGTAGCCAAATTCTATCGCCCAGTCATCGTATGGACCTGGTTTGGTTTGGAAGATATCACCTTGTTTAACGCCTGGAGGGGCGATGTTAGCTGCTGCGTAGTCCATCACAGAGCCGGTTACGATACCTTGTGTTTTTGACTTGTCGTGTACTTCTTTAGGCCCCCACAAAATCGAAGACTTCATGTTGTGGTTGAGGCCTAAGGTGTGTCCTACTTCGTGAAGAACCAACTGTACTAAGCCCTGTCGTAGCATTTCTTTGCGTTCGATGTCAGCACCTGTTGCAAGGCTTGCCGTCATCAATTGACCTTGCATTTCATGTCCAAGCGAACAGTGTAGTGTATCGCTTGATGCCTCAGCACCATGGTTCATCTGCCCTTGAGAATAGAGTGAGTCATATATCCAGCGGTTACGCATAAATACATACTCTAGCATGATGTCGGAACCAAGAATTTGGCCAGTAAGCGGGTTGGCAGTTGCTGGGCCATAGCCGCCAAACGGTGGGCGAGGTGATGAAGTCCAGCGTAGGACATTGTAGTTGATATCGCCCGCATCCCAAGTGGCGTCGTCAGGCTGTACTTTCACCACAATAGCATTTTTAAAGCCGATTTTCTCAAACGCACTATTCCAACCTAGTACACCGTCACGCACCGTGTCACGCCATTCGACTGGCGTGGTATTTTCAATCCACCACACGATTGGTTCAACGGGTTCAGAAAGCGCTGCACTCGGGTCCTTTTTCACTAAGTTCCAACGCTTGATAACGTCTTTATATGGCGTCCAATCTGGTGAAGTTTGCACGTCGAACTGATTAGTGAAATAACCGATACGTGCGTCATCGTAGCGAGGTTGGTAGCTATTGTCTGGCAGAGCGACAAAGCTGTGTTGTACTTTTAGCGAAACAAAACGTGAGTCAGTCACTGCATTAGAGCCGGCAACTTTCGGGTCTGGGTTACTAAAGACATAATCAACAACGATATCTAAGTTGTTGCTGTATGGGCGGTGCTTAACGATGCGAGATTTTTTGTCATCCAGCTTACCAAGGGCAAAACGTTTGCTTGCCTTTTTGTCATCCGCACGTTTCCAAGGAGACACTTTATGCAGTGACTCACTTAAAAAGAGCTTATCCGCTTTGAATAAAATTTTACCGTCTTCGGCTTTTTCAATTTCGATACTGGCGAGTACGGCTTCACTTATGTTGGCATCGCTCGCGTTGGCGATGGCTGAGTTTTCATCAAAAATAAAACGCGGTGTTTTGCTGATAATATCAATGCGATCAAAGTGCTTTCTAAACTCAATTAGTTTAGTTTCGCGGTAGTTACCTCGAAAATGGCCGGCATCGGTAACGCCATCAACTGTATGTGCGAAATATAAAAATGGCGTGTCGAGTTGCGACTCATTGAGTTGCATTAAATACTCACCACTTTCTTTATCTTGATAAAGCGGGAACAGGCCATCGATACTGGTTTTATTTTCGATAAGTGAAGCGATGGTTTTTTCTTCTTCTGTTTTGTCTTTCTTAGCAAAGCTTGGGGCGCTTGCGAAGGTGAGCGCGAGGGCAATGCTTAATGCCGTTTTCTTCATTATTTTGACTCGAAATAGTAAAAACTCGAGTGTACCCAAAACATCAGAGCCTGTCAGAAACTCAAGGTAAAATGAATGTAACAAAAGATAAACGACAAAATTTTAATTACATAAAATGTATTTTCGATTCCGGAGTACAACTTTCGATTTCGGAATATCCGCTGACTTTCGCAGTTATAGTGATTTTAAATTATTGAAATTTAAAGTTATTAAATTTTGGCATAAATCTCGCTCTTAGCGCTTAGTCAGTTAGGAGGGGAAATGGATCTAGTCAAGCCAGCGAAGCCAAAAAAGACCACACACTATATCGTTGTTGCCTGTTTAATGGCGGCGATAGTTGTTTATTTGCTGTGGCAACAATGGGCGCCTCATTCTAGTGTGATGCGCGCTGAAATACTGGTGGCGGAAGTGAAACAAGGTCCGTTTACCTTATCAGTAGATAGCTTTGGGGAATTACGTAGTGCTGAGCAGTTTTTATTAAACGCGCAAAGCGCGGCTATCGTTAAAACTATCCACCATAAAGCGGGCGCAATTGTGCACAAAGGTGAAGTGATAGCCGAGCTTGTGAGCCCTGATCTCGTGTTGCAGGTTCAACAAGCCACACAAGCTTTGCGTCAGTCGTGGACAATAAAAGAGCAGCTGTTACTGACTCAACAACGGGAGCTGTTAAACGAACAAACACAGCTGATGCAAAAACAAGGCGCGCTAAAAACCTTAGTATTGCGTCACCGCGCGGAGCAAGGCCTTGCACAACAAGGTATTATTTCCGCGCTGAACTTTGCCCAAACTGAAACCAGTTTGAGTACCTTACAACATGAAATTACCATGCTAGAACAGCAAGCTAAACAGCTTCAAGCACTGCATGGTTCGGCGCTTACACTTGCCAACGAAGAAATTAACATTCGTGAGCAAGAACTCAATAACTTGCTGGAAAAACAACAACAACTGGAGATTAAAGCCAGCACTTCAGGGATCATTGAGCGCATGCCTCTGGCGCTTGGACAACGAGTCAATGTTGGTGACGAGCTAGCATTGATTGGCTCTAACCAGTCGTTGGTGGCGGTATTGTCTGTGCCACAATCCCAAGTGCGCTGGGTTGAAACTGGGCAAGACGTTATGGTGAACATGCAAGCCAACAAAGTAAAAGGCGAAGTGATCCGAGTTGACCCAGTGGTGACAAACAATAGCGTGGAAGTAGAGGTGAGTTTACCAAATACATTACCAAAGCAGGCACGCTCGCAGCTGAGTATCTCTGCCAGCATCGCCATTAAGCATCTTGCCAATGCCACCTATGTTCAGCGCCCTGCCAATGCCAAAGATAATCAAACGAAGACCTTATTTGCCCTGAATAATGATGACACCGCAAAGCCGATAGAAATCACTTTTGGTGCTTCAACTGGGAAATATATTGTTATAGATTCTGGCGTTGAAGCCGGGAGACGATTAATCATTTCTGATCTAGCCTATCTTGCCAGTCTAGATGAGACAATCTTATTAAAGTAGGAATATCAAAATGATAGTGCTTAAAAATATCAATAAAGTGTTCGAAACCGAAGAGCTGCAAACACACGCACTGAGAAATATTTCACTGGAAATAGCAAAAGGCGATTTTATTTCGATCTCTGGCCCCTCTGGTTGTGGTAAATCTACTTTGTTATCCATCATTGGTTTAATTGACCAAGCAACAAGTGGCAGTTATACGATTGGCGCTCATGATGTAACAACCCTGACGCTTGATCAGGCCGCTGAGCTTCGCAATGAGCATATTGGGTTTGTCTTTCAGGCTTTTAATCTCATTGATGAAATTTCGGTATTCGATAACGTCGCTTTACCCCTAAAGTATCGTCCTGAGAAGTTGAGTAAGGCTGAAGTAAAGCTACGAGTCGAGTATTGTTTACAAAAGGTTGGATTGTCGCATCGCGTTCAACACAAGCCAAATCAGTTATCAGGCGGGCAGCAGCAGCGTGTCGCGATTGCTCGTGCTTTGGTGACCGAGCCAAGCATGCTACTGGTGGATGAACCGACAGGTAACTTAGATTCGAAAAGTGGCGATCAGGTGATGCAATTAATCGCTGAATTGCATCAGCAAGGCACTACAGTTTGTATGGTGACGCACGATCCACGTTATGCCGATATGGCTCCAAGGCAGGTGAAATTGTTTGATGGTGAGCTGTTAGGCACTGTCGCTTCTGCTCAACCTGTTAGTCAACGAGCATAGAGAGGGCACCATGCAAGTGTTCAACTTAGGCCGTGCAAATATTTACCATGTTAGTGTGGTGACTACGCTGAGCTGCGTATTCGTTGTGATGCTGGTCGCAATGGGAATGTTACATAGCCTGTATTTCTCACCTCTACCATACCCGGGTTCAGAACGTATTGTTAAACTTGAATACCCGATGTTTGATGAAAATGGCAACGAGAGCAGCGAAGCCTTTAACTACCCATCATTGATGCATTTATACGAGCATAAACCTGCCGCAATGGAGCAACTGGCGATGGTGCATTATGCGGAGCAATTGCTTAACTCAGATGCTGGTGCGCCTCAAGTTGAATCGGCTTATGTCTCGCCCGAGTGGTTTAGTATTTTTGATATGCCGCTTGCGATGGGGCGGGTTATTACCGAACCTGTCGATGAGAGCAGCCCTGTGGCTGTGCTGAGCTTTCAAGCTTGGCAAAACCACTTCAATGGCGATCCTAATATCTTAAATAAAACGCTGCGTCTGGATGAGCGAGAGTTTACGATTGTCGGGGTGGCGGCAGAGCGGTTTTATGAACCTAACTTAAAAAAGCTCACGCACAACACTGCGGTATGGCTACCTTGGCAATACAACCTAACTTCAGAGGAAGCTAAACCTTACTGGTGGAACCGTTATGCGCTTAACTTGATGGTGGGTAAACTGGCTACAGGGGTGGAGCATGAACAAGTCAGCCTCTCGCTTTCCAACGAAATGAACACACTTTGGCGCAGCAAAGTGAGCGACAGTGAGTATTTTGCGAAGTGGCATATTGGCATTCGCGCGATGCCGTTGAAATCAATTATGCTCGGTAAGTCTCCCTTATTGTTATTTGGAATGTTTGTGGTATCGCTTGGTTTACTTGGTATCGCGCTCTTAAATATCAGTAACTTATACCTTGCAAGACTCAGTCAGATCCAGCGCCGGCTGGCAATTCAAGCGGTGGTGGGAGCAAAAATAAGAGATATTGCGCTGATGCAGTGGTTACCGCTGCTAGCACTTTGCTTAGTATCACTCGTGGTTGCAATTGGCGCGTCTTATGTTATCTGCCAGTGGTTACAGCAAGAACTAGTAGGGCTGTTGCCGCAAGCGCAGCTGATTTCGTTAACCTGGCAAAGTGTGCTTGCACTGGGATTGGTCGCTTTATTGACGAGCTGGTTATTGTTGTTAGCTGGAATGTCAGCAATACGCTTTCGTCACTTAACACACATGCTAAAACAAAGCGGTAAGGGGAATGCCGTTGTTGTGAGTGCGCGAGTACAACAGATCATGGCGGTGAGTCAGTTAAGTATTTCTATTATCTTGACCTTCTTCTGCTTTAATGTCGGTGCTGCTGCCATATCTCATCTCAAAAATGCTTATGCGGTAGATCTCAAGAATAAATACGAAGTCACGTTTTATGCTCCTGACACCATGCCGAGAGACGAATACACAGAGGTAATGCGTCAAGCCAGTGAAGCCCTAGGGAATACCGTAGAAGTAATCGCGGTGAGTCGAAGCCGTTCACCCATCGGGCAAGGTGTTGGCACTTGGTCATTGCAAGAAGTCGAGACGCTTGAACGCGTGCATCCGGTTGGCCGAGTTGTGGATAGTGGTTATCTTGAGTTTTTTTCTTTGCCGTTACTGCAAGGTCAGTTTTTCGATAGTGAAGCGGTGCGCCGCGGTGAGCAGCAGTTAATTATCAATAAAACCTTTGCTGAGCAGCTAGGTGGAGAGGAAAAGGCGCTAGGCAAGCGCTTGAGTTTTAACATTACAGATGAAGATGCAGCGTTTGAAATTATTGGTGTCGTTGCTGATTTAGCCGTGCCAGGCGAACCCGCACTGCCCCATGTTTATCGAGCTGTACAAGGAAGTAATACGGCGTTAATTAAGACTCAGCAGCCAGTTACTAAACCCCATTTTTCAGCGCTGCTTACACAAGTTCATCCAGCATTGAAAATCTTTAGTTTTAAATCACTTACTGCGCAGCGTGAGCAATACCTGTTGACCGATACCTTGGTTACCTATGGAGCACTATTTATCTTTGCGTTGGCGTTATTGCTCGTGATTATTGGCCTGTTTGGTGTCTTTCGTTATAGCCAATCACTTAAGGTTTCTTATTACGGCACGAAAATGGTGCTGGGTGCCAAACACAGCGATCTCACTCGAGAGGATCTTACTACCCACTTTAAGCACATAGGTATTGCGTTAATGATCTCCCTGACAGGGTGTTTATTATTGTCGCCATACTTTCAGCAAACATTTAACGTGGCAGAGTTTTCGATTGCGGCTGTGGGGATAGTGTTGGTGTCGAGTTCGTGTTTGTACTTTTCACTACAGCAAATACTGCGCAGGCCACTCAACGCATTAATCAACCCATCTGAATTAGTGAAGGGATAAGCATGACATTATGGCATAAGCTATTGAGGCGAGTGAGGTATAGGCTAAATCTAATGCTAGTTGTGTTATTGAGCGGCGCTTTCGCCGCCATATTAAATGCGCCAGTCTTTAATATTAAGCGTTTAGTCGGTGCTAAGGTACGCGATGTTCTTATTGAGCAGTGTTGGAGCCGGCCTTCTCTCGTGTTAGTCGCGGTGGTTATTGCTGTTTTCTTGTCTTTAGTTGTGGCGAGTATGTTTGGCATCTTGAGTCCGCTGCTTGGGATCTATCTGTTGTTCGCTATCGTATTGGTAGGCTGTATCGCTCTAGTGCTTGAGCTTCATCATGTCACTAAGCAGATCTAGGGTGATAAATGTGACAAAAAGCCGAAAGAATTGTTATATAACTCACAAAAATCGCACTTAGAAAGACCTTTGTAAATCAAAGGTTTTGGTGCTTAATTGTTTGAAATTACTTTATAATTTCCGCTGTTTTTCGATAGTTATAAAAAGTTGTTCTAAAGGTGTAACAGATTCTTACAAATGTCACATCCGAGAACGCGCTAAACTTGGTACTATACGGTCAGGAAATTATCAATAGGTACTGTCATGCAAGCTAAAACTTTAAAATGGATTCTACCCTTTACCGTGCTTATAGTCGGTGTTGTCGGATTTATGTTCGTCAATGCCGTTGCTAAGAGTGAACCTGAGAAGCAAGAAGTCGATTCTCGTCCTGTTGTTGAAGTTGAAACTCTCGCTGCGCAAGATCACCAAGTTGTGATCCAAAGCTATGGCGAAGTAAAACCGCTAGAAAGTACACAACTTTCTATTCAAGTATCGGGCGAAGTTGAATACTGGCACCCTAACTTTGTTGAAGGCGGTGTGGTACAAAAAGGCGAAGTGTTACTGCGCATTGAGCAAGATAACTACGAAGCTGCGTTGCTACAAGCAGAAGCAGAACTTGCCAGAGCCGAGGCACAGCTTATCGAAGAGCAAGCACAAGCTGATGTAGCTGCTGATGAAGCAAGAAGATTTCCAAATAAAAAGCATACCGACCTATTTTTACGTAAACCGCAGGTCATGAGTGCTAAAGCCTCAGTAAAATCGGCAAAAGCTGCACTGCAGCGTGCAAAGCGAGACCTAGAAAACTGTGAAGTTATCGCGCCTTATAACGCACTAGTGGTGAAAAAAGACGTTGGTCTTGGCCAGTTCGTGTCTATGGGTAGCTCAGTTGGTACGGTCAATAACATCGAAACTGCCGAAGTCATTATTCCTATCGCGGGTTTTGATTCTGTGTTTTTACCTGAGCGAGTGTCAGGCCTTGCTGCTACGGTTTATCAACGTGGTGTGAATGCCTTCACTCGTGAAGCGGTAATTGATAGAGATTTAGGTACTGTTGACCAACAAACGCGTATGAACAACTTGGTGGTGCGTATTAACGACCCGTACGGTCTTACAACGCGCCAGCCAGCGATAAAATACGGTACGTATGTACAAGTTAGCTTTGCGGGTAAAACGTTAAAACAAATCTACCGTCTACCTCAAGATATCGTGAATAATCAGTCGGTTTGGTTACTTAATCAAGATAACCAGCTTGAGCCACGTAAAGTGCAAGTTATCCGCGAAGAGGGTGAGTTCTTCTTAATCGGCGATGGCATCACAAGTCGCGATAAAGTGGTCATGACACCACCTGAATATCCACAAAAAGGCATGGAAGTTAAAGTTGCTGGCACGGACTCCTCATCAAAGCCAAGTAGTCAGCCGGAAAAGCTGTAACAGCAAGGAGCGACCATGAGTGATATAGAAAAAGCATCGCAGCGCGGTATTATCGCTTATTTTGCGAATAATACGGTAGCGGCAAACTTGTTGATGGTCTTCATACTGATAATGGGTTTTATCAGTTATATGACTATCCAAAGGCAAATGTTTCCAAACTTTGAGATCAATTATGTGACGGTGTCAGCCGTGTATCCTGGCGCGTCTCCTCAAGAAATTGAAGAGGGGATCTTGATCAAAATTGAAGAAGCATTAAAAGACGTTACAGAAATCAAAAAAGGGGTTTACCGTGCCGCTAGAGGCAGCGGTAGTGCGCAACTTGAAATCTATAAAGATGAAGACCTAACGGAAGTGGAAGATAAAATTCGCTCGCGTGTGAATAGTATCGCGACCTTCCCAGCATCCATGGAGCCTGTGCAGGTTCAGCTTATAGAATTTCGTCAAGACGTGGTAAACATCGCGCTGGCTGGTAATCTCCCGTTGAATGCCCTCAAGCCAATTGCCAAAGAAATCGAGGATGAATTACTCGAAATTCCAACGATTTCACTGGTTGACCGTTCAACCCCTGATTACGAGATTGGCATTGAAGTTGATCCAGATGCTCTGCGTCGTTACAACCTAACGATTAGTGATGTAAGTAGCGCAATTAGACGTTATTCGACCAACATTTCAGCAGGTCAAATCAGAACCGAATCTGGCATTATTGCAGTGCGTGTTGAAAACCAAATGTACCGCGGTAATGAGTTTAGAAACATACCTGTTAAAGTCGGTGATAACGGCGCCAAAATTTATCTTCAAGATATCGCAGAAATTAAAGACGGCCTAACTGAAGGTGAATATTACTTCCGTTTGAATGGTGAAAATGCGGTATTCCTGTCGGTTAAAGCGACCAAAGACCAAAATATGATCCCAATCGCGAAAGCGGTACATAAATATATCGAAGAGAAAAACGCTAAATTACCTGCAGGCTTAAGATTAGAACCAATTGTTGATATGACGTACTACCTGAACGCTCGACTCGAGATGATGAAGAGCAATATGATCCAAGGGGCGTTACTCGTCGCAATCATGCTGACTATTTTCCTACGCTTCAAATTAGCGCTATGGGTAATGATTGGTTTGCCGGTGTGCTTCCTCGGTGCGTTCCTATTTATGCCAGCACTTGGGATCAGTATTAATATTGTATCGCTGTTCGCCTTTATCATGGTACTTGGGATCGTGGTGGATGACGCCATTGTCATAGGGGAGTCCGCCTACTCCGAAATTGAACGCAAAGGCCACAGCGTTAAGAATGTGGTAATTGGCGCTAAGCGTGTTGCAACGCCAGCAACCTTCGGTGTATTAACAACCATTGCTGTGTTTGCACCTATGTTGTTCTCATCTGGTCCTGAAAGTGCATTCTTTAAGTCAATCTCGGGCGTTATTATTCTGTGCTTGGTATTCAGCTTGATTGAATCCAAATGGATTTTGCCAGCGCACATTGCTCACACTAAGATTAAACCACTACGTCCAAACAGTCGTCGTGCTGCATTTAACAAGAAGTTCTTCGCATTTGTAAACGGACCATACAGACGCTTTATTCAGCGCTGTGTTGACTGGCGCTGGACCGTATTATTAACTTTTGTGGCGATGCTGGTATTTAGCTTTAGCTTAGTGACTTCGAATTTAGTGCGCTTTATTCCATTCCCGAAAGTGCCAGAAGACTATCCAAAGATCGAAATTACCATGAACGACAACGTATCAGACGAGCAGACCATTACAGCGATGCAGTCTATTGAGTTAATGGTACGCAATGTCGATAAAGAGATTGCTCAAGAGTTCGGTCAAGGCATGATTAAGGATGTATATTCTTGGAACCAAAGCCGCACTAAGGGCTCAGTGTTATCGACGTTAGTTGACGAAGAGCAAAGACCATTTACGGCTTTTGAACTTGCACGTCGTTGGCGCGAGGCAATGCCAGAGATCACCGCTGTGAAATCAATCATTGTGTATGACAGTGTTGGCGATCAAAGTGGTGGTGAGGGTGAATTTGGTTATCGCTTGCTAGGTTCTGATATCGAGACCCTCAATGCGGCGGGCAGACAGCTTATTTCTATGTTGCAGCAGCAACCCGGGTTATTTGATATCAGCTCGAGTATTGACCCTGCGAGTAAAGAAATGCAGATCGCGCTTAAGCCAGTGGCTTATGAGCTTGGCTTGCAACTTGCTGATGTTGCGATTCAGGTTGGTAATAGTTTCTACGGTGGCGAAGCACAGCGTGTTATTCGTGATGGCGAAGAGATCAAAGTGATGGTGCGTTATCCTGAACTAGATCGTAAAGCTTTGGCTTCACTTAAGCGTACTATCATCACAACGCCAAAAGGCAAAGAAGTGATGCTAGGCGATGTCGTAGAGTTTACCGAGAAGCCGGGTATCAATTATATTCGTCGTGAAGATGGCTTTAGAACGGTATATGTATACGGTAGCATCGATGAAGAGCTGATTGAGCCAGATGCCGTGGTTAAGAATATCGAAGAAAATATCTTACCAGAGCTACTAAAACAGTTCCCAGGCGTCAAAACTAAGCTAGGTGGTAGTGTGGAAGAGCGTCAAGCGCAAACCAGTGAGCAGATCTTATTCTTTGCCGCTGGTATGTTGATGGTTTATATCCTATTGGCTGTACCGCTGAAGAGTTACGCACAACCGCTTATCGTGATGTCGGTAATTCCGTTTAGCTTAGTGGGCGCGCTATGGGGTCACTTAGTGTTTGGCTTAGATATGAGTACTATGTCTATGTTTGGACTAGTAGCCGCTGCAGGGGTTGTGATCAACGACTCCTTGGTAATGACGGACTATATCAACCAAGCACGTGCTGAGGGCGTTAAGCTTAAAGAGGCGGTTATTGAAGCGGGGTGTGCACGCTTTAGAGCAATCACGCTAACCTCTATCACGACGTTTGCTGGTGTAATGCCAATCATCTTTGAAACGAGTCTACAAGCAAGATTTGTTATTCCGATGGCGGTATCACTTGGGTTTGCAGTGCTATTCGCAACGCTTATCACGCTGGTGTTAGTGCCGGCCCTATACATCATCTTAACGGATATGCAGGGTGCGGGTTCACGCTTAAAAGCGAAGATCAGACGCAAGCCTAAATCTGGCGATAACCAACTAGAGAAAGCAGAAGCTTAGAAACTCTCGTTTACCCTCAATAATATAAAGGCCGCGCAGTGATGCCCGGCCTTTTTTGTGTATTAAAAACCTAATTCGTTTCCGAAAAAGGGAAATTAATAATTTCTTGCCATACCTGTTTTGGGTAATTTTAATATAATTGCAAAAAATTGTTTAATTGAGGGGTTGTTTTGAAAGTATCACTTATTTCAGGCGCTATTACATTTGCTCTGGGGGTCATCAGTGCATCAGCTAAAGTACAAGCAAGTGATGACGTTGAACGTATTGAAGTTAATGGCTGGAAGCACGAGAGAGAATGCGTAATTAATGTACGTAGTATGAGGCAGGCACGATGTTTCTCGGGGGGCTGGGGAGATTCTGGCGGTGGCAGTTCAAGTAGCAGTGGAGCATCTTCGGGTAGCGGGAGTAATGGTAATTCAGACACTACAGCAGAGCAAGAAGCCAAATTTAATGAAACCGCAAATGATCTTGCGGTGGCAGCAAAGGAAATACTAAATGCTCTAGAAGAATATCGAAAGAAGGTGAGAACGAATAGAAGGCTACATCAGAAAGTAAGTGAAAAAATAGCGAAAATTAACATGTTGATAGTCGCTACAAATGGAACATTGCAGACTTTTATCCATCTAGCTAACGGCGAGAATCGGCTTGCTATTTCAGAGGCGATGACATTTGTTGTAGGGATCAGTACAGGCATGGGAGTAGCCAAAGCTGTGTCAATATTAGCGGGGACCAGTCCACAAGGTATGTTGCTTTCTGCATTTGCTGGTACAGCTTCTAGCTTTTTCGTTGGTAGTAAGTTTGAGTCATTTATGGATCAAGCTATACAGCAAGAGTTTAATATTCCAACTAGTTGGTCAAATCCGAATGATGGAAGACCGGAAACCGTTACAGATATAGTTTGCGGTATGATGAGTGTAGTACATAGACCTGATGAGCCACCTTGCCGAGGCTATAGAAGCCTAGATACTTTAGCTACGTCAGGGCATTTTATCGCACTTGATCTGGCACTGGATGGAGTAGAATGGTCACTTAATCCAAACACCAACTCCATTACAGTGGGAAGTGATGATGCATTATTGATCGTTGATGCAAATCAAAACAATCAGTTAGATAGTGCGAGTGAGATATTATTCAAGCCATTTACTGAGACTCAAGACACTATTTCTCTATTAGATTCAAACCAAGATGCAATACTCGATAAATTTGATAATAATTATCATTACCTTAAGGTTTGGCAAGATGTTAATTACAACGGGGTGATTGATGATGGTGAACTCATTGCAGCAGCAGACAAGTCTTTAACGATTTACCTTGATGAAATGAGTACAGGGAATAGAAATCAGCAAGGACGCATGGATGTTGAGGGGATTGAATATGCTATTTCTGTGATACGTATTGGCTTTAAGCATGAGTAGTTAGTAGTTCTGTTCGCTCACAATACTTACTAAAAGTGAGTATTGTGAGCTGATAATATTTCTTATCATTTGTTAAGTAATAAATTTTCTGAGTTTTATCCTATGCAGACAAAAATTACGTTTACAAAACGCTCCGGCTATCTGCCAATATGAGTCCGTATCGCCACTTCTTTCTTTGCTGCTTTGGCATATGGCAAAAGAAAAATGAGGGCTGTTGGGCCTACATCTAAGCTATTTTAGCTGCTAATTTAACGTCTTAATATGCGCTATACCAATAGAGTTGATTATCAGTGATTAGAAAATAAAGGATATTATGATTCAGTGCGTTACATTAAAAAAAAGCTTTAGGCTTCTACCTTTGCAAATTTTGGCATGCACTATATTTTTTGCATTGGGTACTTATTATGCGATAACGGTTGAGGATGTCGTTTCTGGCAATTCATTGACTGTGGATGCTAGTTTGGCAAGACCAGCAATAATAGTGATGCTACTGCTCACTGCAGGTGTCATTGTTTATGCAATCATTAATCTGGAACACACATTAATCCTCAACTTTGAGAATCGTGAAATTCACATTTATAACTGGCGCTCACCACTGCCGAAAGTGTATAGAATGACGAGCAACAATAAGCTTTGTGTTTATCGCCATCCAAATAAGCAGGATCAATTTGGGGTTGAGCTACTTTCTGTAGAAGATGAAGAAGTTTATCTATATTCGAGTTTTGCCTGTAATTGGCTTGTGCCTAAATCACAAGGAGAGCAATTGTGGCAGGTTGCAAAGTCTCAGGGTGTTGCTGTAGAGGAAACACCAGAAAGCTTTTTAGATGGTTGTTAATTCCTAAATTTGCTGTGATACACTGGCGAAAAATAACGAATTTAGGATGACAACTTGGTGATGGAAAAAACTCAACCGCTAGCCAAAAAGCAGCCGAAATCCTTGCTGCACCATAATCATGAACGTATCGACAACTACTACTGGATGCGTGATGACGAGCGTAAAAATGCTGATGTGTTGGCACACCTCAAAGCAGAGAATGATTACTGTGAAGCGCAAATGACGCCTCATCAAGCGCTGCAAACCCAGCTGTTTGAAGAAATGAAAGGTCGTATCGTAAAAGACGATAGCTCAGTGCCCGCCAAAGATGGCAACTATTGGTATGTGAGTGAAGTGAGTGGTGATGAGGAATATGCTAAGTATTATCGTGCATCACAAGAAGATTTGTCGGATAAAAAACTGCTGTTAGACATTAATCAGTTAGCCGCTGGCAACGAGTTTTATGACATCGGTGATATTACTGTAAGCCCAGATGAGCAACTGCTTGCCTATAGTGAAGATACCGATGGGCGTCGAATTTACACCATCAAGTTTCTTGATTTAAACACCAATACATTACTACAAGACGTGCTGTATAACACGGAAGGTCAGGTAATTTGGGCGAACGACAATAAAACCGTATTTTATGTCAAAAAAGACGAGCAAACGTTGCTCGGCTTCCAAGTGTATCGCCATGTGTTGGGAACGCCACAAAGTGATGATATTTTGGTGTTTGAAGAGCAAGATCGCCAATTTTATATGGGATTGGGTAAAAGTCGTGACGAAAGCGCTATTTATATCTATCTCGCAGCGACGGAAACGAGCGATCAGTTAATACTGGATGCAAACGATCCTTGCGGTGAGTTTAGTACCCTTATTCCAAGAGAAATTGGCCATGAATATGGTCTTGAAAAAATGGGAGAGTTCTTTTACATCCTGAGTAATAAGAATGCTAAAAACTTCCGTTTAATGCGTGCAACAGCAGCAACCGTTGGTGATGTCGAGCAATGGGAAGAGTTGGTTGCCCATCGCGACCATATACTATTAGAAGGCTTGGAGCTGTTCAATAGTCACTTTGTGCTGACTGAGCGTGAACAAGGGCAGATCCGTTTTGTTGTCCACGATTATCAAGGGCAGAGCTATCACCTTGGATTTGATGATGCTTGTTATTTTGCCACGGTTGGAAATAACCCTGAGCCAAGTTCAAGTAATATTCGTATCCACTATTCGAGCATGACAACTCCAAGCTCAGTATACGATTGTGACTTAACCACAGGTAAGAAAACGCTTAAAAAGCAGCAGCAAGTGTTAGGTGATTTTAAACCAGAATATTATCACTCTGAACGTTTGCACATAACCGCCAGAGATGGCGTTAAAGTCCCTGTATCTTTGGTCTATCGCAAAGATAAGTTTAATCAAGACGGTAGCAATCCACTATTGCAGTATGGCTATGGTTCTTATGGTATTACTATCGACCCTAACTTCTCTAGTCAAATTCTAAGCCTGTTAGATAGAGGGTTTGTATACGCGATTGCGCATATTCGAGGTTCTGAGATGCTTGGTCGTGAATGGTATGAGCAAGGCAAAAAAGCGCATAAGCAAAATACCTTCAACGATTTTATTGATGTTACCAAGGCCTTGGTTGAGCAGGGCTACGGCCATAAAGACAAAGTGTTTGCATCAGGCGGAAGTGCAGGCGGCCTGTTAATGGGTGCAATTGCAAACCAAGCTCCAGAGCTGTATTTAGGGTTAGGCTGCCATGTGCCTTTCTTGGATGTGTTAACTACCATGTTGGATGAGTCAATCCCATTGACCACCAATGAGTATGATGAATGGGGTAATCCGAATAATGAAGCGGACTACCAGAATATTTTAGCGTATTCACCGTATGACAATATTGAAGCCAAAGCCTACCCAAATATTCTAGTCACCACAGGTCTGCACGACTCGCAAGTGCAGTATTGGGAGCCAATGAAGTGGGTTGCTAAGCTTAGAGAATATAAAACGGATGATAACGTACTGGTCTTTAAAACCGACTTGGAAGCGGGTCACGGTGGTGCCTCAGGCCGATTTAAAAGCTTACATGAAAGAGCGCTAGAAATGGCATTCTTTATCAGCTTATTGAATGGTAGGTCGTAGCTCTAACTCGACAAAAGATCGCGAGGTGAACTCGCTCCTACAAGAGGAAAACCTAGGTAGGAGCTGGCTCTGCTTGTAGGTCGTAGCTTTAGCTCGACTCGTACATCCTGACGTTAGCTCGACAAAAAAGCGATAAAAGCTCGCGAGGTGAACTCGCTCCTACCAGAGGAATCCTAGGTAGGAGTTGGCCCAGCTTGTAGGTCGTAGCTTTAGCTCGACTTGTACATCCTGACGTTAGCTCGACAAAAAGCGCTAAAAGCTCGCGAGGTAAACTCGTTCCTACCAAAGAAGAATCTAGGTAGGAGCTGGCCCAGCTTGTAGGTCGTAGCTTTAGCTCGACTTGTACATCCTGACGTTAGCTCGACAAAAAGCGCTAAAAGCTCGCGAGGTAAACTCGTTCCTACCAAAGAAGAATCTAGGTAGGAGCTGGCTCGCTTGTAGGTCGTAGCTTTAGCTCGACTTGTACATCCTGATGTTAGCTCGACAAAAAGCGATAAAAGCTCGCGAGGTGAACTCGCTCCTACCAGAGGAAACCTAGGTAGGAGTTGGCCCAGCTTGTAGGTCGTAGCTTTAGCTCGACTTGTACATCGCAGCCTTAGCCCGACCTATCCGTCTATCTTAGTTTAAATACGCTTTAAGCATCCACACCAGCTTTTCTTGCTCTTTGATGTAGTCGCTCATTAGCGCTGCTGTCCCTTCATCTTCGGCTTCGCCCGCTTGCGCTAAAATTTCACGCTGCATAGAAATAAGCGTTGTATAGCCATCAAGCAAGGTTTCTAGTGCTTGTGTGCCATTGCTGATCCCTTTTGCTTCTTGAATTTTACTGGTTTCTAAATAATCAGAAAACGCATGCAATGGATTGCCTTCAATCGTCAAAATACGCTCTGCGATTTCATCGACTTTCTCAAGTAATAGCGTATAAATTTCTTCAAATTTTAGGTGTAGTTCAAAAAACTCACGACCTTTGATGTTCCAGTGAAAACCACGGGCATTCATATATTGAATTTGGTAGCTACTTAGTAGCGTATTAAGTGACGTTACTAGTGCTTGGCTCTTAGCTTTGTCTAAACCGATAGAATTAATGTTTGTCATGCGATGCTCCTTGTTGATTCACAGTCAGTATGGCGCAACCTTAGGTGATTGCCCAATGATTAAAATCAAAGTGTTTAATCGGAAAAATCAATTAATAAAATCAAAACATATCAAATATTAATACAAGATGACGTTGGGATGAGCGTGGTAAAAAACAAGATGAAACCCCAAAAAGCGCTCAAAAATAACAAGGTGACATGAATACTTGGCAGGAATAAAGCTTGCCAACTTTTCCTAAAACCTTACCAGAGCGCGTAGTTTTTGATCTAAGACAAGTGTTTAATCACGTTCGTATTTTGGCGGTTTGAAACCTTGATTTAGGTCAAAATATCACCGCACTGTAAGCGCATAATCATCTCATCAAGACACAAAAAACCAGTGTCTACTACTTGAGGAAATGAGTATGAAAGGCAAAACACAATCAGAACATAAAATGGAACTCGTCGTCGTTGTTATCGCTTTAGTAGCATTTGTTGTTGGGCTAGTAGGTCATTTAGCTGGCGCAAGTATCGCAAACTCAGACACCTTTGGTTATATCGCTGCACCAGTGCCGCTAGTAGTTGGTTTGATCGCTGTGATTGCTTACAAAGTGGCTGCAAGCGCAGAGCACTAAGGCCTCTCTAACAGCTCGCAGATATAGTCCATTACCGCACGGGAATATATTAAGCTCGTATGGCTGAGATGAAATACTTTGTGCTCGGCCATGCCACTGAGCTTGGTTTCTTCTAACAACACAGTACCATCCGACTGGCTACCTTTTTGTAGTAGTGGCATTAGTCCGATGGGTAAGTCACCAGCAATACTGTAAAGCTTGGCGTCGAAAGGCCAATCTTGATTGTTAGATAATAAAAACTCCACACTGTTTTTTAACAGTAGCTCCAGTCCTTTGTCGTGCATATGCTTGGCAATGGCACTGCCTTTATGTGGTGTCCCCAAGGTCACCACTTTTTTTACTTGCTTGCTCGTTGCAGAACCTCGTTCTAAATACGCCCTTGCAACTAAGCCTCCCATGGAGTGGCAAACGAGTGCGGCGGGGCGGTCGCCAACGAAAGTATCAATAGCAGCGCAGATCTCATCAACATCTGGCGTTAATGTGTTATAGCTTAAATTGAGAATACGGTAGCCAGATTTACCTAAGCGAGCGCTAAGCGGCCGCATCACAAACCCAGACATGTACAAGCCATGCAGTACCACAATGCTTTCGATTTTGGCGCTCGCGGTAATATTGAGTGGAATAGGAGAGTGGTTCATGCCGCCTCTTTAAACTTGAATACTTCTAAGCCTTGTGCGAGTGTACCACCCTCACTTGAATACTTGATGTATGAATCAAGTCAAATTGAAAAGTTATTATCTTAGAGCCTGTGATCTTGGCTAATCAAATTGCCACTCTTGCTTGTAATCGTACCTAAAGCCAATGGAGATGGAGTCCATATCGACTTGATTATCAAAGGACTTGTTCAAATACTCCAAGTGCACTCTGAGCGGCGGTGTTGGTAGCCACTCAAGTGTCACATTGTAGCCATCGAAGCTTTGATTAAGCGGATCATGACTGCCGTAACCGTCATCAAAATCAAAATATCCGGTTTTGAGTTTATAGTGTTTTGCGAGTTGATAGGCCAACGAAAGATCAAAGGTGTGGCCTTGTCGAGAATCAAGAGCGCCCACGCGTTGATAGTCTTTGTCTTGATACGCCATGGCAGCGTAAAAGCGGGAGGTAAATTGATAAGCCAGCGCACCAGACCAAAGTTGGTTTTCGCCAATATGCTGCTCGTTATCGTATACATCGTTTTGTTGATAAGTAATCGCTGCGTGTAAACCTGCGTTATCGTAACTTAACCCAGTGTTGAATAAATCCGTTTGGTTATCGCCTTTGTCACCATTAAATTGGCCTGCGGCGATAAACGTCATCGGCCCCAATTCGTAGCGGTAAGTAACTAAATTATCAACGAAAAAAATGCTCTCTGGATCGTAAGCAAATGGGCTGCTGGCGTGATTAAAAATATCAACGTATTCGGCAATAAACAGATACTGTGCAGGCCTTTGTTTGCCAATGCCAAACCGACCATACGGTGTACCTAGTGCAGTATAAGCACGGCGTGACTTGCCAAAATTTCCTTCATTGGCGAGGTCGATGCCCCATTCACCATGAAGTTCGGCCTGCCAGCCCGGCATAAATTCATGAGTCACTTTAATCCCTGCGTGGGATAAGGCGTCACGAACATCCCAGTTACTTGCGTCATCTTGATTGATTACGCCAAATGTCGGGCGTATTGTGGCATAGGTTTGGAGCGTGGTTGAGGGCTCGGTAAGTGGTTTGACGGGGTCACTTTGTGGTGTTGATTTTGCCACAGGAGCTGCGGCCTTTGGTTCGCTATTTTGCGTCATAAACCGAGCTTTAAGCTCAGCTAATTGCCGCTCAAGATTTTCAATGTCGGCCATGGTAACAGGTCGATCGGCTGCTAAAGCTACTGAAGAAGTCAGTAAACAGGCTAGGCCAATCAGTGCGGTTGAGTTGCTCAAAGTAAAATTCATGGTTTTTACATCGCTCAGTTGCCAATAATCGAATTATAGACAACACTTTTGATATTCGAGCACTTTTTATTCAGGCTGTTGAATATGAAGATCCGCACTAAGTTCTCTGTGACTTCTGCCATAGTGATCTTATTGATCATCACCACAACGACGCTTTCTACTTACTGGTTTGTTAGCGATTCGGTAAAAACCAAAACCCATGCCTATGTAACGGATAGCACGCAATTGCTTGCCGTGAGCATAGAGAATTGGCTGGCCGGTAAAGCAACGCAAATTAATGTGATAAAAAGTCAGTTAGAGCAAAACTTTAGCGATGATAACTTTCAACAAGCACTGAATACACCAGTGTTTAAAAAGGAGTTTCTGCTGGCTTTTGGTACTTTGGCTAATGAGGAAGGGCTCAGGTCGAACAACCCCACTCGCAAAAATCCTCCGGGCGTAGATTTTAGAGAGCGAGCTTGGTATAAGCTTGGTAAAAACCAAAATAAAACCGTTTATACCAGTCCATATACTGACGCGGCGACAGGTGAGTTATTGCTGTCGGTGGTATCTCCCATTGTAGTGAATGGTAATTTTAAAGGGGTAATTGGGGGAGATTTAAGCCTAAAAACCATCGCCAATAGTGTCAATCAGGTCAATTTTGATAATACCGGTTATGCCTTTTTGGTCGACAAGTCTGGTAATGTCATTTCTCATCAACAGGCCGAATTTAACGGCAAAAAACTGCAACAGGTATATCCAGCTTTACGCTTAGATAGCGTAGATAAGTTGCAAGAAGTGGATACCAAAGAAGGCAAAAGGTTGTTTTACTTACATTCGCTTGATAACACCTTTGGTACGGACTGGTACTTGGCGGTATTAATCGATAAATCAAAAGCCTACAAAACACTGACTGAAATTACAATAAACTCCCTGATCATTGCTATTTTAGCTGTGGCTATTGGAGTATTCTGCGTACGGACGTTAGCAATTCACTTACTCCAACCATTACGGGATTTGGAATCTGCAATCACCGGCATGGCAAGTGGAGGCGGTGACTTAACTCAGCGCTTAAAAATCGTGAACGAAGATGAGTGCGGTACGGTAGCGCGACAATTTAATTTGTTCTTGGGCTTTTTGCATGGGTTAGTAAGTAACGTAAAAGAACGTGCAGACGATGTGGTGATAAGCAGTGATGCCGCCAAAGAGCTGTCGACACATTCCTCACAGAAACTTGATCAACAAGTTAGCCTAATTGAAAACCTCGCTACCGCGATGAATGAAATGAGCACTACCTCGACCGAAATCGCGGGTAACGCGCAGCAAGCCGCAAGCTCTATCACCTCGGTGAATGAAAAGACCTCTGAAGGGCAAGAGATATTCTTTAAAGCGCGAAGCCAAATTAATGCTTTGGCTGACGATATTACTGCATCGTACGAGCTGAGTACGCAACTTGCAGAATATAGCCAAAATATCGAGAATATTCTTTCAGTCATTAATGGTATTGCAGAACAAACCAATCTACTGGCACTTAATGCTGCAATTGAAGCCGCACGTGCCGGAGAGCAGGGCCGAGGTTTTGCGGTTGTGGCCGATGAAGTGCGCTCTCTAGCATCAAAAACACAGGAATCCACCACTGAAATTAAATCCATGATCGACCAGATCCAAGCCTCATCCATTCAAGTTCAGCAATCTATGGGAAGTAGCCGAGATAAAACCCAGCAATGTGTGTCACAAACCGAGCAAGCGACACATATGCTAGAAGAAATCTCAGAAGCAGTAAAAGAGCTTATGGATCGCAATATTCAAATCGCAACCGCCATAGAAGAGCAAAGTGTGGTGATTGAAGAAATCAATAAAAATACAATACATATCAACGATATTAGCGTGGAGGTCGGCAGCTTTTCAGACAAACAATATAATGCCAGCGAAGAACTCGCGAAAAATGCCCATGAACAAGAGGCACTGCTGTCTAAGTTTACTTTGTGAGTTTTTGAGTTTGAATAATCCACTCCCTTTTTGAGTGGATTATTCAAGGCGAGTATATTCTCCACTGCGCTGCTAACGTCTAACAAAATGCCTCGTGAATCTGTCTGTAAGCTAACTCTATGTTCCGAGTTCAATTTAATTGTTATTTTATTGCTTTAGAAACCAAGCTGGTCATATCAGTGATTTCCATATCTCCCATATCTGCAAGTAAGTGTAGATGTTTGATGAAGTTCACTTTTTCAATATTCTCGGGTAGACAGTTGCCACCCATGAAAAGTGTGATGGAAGATGGAATAAGCTGTTTGCAAGGGTTACAAAAACTATCAGTATAGCCTCCCAATTCGCAGTGCAAATAGTTTCGTGGGAAGCGGCTCACCCGCCGAGAAGTTATGCTTTTTGGGTGTGATGGAGGGGGAATAAGTCGCCTGTTAGCTGTTCACAAAGCCATCAGCAATGAAGCTGTTTGCAAGGGTTACAAAAACTATCAGCATAGCCTCCTAATTCGCAGTGCAAAAGGTTTTGTGGGAGCCGGTTCACCCGCCGAGAAGTTATGCTTTCTGGGTGTGATTGATGGGCGCCAAAACCTGTCAGGAGGACGGGCTGACTTTACTCATAGCAGCGATACATAGGCAAGTATTTTGAGAGTGATACGTGAATTAAATAGAATTCATAGCCATTAACCCAATCCTGTCAATTTATAGTAGAATAGCCAACTTAGTGATGAGGTACTGCTGCTGTATTAAAAGCGTTTAGTACCCTATGTTGTATCCTTAACCTATCTCTTGCTTCGTACGAACGACGTTATGGCGTGTGTGAGTTTGGCAAGGTATTCAACATATGAGCTTTTAAAGTTAATTAATACAGGTGGTTATAATGGCAATACAGTGGTTCCCAGGGCATATGAATAAAGCGCGCAATGAGATCAAAGAGATCATGCCGCAGATGGATGTCATTATTGAAGTGCTGGATGCTCGTATTCCATACAGTAGCGAAAACCCGATGGTAGGGCAGTTACGTGGTGACAAGCCTGTTATCAAAATCATGAATAAAGCGGACCTTGCCGATCCTGAACTGACCAAGCAGTGGATGGAGTATTTTGAACGTGAGAGCGGTGTAAAAGCGCTGGCGTTTGGTCATGATAAGGCGAATGAAGTACAGCGTATTAATGCGCTTTGCAAAAAGCTTGCACCTCATAAAGTGGGTCAAGATAAGCAGCTAAAAGCCATGATCATGGGTATTCCAAATGTGGGTAAATCGACGCTTATCAATACACTTGCCGGCAGAATTGTTGCAAAAACAGGTAATGAACCAGCGGTAACTAAAGCGCAACAGCGTATTAAGCTTGAAGACGGCATTATGCTTTACGATACGCCGGGTATGTTGTGGCCAAAGGTTGAGAATGAAAACTCGGGCTATCGTTTGGCGGCAACGGGTGCTATTCGCGATACGGCTATCAATTATGAAGAAGTGGCGAGCTACACCGCTGAATATCTGCTAGGTGCATATCCAGAGCTTTTAAAAGCACGTTACAAGCTCGACGAATTACCGGACTGTGATTGGACATTTATCGAGATGGCTGGCCGCAAGCGTGGTTGTGTAAAGGGTGGCAATCAGGTTGATACGCATAAGATGTCGGAGATTTTAATCAACGAACTGCGCGATGCTGTTATCGGGCAGATCACGATGGAAACGCCGGAAATGCGAGAGTCGGAAGAAGAAATGGTTGCTGAGTTACGAGCACAAGCTGAGGCTAAAAAGGCCGCGCGTGAAGACGAAAAACGTCAGCGCCGCGCAAGAGCGCGTAAGAATCGCCGCTAAGCGGCGAATTTGGTTTGATTCCGGCCTTGTTTGGCACGATAGAGCGCGGCATCGGCGCGCTTTATAAAACCATCTTCTGATTCATCAATATGGTATTGTGCAACGCCAATACTGACTGTCACTTTGACCTCACATTCCGCTTGCTCTAGTGCAACATGGATCTTCTCAGCAATCGCAATTCCTTGCTCTAACGTCGCTTTGGGTAGCAATACCATAAATTCTTCACCCCCCCAGCGGCACAGCAAACCGTTGTTTTCTATCTGGCGTTTACATACGTTGGAGAAGCATTGCAGCACTCTGTCGCCTACCACATGGCCATGTTGATCGTTCACTTGTTTAAAGTGGTCAATGTCCATCATCAACATCACTACTGGGGTTGATTGGGTACGCGCTTTCGCTAAATGGTGCTGAAGCTGTGGCTCAAAGGCTTGGCGATTAAAGGTATCGGTGAGTTTGTCGTACTTCGCCATTTTTTCTAAGCGTTTTTGATAGTGATTAAACGTCAACTGCGCCACGGCCAATATTAATAAGGTGACTAGGCTCCCTACCCATAAATTGGTTGTGAGTATGTCGTTTATTCCACTGGATTTATCTATTGTTTGCTCAACAATTAAATACCAGCCTATAGAGTCCAAATAGCGCGAATGGACAAACTCGGCATGGTCGTCGGTTTCCAACCGAAATTGATATTCGGATTGATTGAGCAGCGCCGTTGCTTGGGTTGGAAAACGATCATGAATACTGGTGCCAGATAGGGTCTGATCGTTAAAAAATAATAGCCTGCCTTTGTGGTCAATAAAGTACAGTTTGCGTGCATAGCTGGCTTCGTATTGTTCGATTAAATGGTGTAAATCAGCCAATAAGATACCAACCCCAACAACGCCAATCACATCGTTGTTTTGTTTTATTTTATGATTGACGTAAACAATAGCTTCGTTGTTATCTCTTGGGTCTATATCAACATTGAGCGCATAGTCAGCATCGCTATGCAGGCTTTCACGGTACCAATCGTTTTGTTTGGCGCGAATGTCTAACTGCTGGGTGTTACCATCAAAGTGGTAATAAGTGAGGCTCTTGTCGTCCACTAAAAAGCTCGTTTTTGCGTGATGTAATGCTCGAGTATCTTCTAAGTAGGTGAAAATAAGCGCAGGGTCTTGCTGTGAAGACGTTAGCCAACGTTTAATAAAGACGTTATTTGCCATTTGCTGAGAAACAATGATTGGAGCTTGAAGCCGCTTTTGTATGTCTAAATCAATCAGATGGCTGGTGAGTGGCAGAGCATCATCGCTTACCCCTTTATACAACGACTGTTTAGCATGCTCGATACTTATCCAGCTGGTGAAAATAAACCCTACCAGCAGCAGCAGGCTTAACAACATGTTATAACGGTAGCGTCGAGCGTTCATATTATTGTTATTTTTGGAAAAATAGAATGATACGGATTCTAGTAAAAGAAAACGATTACACGACATTACAGCTGAACAAACGCTGATAGAAAATGTAGGCATAAAAAAAGCCCTGAGCAGGGCTTTTTGATTCATATCTACCGTCACCGATATGAGCAATGTAGCAAGTAAAAAGTGGTTGCCAGTGATACACATCAAGGGGCGTTGTAGCACATCACCGACAACACGATTCAGGGTCGAATCAGCAAGAGTATGTCCTCTTGTTGATATTGATTATCAATTAGATTAGCCGTTAGGTCAATACCTTTTTGGAAATAATTCTCATTAATATTTGTGCGACTGTTTTTCGGTAAGTGCTGAAAATAGATATAAATTTTGGGCATAAAAAAAGCCCTGAGCAGGGCTTTTTACGTTCATATCTACCGTCACCGATATGAGCAATGTAGCAAGTAAATTGTGAGAATAAACTTAGTCAGGTTTAGGGGCGACTGAATTAAGCTCATTCAAGCCATTAACGTTGGCCAGCCGTGTTTCAGGGTCGAGAAACAAACTAGAGTACTAATGCCAATCTCAAGATAGCGAGTACATCAGGTAGACAGGGCTTTACAACTATCAACCTTACTAACTGAGTTGGCGAAACAACACGTTGCCGTCTTGTTGATATTGATTATCAGTTAGATCTAACAATGAGTCAATACTTTTTTGAAAATAATTCTCATTAATATTAATGCGGCTGTTTTTCTAGGAAATACCGAAGTAAAAATAAATTTTGGGCATAAAAAAAGCCCTGAGCAGGGCTTTTTGATTTCATATCTACCGTCACCGATATGAGCAATGTAGCAAGTAAAAAGTGGAGTTAGCGTCTAAATACGAGGAGCAATGCAAGTGCCTGCTAACGTCCTTGGTAGTTGTGGATACCAGCCTTGTTTCGGGTCAAGAAACTATTGTGATAACAAGTTGAGCCGTCACTCTCGTCTTGTTGATAGTGATTATCAATTAGATTTGAGGGGCTGTCAATGTTCTTTTTGAAAATAATTCTTATTTAGATCTAAGTGGTTGGAATTACACCAAATTTAAATTTATTGAGTGTATTGTTTTATTAATGTGATGGTTTTTGGTGTGTTGTGTGTCTTATTTCTGCTTATTCTAGGGGGCAAAGTATTATTCTATATTGAGCTTTGTAGGCTCACCGTTTCCAGAGCCTCAGAGAAAAGCTAGGTTAATTCATCATCCACATCTTAGATATTTTGATTAACGCAGCGGTCATACTTTCGCTTCACTCGTTATTTATTTCCTCACCACTTTTGGTTTTGTGCATATTGCTCATGATTTTTATGCACAAAACGCGTTTTACTCAACTTAATCAACTTATTTCCGTAATCTATGGTTAATTGAGGGTTAACAATAAGCTCGTACTTGATAGCAGGTTGTAGTCGCTAGTCACAATACGTTTAAGACAAATGAGTACAGAGCAATGAGAATAACAATAATGAAGCCAGTTGCAGCAATGTCATTAATTGCAGTAACTGCTTGCCCCGTTTTGGCACAACAAGATGAAGCACTAGCCAGCAAGGTTGCAAAGCTAGAAGCGCAATTAAAGGAATTACAGTCCAATAAATCACTGAACCTTGAGTTTGGCGGGCGTGTACAACTCGATTTTAACCATTTTAGTGGTGCATACAGCGCCGATAATGAGGGTAATGCCGCCAGCGACTTTTTCCCGCGTCGGATCCGCACCTATGTAGAGAGTGAGCAAGGCGATTGGGAGCATAAGTTGCTACTCGATTTTGCTGAAGGCGATGCCGAGATAGTCACTGTAAGAGTGCGTTATACCGGCTGGAACAACGGCCCGCGCTTTCAGTTTGGTAAATTAAGAGAAGATATCACCCTAAATGCGCTCACCAGCAGCAAACACATCAATACCATAGAGCGCAGCTCTATCGCTGATACGTTTTCTCCTTACTTTCGTTGGGGCGCATCAGCTTATCAATATTTTAAAGATTCCGGTTTTCGCTATGCGTTAGGGGTATATAAAAACGACGCTTTTGGTGCATCTGGGCGTGACCAAGATGACCGTCTGGCACTTGCCTATTCGGGGCGTTTGACTTGGTCGCAACACACTCCTGGTAAAACTCTGCATTTAGGTGGTTGGGGTTCGTACCGTGATATGGGCGGTGCAACGCTGGGTAATCGCCTTGCTCGCGGTGAAGTACGTGAAGCCAAAGTGCGCCTCGTGGATTATGCTGCAGGCGGTGATGTAGTGGCCCTTGATAGCATGTCACAAGCCGGGTTAGAGCTCGCTTATCAACACAACGCCTTTATGCTTGAGGCCGAATATGCCACACGCAACTTAGATACCCTCGACCCTACTTCTGCTTTAGATGGGGGAGATATTTCGGGTTATCACTTGTCCTTGAGCTATTTCTTGACCGGTGAACACAAACAATATTCCGCTGGCTCTGCGGTATTTAAGCAGCCTAAAGGGGTAAAAAATGCGTGGGAGTTGGTTGCGCGTATTTCCAGTATGGATGCTGAAAACGCCAACCAAGGCACGCAAGTCGACGCCTACACACTGGGCGGTACCTATTACCATTCCAGCAGCTTAAAGTTCATGGCTAACCTTGTCTATGCGGATGTTTCAGGAGCAGGAAGTACCGCGTTGGTTGGTGACGAAGATTCAGGATTTGGTTTTGCTGCACGCTTGCAGTATCTATTTTAACGGGAGCAGGTTATGAAGTTTGCATTAAAGCATCTCAAATTAGCAATAGCTGGCGTGGCAATGATGTCTACTCAGGTATTAGCGGATACCCACTTTTTAATTCCCGGTGGTCCAGGTGGTGGCTGGGATACCACGGCTCGAGCTGTGGGCGAGGCGTTAGTGAAATCAGGGCTTGAGTCCAATGCGTCGTTTCAGAATATGTCAGGCGGTGGTGGCGGCCGTGCTATTGCTTACTTGATTGAATCGGGCAATAAAAAAGGCGATATGTTGATGGTTAATTCAACGCCAATCGTGCTGCGCGCGTTGTCGGGTAAGATCCCCTATAGTTATCGTGATTTAACGCCTGTTGCCAGCGTAATTGCCGATTATGGTGCATTCGTGGTGCGTGATGATTCGCCTTTTAAGAGCTGGAAGGAGGTGATTGCTCGTCTAGAAGTAAACCCGGGCTCTGTGACCGTCGCGGGAGGTTCTGCTCGCGGCAGTATGGATCATCTCGTTGCAGCACAAGCAGTAAAAGCGGCAGGCGTTGACGGTCGTAAGCTGCGTTACATTCCTTACGATGCCGGTGGCAAAGCCAAGGCGGGTTTATTATCTGGCGAGGTGAAGATGCTCTCGACCGGATTAAGTGAAGCGCTCGACATGGCAAAAAGTGGTCAGGCGCGCATTCTTGCTGTTACCGCGCCAGAGCCTATCGCGGACTATCCAGAGATCCCAACCCTGAAGTCTCTAGGCTATGACATGGAATTTGTTAACTGGCGTGGTTTTTTTGCGGCTCCGGATCTCCCTCAAGCAAAACTCGACGAATATACCGTGAGATTACAAAAGCTGGTGCAAAGCAAAGAGTGGGAAGCGGTGCGTGCTCGCAACGGTTGGTTGAATCTATTTAAGCCACAGCACGAGTTTATTGAGGCGCTAGAGGCACAAGAAGCGCAGCTGAAAGTGGTGATGGAAGAATTGGGTTTCGTTAGACGCTGATTAAATTAAATAGGTGGCTGCAGTGAGGTTACTGCACCACCTAAAAGTGGGTAATTCACTATGTTAAACCGAGAATTGTTAGGCCCAGTGCTGTTTTTAATTCTGTTTTCACTCTATGCGGTATCTGCTTGGCAAATCCCGATTATGCCTTTTGAAGAATACGAGGCGGTAAACTCAGCAACTTTGCCTAAGGTATACGCGCTGATTGGCATTATTGTTTGTCTTTTGTCGATTGCCGCAACACTGTTTAGAGGCGTCCCTGCGCTTGATAAACGTGAAGGAACGGAGACTATCTCCAAGGCAACCATCGCCCAATGTGCAGCACTGATTGTATTGATGCTTATCTACAGCAGTGTGCTTGACGAACTCGGGTTTATTGTCTCGACCATTTTGTTTTTAGGCTGTGGCTTTTTAATTATGGGTGAGCGACGTAAGCAAATTTTGTTATTGGCGTCGGTACCTGTGGTTATCGTATTTTGGGCCATTATGACGCAGCTACTTGGGATCTATCTGGTTCCTGGGGATTTTTGGAGTTAAGCCATGTTAGACGGTATTTTAGTTGGCCTGTCCACGGCCTTTATGTGGCAAAATTTACTGTACGTAATAGTTGGCTGCTTTGTCGGTACTTTTATCGGTATGTTGCCCGGCTTAGGGCCAATCACGGCGATTGCGTTGATGATCCCTATCACTTACAACATCGGTGCCGACTCCGGTATGATCTTAATGGCGGGCGTATATTACGGCGCAATTTTTGGTGGCTCGACTTCCTCTATTTTGATTAACGCTCCCGGTGTAGCTGGTACTGTGGCATCGTCATTTGACGGCTATCCAATGGCAAAACAAGGACATGCAGGCAAGGCTTTGGCTATTGCCGCTTATGCTTCATTTACTGGCGGAACGATTGGTGCGTTGATGCTTATGATAGCCGCACCACTACTTGCAAAAGTGAGCTTAAGCTTTCAGTCTCCAGACTATGTGATGTTGATGTTTTTGGGCTTGACTGCGATTGCTGCTTTTTCTGCAAAAGGGCAATTTTTAAAAGCCATGATGATGACTGTATTTGGCTTGATGCTGTCGACGGTGGGAATAGACCCTTCATCTGGTACTGAGCGTTTTACCTTTGGTCAGGCGGACTTGCTAGACGGCGTAAGCTTTTTGTTGGTCGCAATGGCAACCTTTGCATTGTCTGAGGCGCTGATCAACGTGATCCGTCCAGAAAAAGCTAATCAAGGTTCGAATGATGATGACACCCCTGTTATTGGCTCAACAAAACTATCTGGCGCTGAAGTGAAAGAAATGGCGCCAGTTGTGGGGCGCTCTTCAATTTTAGGATTTATCATTGGCGTATTGCCGGGGGCTGGCGCAACGATAGCAAGTTTTATGGCTTATGCGACAGAGCGAAATTTGGCACCCAAAGCCATTCGTGAGCGTTTTGGGCGTGGTGAAATCCGTGGCTTAGCGGCACCTGAGTCGGCAAACAATGCCGCTTGTACTGGGTCGTTTGTGCCATTGTTAACGCTTGGGATCCCGGGGTCTGGCACCACTGCGATTATGTTAGGGGCGCTGATTGCTTATGGTATTCAGCCGGGCCCTACGTTAATGCAGGACAATCCTACGGTATTTTGGTCGGTAATTGTAAGCATGTATTTTGGCAACATTGTGCTGCTGATTTTAAATTTGCCACTGATCCCTTATTTTGCAAAGGCTTTGACTTTGCCACGCTCAGTTCTCACGGTGATGATTTTATTCTTTAGCTTGATTGGCGTGTATCTGGTGTCATTTAATACCTTTGATTTGTTTATGATGGTGGGTTTTGCCTTGGTGGCGGTGGTGCTGAGATTATTGAGTTTCCCGATGGCACCTTTGCTCCTTGGGTTTATTCTTGGCGATATGATCGAACGCAATTACCGCCGCGCCATGATGATTTCGGATGGCTCTATTAGCTTTATTTGGGAGCGGCCACTAACTTTAGGCATATTTGCGCTTGCCATGTTAGTGTTGTTGATCCCATTAAAAGAGTACTTCCAGCAACGAAAAGTTGCGCAGTAACCCAGCAGTGAGGAAATACGTGTGTCGCAATCACAAAAATTAGCACGCAGACCAAAACGCTTAGAAACGCGACTGATCACTTGGGTTGTGGGCTTGTGTGTGATCCAAGCATGCTTATTTACCGCGTTGGTGTATCAGGTTATTACGCAAAGCTTACACCAGGAAGTGGGAGAAAAAGCCTTGGCTTTGGCTAAGGCGGTGGCGGTTCGTGAAGATGTTATGACGGCACTCATAACAGATAGGGATAGCTCACAGATCCAACGCCTCAATACTAATGTTGAGTTGCTGCGCCAGGCAACTGGCGCAGATTTTATCGTCATTGGTGACACCGAAACGCGACGTATTGCCCACCCCGATGAGCAAAAAATTGGTCGCACCATGGTCGGAGGGGATAGCCAAGCCGCATTGTCTGGAGAGAGTTATATCTCAACGGCACAGGGCAGTTTAGGTGAGTCTATTCGCGGCAAAGTGCCGGTGTACTCTCCCGCTGGTGAGGTGATTGGTTTAGTCTCGGTAGGCTTTTTAGTGCAATCCGTTGAGTCGTTGGTGCTGCAGCGCAGCATTGCCGTTTTTGTTGGAGCTGCAGCGGTGTTACTGCTCAGTGTCATTGCCGCGATTTGGATTGGTCGACGTGTCCGCCAAGCCATTTTTGGCCTGCAACCAGATGAAATCGGGCGCTTATTTGCTGAGCAAGAGGCCATACTGAATACCGTACGTACGGGGATTATCGCGCTCGACCCCGATGGCAGCGTGCGCCGTTTGAATCAACGAGCGTGCGAAATTCTCGAAAAGCCTCGCGGCTTGAGTAAGCAAGGTTTGCACCTGAGCGATCTGTTACCAGAACATAGCGATTTCTTGTTGCATAACCCCAATCGCCCTTTGGTTGGTTTTGAGCTATTTGTTGCTGACAAGCGTTTGGTGTTGTCGCGGTTTGCGCTGCAAGTGCAAGGTCAACACGAAGGTATTTTATTGAGTATGCGGCCCTCCGATGAACTAGAGTACGTGTCTAAGCAGCTCACTAAAGTACAGGCTTTTGCAGAGCTATTGAGAGTGCAAACACATGACTATTCAAACAAGTTAAATACCATTGGCGCGCTTATCCAAATGGCGCAATATGACAAAGCGATTGAGCTGATAGGCCAAGAAAGCCAAGGCTCACAAGCGCAAATTGAAAACCTCCTTACCTATATACAAGAGCCAGTGATCGCGGGCTTATTACTCGGTAAATACCATAAAGCACGAGAGCATAATGTGGCACTCGAGGTGAGTTCCGACAGCGCGCTGTGTGCTATCCATCAAAAAGAGATGTTGGAACGAATAGTTTCAATATTAGGTAATCTCATCGATAATGCCATCGAAGCGGCGAGAACGACGGCACAGTTACGGCCTGCCAAAGTGGTCGTAACAGTGGATGAAACGGTTCAGGATATTATCTTTGATGTTGAAGATAGCGGCACTGGACTGATTGGTAACGTCGAAGAGGCGTTTACGCCGCAGTTTAGTACTAAGTCCGGCGACCAACATGGTGTTGGCTTATATCTCGTAAAAACAAATCTTGATTCCTGCCACGGAACCTTAGAGGTTGGGGAGTCTGAATTACTTGGTGCAAGGATCACGGTCTTTATTCCCAAGCAAGTAAAAGAGCAATAACAATGACTTATTCTGTGGTGATCATCGAAGATGAAGTAGCTGTGGCACAATTATTAGCGCAATACCTAGTGACACCGGCAACACCAAGTAGCGCAAGGCAAGGGCAATATCGAGTGGTGGCCAGTAGCGACAATGTTTCTACCGCGACGGTACTGTTGAGTGCGATACAAGCCGACTTAATTTTATTGGATATTTATCTACCCGATGGTAACGGTCTTGAGTTTTTAAAGATGCTACGCGAGCAAGGCTGTAAAAGCGAAGTGATGCTGATCACCGCAGCAAAAGAAGTGGCGACGCTAGAAAAAGCGATCCGTCTGGGAGTCTGCGATTTTTTAGTTAAACCGCTGATCTTGGAACGGCTCGACCTCGCACTCGCCCGCTTTGAAGCACGTCAGCAGTGTTTAGATGGTGCCAATGAAGTGACGCAATCTATGGTCGACACCTTATTTGGTAGTGAACAGGCGAACGTACAAAGTATGGCTAGACTACCTAAAGGCGTTGACCCACTTACTTTGGAAAAAATTCGTACGGCATTTCAAAGCCAGCCCAAGCAGGTGTTTACAGCAACCCAAATGGGAGAATTGGTGGGGGTGAGCCGCTCAACCGCTCGGCGCTATTTAGAGTTTTTGGTTAGTATAGAAGAAGTAAAAGCCGACCAAAGCTACGGTAGCATTGGCCGACCAGAGAGAAGCTATCATTTAAATTAAGGGTGTGCCTGTAGTGACTGCCATGGGATCACCGGCGCATCATTGCTGCTAGGGCGAGTGAATTCGCTGAGATAAGGTGTGGGTCCCGTGAAGAAACCGGTGTTACGTAAGTAAAAACGGTTTTGCTCCTCACCACCTTGATAATCCAAACGCGATCCTTTTCTGGCGGTGGCGTCATAAGTGAATTTAGCCTGATTTAACTCAACCCAGTTACCTTGGGTGTCACGCAAAAACTGGCGATTATAAAATGCCTTACGCTCAAACTGTCCAGCTTCGGGTAAGAAGTTTTCCAAAAAGCTATGCGGTCTTGCAACATAGGTATTGGTTTCAGGGCGGCTAAAGGCTGCGATCAGCTTCCATTGGCCGGTTTCCGGCGCATAAAAATAGCCGCGATACTCAGTATGGCCTTCATAAGTTGTACTGGGCTCGATATTGACTAAAAAGCGATATGTCGTATCTGGCTGCCAGTTATAACGTAAATAGCTTTGTCCTCCAGAACCTTCATTGCCAAATTCACCGACGTAAACGCCTTCGCCTTTAGCGAGTAATTTGATTTTAAGGTTGTCGGGAATTGTGCTCGGATCATCCGTTTGATATGGGCTCCAAACCGAAAATAGCACGCGGCGCTCGGTGGGTGAGTTTACCTGAATACCAAAGTACCCTTCGCCAAAACCATTCGCCATAAAATACGAACCTTGTGGATCATAGCCAGATGGCACCGTTACTTCGTTGTAAAACCAGTTATAGTCCTTTTTGTCAGGTACGGTATAGGAAAGGTGTACCGAAGGGCCGCGACGACCCCAGTAAAAGTCTTCTTTGACATAGTTAGGTGCGGGGGTCATGGCCTCGCCATCGAGACTAAATCCGGTAATGGCGGGGAAGGTACTGTTTCGCCCATTGGCTAATGTATCACCGGTTATTTGGACGGTTTGATAGCCAACTTGCGTCACGGCAAAGTCACCGACTTTAATCTTAGTGGGGCTTTGTCTATCGAGATTAAGCGTCACTTGTTTGTTGTTATGTGTTACCAGTAATGTGCTTGGTGCACTTGGTTTCTCAAGGTGTAAATAGAGGGTATAGGTGCCAACGTTATTGGCATAAAAATAGTGATTAAACCTAAGCTGCTTATCTTGCCATGGGGCAATTCCGGCTTGAGTTATATATTGCCTGCTGGCGTCAATATCGTTGTTGACCCAAGCGTTGCCGTAACTGCTGATATAAGCCTCTTGTGCTGAGACAAATAGCGAGGCGCACAGCAGTATCGGTGTCATTATTGTATTCTTCATCTTAAGTTCCTTGAATGGGGCGCGTTGCCCCATGTTGATTAGAAAGAAGTGTTAATGCCTAAACTGATACTGCGGCCGTAACGGCTCAAGTGGCTCACTTGCTCTTGGGTTTTAATGTATGACCATTGACGCTCATTGGTGAGGTTGGTCACGTTTAGGTCAATCCGTGTCTTTGCCGTAAGATTATAGCTGGCACTGAAATCAAACTGACCATAATCCGCTGCCCATTCTGGGCCGCCCCACGCATCTGGATACTTCAGGTAATCATCTCGCCAGTTGTAAGCGATACGCGCTTGGTAGTCATCCTTTTCATAATAGATAACCGCATTGTAAGAATGCTCAGACATTCCAGCGAATGGTAGCTCGTCTTTTTCGGGGTCGTCGTATTTACTATCCGTAAATGTATAGTTGATTTGCATACCTAGGCCATCAAAAGGTGCCGGTAGCAATTCCTCAAATGACTGTTGATAAGCAATTTCGAACCCTTTGATCTCTGCTCCCGCTTCAGAACGTGGCGATACTTGAGTAAATTCCGGACCGTCAACTTCAACGCCGTCTTTTATGAATTTACCCACTTTTATCGTACCGACACGCCCCTGAGCGATAACCGATTTAATGTCTTTGTAATAGGTTGCAAAGGTGAGTGCACCATAATCAGAGAAGTACCACTCTAGTCCCAAATCAAGTTGGTCTGCTCTAAGTGGCTTGATCCCAGGATTGGCAAGATTAAGCTCAAACTTACTGAAATTAATTGAGCTATATGGGGTTAGAAAATCGATGCTAGGTCTGGTGATAACTTTAGCCGCGCTGGTTCTAAATAACAGTGAGTCTGTTATTTCTAACTTAAAGTTCATGCTAGGCAGTACATCAGTGTAGTCATCTTCTACGTAAGAATCGGAGTAATAATCGGCAATATCCCCTTCTATGCGATAGATAATGTCGCCATCTTCGTCTTCTTCTACGTTGTATACCAGACTTGGGTAATCAAAAACGTAGCCATCAGAGGTGATCTCGGTTTTGATTGCTCTTACGCCTAGGTTTAAGTTGTAAGGCATTTCCGACAGCTCGCCGACTAGATTGGTCTCTAAATAAAGTGCAAACGTTGACTCAGAAAGCTCGTAGGAATCTTTGGGACTCTTGGAAGCTCTAATTTTTTCATCTGCGGCTTGGGCATTAATGGATTGATAAAAAGCATAGAGTTTGTCGTAGTCGAAGCTGGCCCACGGTGCAGGGTGCATGCCCGGCTCACCATCTAGGAAGTTATCAAAGTTGGCGGGTACAAGTACATCTGCGGGTAGTCTAAATAAGTTAAGGCCACCGAGCTTTTCTACGCTTGAGTTATCAAAGCTGTCGTAATCTGAGTTTTTAAAATAAGCCCCACCATTACTGAACATCGATGGGTTATTTGATTTGCTCACATCTCTGGCTTTAGATTGCTTACCGTAATGAAAGCCAAACTTGATATCTTTGACAAATTCCCATTCTGGAATAAATGTCCCTTCGAGCCTTAGCTCTTCAACATCACTTATCACTTCAGTGCCATAGTTGTAGCTGTAGTGAGCACCAAAGGGTTGATCGGCATTAAGTGCTGGCGACATAGTCACATCTGGCAGGAGGTTGTCGCCGGTTTGATCTATGGTGATGGTATCAACAAAGCCACGCGCCACGATGTAGCGGTTGTCGCCATCATTGATCCGCTCGGCACGGGACTTAGACACATCAAATTCAAGCGTTAGATTGCTGGTGGCATACCACTTGAAGTTAAGACCGGCCTGCCAAGTGTCGGTATTGCGAGGCTCAGAGACGTTCAGTAGCTCAGCCATTGCACCATCGACTAACTCAATGTAGTTGACGTTGCCATCTTCATTAAATTTTAACTCACCTACTGCAGGGATCCCGGGCGTCCAAGGTTCATCATAGGTGACGAATGAGATTTGATATTTTTCACCGTCGGTTTTGTAACTTGAGTATAAGCTATCAAAGGTGACATCAATATCATTCGTTGGACGCCATTGTAAGGCGAGGCTTGCACCAATGCGCTCACGTTCGTCTTGCCAGTTCGAGTAGCGTACATATCCTGGGATCATTGATGGGTGTACTTTCTCGCCCTCATCTAGCTCACCATTTCGGTTACTATCAACCGGGACTCGCACGTCGGTATTTTCTTCAGGATCGTAAAACCCTTGTCCCTCGTAGGAGTCTTCGCGTTGTGTTCGCTCTGAATAAACGGCGGTGAATAGCGCGCCAAAGGTATTGTCAAAAAAGGTATCACTAATTAGGAAGGAGGCTTGAGGGTTGGTATCGCCGGTACGTTCTTCGTAAATGGCTTTGGCACTTCCGGCGAGGGTAAAGCCATCCATATCTAACGGTCGGCGGGTTTTTATATTGATGACTGAACCAATCCCCCCCTCTTGCGTTTGTGCTTGTGGTGACTTGTACACTTCTAATGCTTGAACCATCTCAGGCGCAATTAAATCGAAGTTAAAGTCACGGCTAGTGTGCTCTGATGCCATTCTACGACCATTGATGGTGGTAACGTTAAAGTCCCCGCCAAGGCCCCGCACAGTGACGTTTTGTCCTTCACCTGCGTTACGGGTAATGGCGATACCCGTCATTCGTTGTAGCGCTTCAGCAAGGTTTTGATCTGGAAACTTACCAATGTCTTCGGCAACGATGGCATCCATTACGCCGACGGCGTTTTTCTTGAGAAAGAGTGACTCTTTGATACTAGAACGTACACCACGTACTTCAATTTTCTCGACTTGTTGCTTGGCTTTATCTTGCTCGTCGGATCCGCTGTTCTGTTCTGTTTCCTGTGCGTGCGCATATTGGGACAGGGCACAGCTCACGGCCAATCCCACAGCACACAATTTTAGAGTGTGTTTCATCTTGTTGTCCTGTTGAGTGTTGTTATTATTGCGCCCGCTTTACGGGCGCTTATTCAGGCATTGATAGCATTTGCTATAGATAACGTATTTAACCTTTGGTTAGTTATGTAACAATGCCTAGTGGTGCTGCAGTGCGCCATGTGCCCCTGGTGAAATCCGGGAAGTCCTTGCTATTACTTCTGTCTGCAACTGAGTCCATTGAAAGAGGGAAGACCGCTGACCAAGCAGCTGCGTCGTAAACATCCTGATCTAGCGGTTCGCCATTACGAAGGCAGTAAATAATGCGCCAGAACATTAAGAAATCCATGCCACCATGGCCGCCGTTGCGCTCTGCTTCAGCCCCCATTTTTTGCCAAAGTGGATGGTCGTATTTGCCGTACCAATCATTCATATCGTAATCCCACTCGTGAAAGCTCTTACTCCCGCCGTTTTCAAGCGCGATGCGGTTGGGGAATCCTGCAAATACGCCGTTAGTACCTTGAATTAAATTGTGGCGGGAGTAAGGGCGTGGGGTAGTGGTATCGTGCTGTACCATAATCGAACGACCTTTGATGGTTTTAATGATGCTAGTGTTCATATCTCCAGCAATATAGTTCAGTTGGTTACGCTCATGATTTGCTGGAAATTCACGTTTGGCATAGGCTGCACGACCAAGTGCTGGTGAACTCATAGACGAGATATAGTCGAAACGATCGCCACGGTTAATATTCATATATTGAGAAACCGGGCCTAAACCATGGGTTGGGTAGAGGTTACCGTTACGTTTGGTATGCCAATGTGTGCGCCATGAGCCAGTTTTATGCTCAATTTCTTTCATTTGCCAACGAAGTTCATGGATATAAGCTGCTTCACCGTGCAGTAACTCACCGAATAGCCCTTGGCGAACCATGTTTAATACCATCAGCTCGTCACGGCCATAGCAAACGTTTTCCAACATCATGCAGTTCTTTTGCGTGCGCTCTGCGGTATTTACCAATTGCCACGCTTCTTCTATGGTTACTGCTGCTGGCACTTCGACCAAAGCGTGTTTGCCACTTTCCATTGTGTCTACCGCCATAGGCGTATGCCATTTCCAAGGCGTAGAGATGATGACAATATCAATGTCATCGCGCGCCAACATGCGGCGATAGTCCATATCGTTCTTGCCGTAAGTCGCTGGCTTGGGTAAGCCCTTGTCGACAACAATTTTAACGGCTCTATCTACGACTTCTTGGTGCGTATCGCAGATGGCCTTGATCTCGACACCGTCAAGATGGCAAAAGTGTTTTACCGCGCCAACACCACGTTGACCCACACCAATAAAGCCCACTCGCACAACATCCAGTTTCGGTACGACTAAACCTTGAACTGAATTTCCTTGTGGCTTTGGTGTAAGCGGCGTCTTATTATTGTTACTTGCGCAGCCAATCACTGCGCTTGTTGCTGCGATAGCAGCCATTGATTGAAGAAATCGCCGGCGGTTTAGATCACCCATAATAACCTCTTAGTTGTTCACTCTTGTTGTTAAAAACGAAATGTTATTTTTTGGTTATTATTACGGCAGTTTTATTTTGAACGCAAGAAAAATATCTTTCATATTCTTTCGTTTGTATTTCAATTTGTTTCTAGCTTAACTTTAAATCATTATAAAACAGGTGTTTGTATTTGTTTTCGATTAAAGTTAAAAAAATAAATTGAAAGCAAATGAAAGCTGTGTAGACTAAATTCAACCAAAACGAAAGGAGGTGTCATGCTGAACACCATCGAAAGACGCCACGAAATCGTTCAACTCGTTGGTCAAACGGAACGAGTAGAAGTATCTGAGCTGGCAGAACAATTTGGTGTATCAACCGTGACGATCAGAAATGATCTCAATGCCTTACATGATAAAGGGTTGTTGGTTCGCTCTCATGGTGGTGCCGTTGCGAGTTCTAGGTTAACCAAAGAGCTCACCATAACGGAAAAGCACGATCATCATCACCAAGTGAAAGTCGAGCTTGCAAAGTTGGTGGCGAGCCTTATAGGCAATAATGAGTCTATTATTCTGGACTCTGGAACCACCACTGAAGAGGTTGCGAAGCAGCTTACTGAACATCAACAGCTAGTGGTGATGACCAATGGTCTTAACGTGGCGCAAGCGCTCGTTGCAGCCGATGGCGTTGAAGTGTTGATGACTGGAGGCTCACTGCGTAAAAAGTCGCTGTCGTTTTATGGCAGCCACGCAGAAGATCAGCTAAAGCAATATCACTTTGACCGCTTGGTGCTTGGTGTCGACGGGTTTTCTGTTGATGTTGGTGTAACAACACACTTTGAACCAGAAGCCGCGCTTAACCGCGAGATGTGTAAAGCTGCAAAGCAAGTCATAGTGGTGACGGACTCCAGCAAGTTCGATCGTAAAGGTGTACACCGTATTATCGCCTGCGAAGAAATTGACGTTTTGGTAACGGACAGTGGTATTCCAGCTGATATTCATCAGCAATTGGTTGCCGCCGGAATTGAGGTACATTTAATAACGTCTTAAGAGGTGATCATATGCGGCGTTTTCAAGCCCTAATCGAAGCCAATAAATCAGGGAAAAACTCAGGCATTTATGCCATTTGCTCAGCTCACCCTTGGGTGCTAGAAGCGTCGATAAGATATGCCAAGCAGGAGAATACGCTGCTATTAATTGAGGCCACGGCCAATCAGGTTAACCAATTTGGCGGTTATACTGGGATGCGTCCTGCGGATTTTATTGCCAAAGTCGAAGAAATGGCTGAAGAGCTTGGTTTTGATAAGCAGTTACTGATTTTTGGTGGTGATCACTTAGGACCTGTCTGTTGGACTAGTGAAAATAGCCAAGCCGCGATGGCCAAAGCCTGTGACTTAGTCGCTGAATACGTGAAGGCTGGTTTTAAGAAGATCCACTTAGATGCCAGCATGCCCTGTGCTGACGATCCTGACGCGTTAAGCGATGATATTGTAGCTAATCGCGCTGCCTTATTGTGTCAAACAGCGGAAGCAGCCGCGATTGCGACGTTTGGTCGTAGTGATATTGTTTATGTGATTGGTACTGAAGTTCCCCCTCCAGGTGGCGCTGATGAACAGATTGACAGTCTACAACCGACCAGCCAAGTTGCTGCACAAGAAACCCTAGCTTGCCATCGTGAACTTTTTGCAAATAAGGGATTAGTGGATGCTTGGCAACGCGTGGTTGCAATGGTGGTGCAGCCGGGGGTTGAGTTTGATAACACCCAAGTTTTTGACTACAAACCGAATGAAGCGAGTGCATTAAAAGACTTTATTCGTACCGTTGACCGAATCGCTTTCGAAGCACATTCGACAGATTATCAAACTGCAGGCGCTTATCAGTCGTTGGTTGCTGACCACTTTGCCATTTTGAAAGTCGGGCCTGAATTGACCTTTGCGCTGCGCGAAGGATTATTCGCGCTTCACCATATTGAAAAGCAATTACTACCCTATGTTCATAGTCAGTTTATTGAGGTGGTGGATGAGGTCATGCTGGCAGAGCCAACAAGTTGGCAGCGTTTTTATCACGGCGAGTCACAGCAACTCCGGTTCTTGCGCCAATTTAGCTTTAGCGACCGTATTCGCTATTACTGGCATCAAGACGCGGTGCAAAAGGCGTTAGCAACTATGCTCGACAACCTAGCGCAGCAGACTTTATCACTGCCGCTTATCAGCCAATATTTTCCAGAGCTATATCAACAAGTACGCCGTGGTGAAATAGAAAGGGACGCCAAAGCGTTGGTGATTGCCAAAATTCAACGTGTTGTGGCTCGCTATTCAAATGCGTGTTTTGCCATGGAGAAAGCGTCATGAACACTTTGCTAGGACACGAAATTGCGCAATTAAAAACACGAAATGCCTATTGGACAGCAAAAGAGATCACCCAGCAGCCACAGATGTGGCAAGAGACCGCCCAATTAGTCGCGAGCATAAAGTCTAGGCTTTTGGTGGAGTTAGCTCCTTTTCTAGATGACCCTGATACTCAGGTTATTTTGACGGGGGCGGGTACATCCGCTTATATCGGTGACGCTATCGCCACTCATCTTAATACACACATGCGCCAAAGTGTGCGGGCAGTGAGCACAACTGACCTAGTTGCTGCACCAAGGCAATACCTAGCGACGGATAAACCGTGTTTATTGGTATCCTTTGCTCGCTCTGGTAATAGTCCAGAAAGTGTGGCGGCCGTAGAGTTGGTAACACAGTTGATTAGCAACAGTCAGCACCTTTTTATCACCTGCAACCGTGATGGAAAATTGCATCAAGCAGCGCAGCAGGCAAGCAATGCAACAAGTATATTGCTACCAGATCCTACGCTTGACCAAAGTTTTGCAATGACGAGTAGCTATTCGTCAATGATGGTTGCAGCGCTACAATTTTTTGCGGCGGATGACGGCTCCGTGGATAAGTTGATCAATGCAGCGCAAAGCATGTTAGCTGCGACAGAGCAGCAAAATATCCGTGCATTTGCACAACAACCATTTGATCGTTTGGTGTATCTAGGCTCAGGTTGCTTACTGGGATTTGCAAAGGAAGCTGCGCTAAAAATGCTTGAGTTATCGGCAGGCCAAGTAATGAGCGTGAGCGAGTCACCGCTTGGCTTCCGTCATGGTCCAAAATCACTTATCAATAGCAAAACTGTCGTGGTATGTTTTATCTCAAGTGATGGTTATACCAGCTTGTACGATCAGGATTTAGTTGCTGAGTTGCAGCGTGACGGTACAGCCATGACGGTGCATTCACTTTGTCCTAAAGTGCCACCACTAGAAGATGTGTGGCAAGGGTTACTGTATATGTTGTTTGCACAGCAGTTAAGTTTCTATAAAGCGCTGAATCTCGGTATTTCACCGGACAACCCTTGCCCGTCGGGGGAAGTGAATAGAGTTGTGCAGGGCGTAGTCATTCATCCGTTTGGGAGTGAAGTATGATTTATGGAGTGGATGTTGGCGGGAGCAAAATTGAAATTGCGGTGTTCGATGAAAAACTGCAACGTATAGAGTCTTGGCGTGTGGCGACACCAAAGCACAGTTATGAGGCGTTTTTGGCGCAAATCGTCACTTTGGTGCAGCAAGCCGATGACAAATATGGTTGTAAAGGACAGGTTGGTATTGGTATGCCGGGGATAGTAAATGCGCAGCAGCGCGTGCTATCAGCAAATGTCCCTTGCGCCAATGGCAAAGAAGTTAAAGCTGATCTTGTTGCACAACTTGAACGGCCCATTGCGGTGGAAAATGACTGCCGTTGCTTTGCGTTATCAGAGGCCAGTCTTGGAGCCGGTAAGCAATATCAAAAGGTCTTTGGGGCAATTATAGGCACCGGTGCTGGAGGCGGATTTTGTATTGATGGCGCGTTGTATAAAAGTGCCCAAGGGATCGCCGGAGAATATGGCCACCATCCGCTTTCTGCAGTGTTACAGCAAAAATATCACCTGCCTATTTTAGCGTGTGGCTGTGGACTGCAAGGATGTTTAGAGCGCTATGTCGCAGGGCCAGGGCTTGCCGGTTTGTATCAACATTTCACTACGCGAACACTTACCTCAGAACAAGTTATCACAGCGATGCGGGCTGGAGAAAGTGAAGCACGCCATGCTTTTAATTGTTATATGGATCTGTTGGGCTCGGCGTTTGCAAATTTAATCAAAGCGTATGACCCAGAAGTTATCGTGCTTGGCGGTGGTATGTCGCTTATCGATGAGCTTGTAGAAGCGCTCCCAAAAGCCATTGAACCTCACGTATTTTCCGCAGTGTCAGTGCCAGATATTGTTAGAGCCAAGCATGGTGATGCAAGTGGTGCATTGGGTGCGGCATTACTTGGGAGCAAAGTACATGCTTGAGCAGCTTCGTTATATTCAGCCCCGTCGTATCTATACCCCTACCAGTGTCCTTGAAGCGCACGTAGCGGTAATAAAGGGTGAGCGTTTTCACGCGATTATTCCAGCGACGGAAGCGCCTGATAATACCGAGTCTTATCCCAAACTCGACATGTGGCCTGGGTTAATTGATTTGCATATTCATGGCCGCGAGGGCTGTGATGTTATTGATGGCAAACTCTCCAGTATAAAAACCATTAGCACCTCGTTGCTCAAACATGGCGTCACTGGCTTTTTGGCTACCACGGTGACGACTACATGGCCACAAACTATTGCCGCGATGAAAGTTATTGGAGCTGCCTATCAGCAAAAGATGCCGGGTGCTCAGGTGCTGGGCGGATACAGTGAGGGTTTGTTTTTTAGTGAAAAACACAAAGGTGCCCATAACGAAGCTTTCTTTAAGCCGTTAGACGAAGCCTTAATTGATGAAATGATTAGCGCGGCTGATGGTGCGCTTAAAGCGGTGGCACTCGCGCCCGAAAAGGCTAATGGCGTTAAGATGACACAGTACCTAAGTAAACATGGGGTGCGGGTGATGTTAGGTCATTGTGATGCGGATTTTGCGCAAACCAATGCCGCTCTAGCACATGGTGCCTGCGGCGGGGTCCACGTGTTTAACGGCATGCGCGGCATTCATCACCGTGAGCCGGGCTGTGCTGGTGCGTTGTTACTTGATAGCCAAGCCTTGGTGGAAGTGATTGCCGATGGTATTCATTTACACCCTGCGATTTTACAGTTGATCTACCGCCTCAAAGGTCAGCATAAGGTGGCCTTGATCAGTGATTGTATTAATGCTGGTGGCCTTAAAGATGGTGAATATCAATTGGGTGAAATGCCAGTTGTGGTTAAGGATGGCGTGGCGAAAACTCACAGCGGCAGTTTGGCCGGCAGTACACTAACACTTGAAAAAGCAGTGAAGAATTTAGCAGAATTAGCCAATATTCCACTTCTAGAAGCCATCAATATGGCAAGCTTAGTACCCGCAACTTATTTAAATATGGACAATGAACTTGGTAGCATTGAAGTGGGTAAAATAGCGCACTTTTCTTTGCTAGATGATGCCTTCCAAGTCCAGCATGCCAACTTGTTTGGAAAGCAGATATTTTAAACAAAAACCCAAGCTCACCGCCCTGAAATTGACAAAATACAACGGAATTTTCTTAAATACAGCGGCCTAGCAGTAAGCGATACGGTAAAAATGGGTCACAAAGTTTCGCATTAGAAACTTTTTCGCGAATTGATTGCATTTTAGACGACTTCAAGGATGATGTTCGCTACAAGAGGTGATATACTCCCGCCGAATAATTTTTCTACTTTAAATAGAGTAAAACAATGGCAGATTTATCGAAATACAGAAACATTGGTATTTTCGCGCACGTTGATGCGGGTAAAACTACCACCACTGAGCGTATTCTAAAGCTTACTGGTAAAATCCACAAAACTGGTGAAGTACACGACGGTGAGTCTACTACTGACTTCATGGAGCAGGAAGCTGAGCGTGGTATTACAATCCAATCAGCGGCGGTAACTTGTGAGTGGAAAGGCCACCGTTTAAACGTTATCGATACTCCTGGACACGTTGACTTCACAGTAGAAGTATACCGTTCACTTAAAGTACTTGACGGTGGTATCGGTGTATTCTGTGGTTCTGGTGGTGTTGAGCCACAATCAGAAACTAACTGGCGTTATGCGAACGAATCAGAAGTTGCACGTGTAATCTTCGTAAACAAACTAGACCGTATGGGTGCAGACTTCTACCGCGTAGTTGGTCAGGTTGAGAAAGTACTTGGTGCTAACCCACTAGTGATGACGCTTCCAATCGGTATCGAAGACCAGTTCTGTGGTGTTGTAGACGTACTTGAGAAGAAAGCATACGTTTGGGATGACACAGGTCTTCCTGAAAACTACGAAATTACTGACGTTCCAGCTGACATGGTAGACAAAGTTGAAGAATACCATGAGATGCTAGTTGAGTCTGCTGTTGAGCAAGACGACGACCTAATGGAAGCGTACATGGAAGGTGAAGTTCCTTCACTAGAGCAAATCAAAGCGTGTATCCGTAAAGGTACTCGTGACCTTGCGTTCTTCCCAACTTTCTGTGGTTCTGCATTCAAGAACAAAGGTATGCAGCTAGTACTAGACGCAGTTGTTGACTACCTACCGTCTCCTACAGAAGTTGATCCTCAGCCGCTAACAGATCCAGAAACAGGTGAGCCTACTGGTGAAGTAGCAACTGTTGACGCTGATGCACCACTTAAAGCGCTTGCGTTCAAAATCATGGACGACCGTTTCGGTGCACTTACGTTCATCCGTATCTACGCAGGTCGCATGAAGAAAGGTGACACTATCCTTAACTCTGCAACTGGTAAAACAGAGCGTATCGGCCGTATGGTTGAGATGCAAGCGGACGAGCGTACTGAACTTACTGAAGCACAAGCGGGTGACATCATCGCTGTTGTTGGTATGAAGAACGTTCAAACAGGTCACACGCTATGTGATCCTAAGCACGAGTGTACACTTGAAGCGATGATCTTCCCTGATCCAGTAATCTCAATCGCTGTTGCACCTAAAGATAAAGGTGGTAACGAGAAGATGGGTATCGCGATCGGTAAGATGGTTGCAGAAGATCCTTCATTCCAAGTTGAGACTGATGAAGATTCAGGTGAAACTATCCTTAAAGGTATGGGTGAGCTTCACCTAGACATTAAGGTAGACATCCTTAAGCGTACATACGGTGTAGACCTAATCGTTGGTCAGCCTCAGGTTGCTTACCGTGAAACTATCACTAAAGAAGTTGAAGATAGCTACACGCACAAGAAACAGTCTGGTGGTTCTGGTCAGTTCGGTAAGATTGACTACCGTATCAAGCCTGGCGAAGTTGGTTCTGGCTTTACGTTCAAGTCTTCAGTTGTTGGTGGTAACGTTCCTAAGGAATTCTGGCCAGCAGTTGAGAAAGGCTTCAAGTCAATGATGGACGAAGGTGTACTAGCGGGCTTCCCAGTACTAGACGTTGAAGTTGAGCTATTCGACGGTGGTTTCCACGCAGTTGACTCATCAGCAATCGCGTTCGAAATCGCTGCTAAAGGCGCATTCCGTCAGTCTATCCCTAAAGCGGGTGCACAACTTCTTGAGCCAATCATGAAAGTTGACGTGTTCACGCCAGAAGACAACGTAGGTGACGTAATTGGTGACCTTAACCGTCGTCGCGGTATGATCAAAGACCAAGAAGCTGGCGCAATGGGCGTTCGTATCAAGGGTGAAGTACCACTATCTGAAATGTTCGGATACATTGGTCACCTACGTACTATCACGTCTGGTCGTGGTCAGTTCTCAATGGAATTCTCACACTATGCACCATGTCCAGCAAACGTTGCTGACGCGGTAATCGCAGCTGAGAAAGAGAAAAAAGCAGCTAAGTAATTAATTACTTATTTTGCATAAAAAGGTCGCCTTTGGCGGCCTTTTTTGTTTTTAAATTCAATTATTTACAGGTTTAATGCCCTGTCTAAAAGTCGTCACGATTATTTCATGTTTTATTAATTTTAAAGTTCTTGCTTTAGGAACATTGGCACTTTATCATTAGCTTTTCTTCAATAAATTGGGTCACGTTATTGCGTCGTAGGCTCAAATTTGATTGTGGTTGGGTAAATAAAGGAGATACTCAATGAGAACTTTAGAGCTGGAAATAAACTGGCTTTTCTATGTACTGGCACTGTCCCTTATCTGGCTGGGTAATGCGCTGTTTTCTATCTTAGATATTCCCTCATCATTATTGCAAATAGTTACACTTACCTTACTATTTTTTACTCTATCATTATTGGTACTGTCATTAACCGGAAAGCGTTTTCTTCATATAGATAAAGCGGGAGTTAGCTATAACTTTTTTGGTAAAACCCATTATATCCATACGGAACATATTCAGGCGATTAGGTTACGCTCTTTGGGCATTGTAAGTCTTCCCGAGGTATATCTCGATGATGGTCGTATTATTCGCTTCTTTAGCTGGAAAATGAATCGCGATGAGCTTTTAAAAGCAGAAAGTTTGGTCAGATAAGGTGTAATAAAGGAAGTGCAGGTGAGGGTTTCACCTGCTCAAATTTAAAGGTTTCACACCAATTGCATTAATGCAATTGGTATTACTTTTCATTCAGCCAAATTGCGGCTTGTTTTGCAAAGTAAGTCAAAATGCCATCCGCACCAGCACGCTTAAATGCTAGTAGAGACTCCAGTACAACAGGCTTCTCAGCCAACCAGCCGTTATCAATCGCAGCCTTATGCATGGCGTATTCACCGCTGACTTGGTAAGCAAATGTTGGTACTCCAAACTCATCTTTAACGCGTCTGACAACATCAAGGTATGGCATACCTGGTTTTACCATCACCATATCAGCACCTTCTTGTAAGTCCAAAGCCACTTCACGTAATGCTTCGTCAGAATTAGCAGGATCCATTTGATAGGTTTTCTTGTCTGCACCTTTTAGGTTGCCTGCAGAGCCAATCGCGTCGCGGAAAGGGCCATAATAACTCGATGCATACTTGGCAGAGTACGCCATTATACGAGTATGGATAAAACCGCACTCTTCAAGTGCTTCACGAACAGCGCCAATTCGGCCATCCATCATATCGGAAGGGGCGACGATATCGGCACCTGCCTCTGCATGCGAAAGCGCTTGTTTGACTAATACTTCCACGGTTTCTTCGTTCATGACATAACCATCTTCATCTAAGATACCGTCTTGACCGTGGACTGTGAATGGGTCTAATGCAACATCGGTGATCACACCAAGCTCAGGACATGCTGCTTTAATAGCACGTACCGCTCTTTGTGCAATCCCTTCAGGGTTGTATGCTTCCTCAGCTAGTAACGATTTTTGTTCCGCCGGAGTTACTGGGAATAAGGCGATGGCAGGAACCCCTAGCTCTACTAGTTGCTTGGCTTCCTCAACTAATAGATCAATAGATAAACGCTCAATACCTGGCATTGATGGGATAGCTTCACGCTTAGATTCACCATCCAATACAAATACTGGATAGATTAAGTCATTAACCGTTAGCGTGCTTTCGCTCATTAGACGTCTTGAAAAGTCATCGCGACGCATTCTGCGCATGCGAGTTAGGGGGAAAAGATCGAGTCCTGATTGAGCCACGTTAGTTCTCCTGATTGGGTTTGAAAGTAACAACACGATTACGACCTTGCTGTTTTGCTTGATACAAGGCTTTGTCCGCATTGTCAGTGTAAAGCTGTGGGTTATGTGGATCGCTAACCACTGCACTATAAACGCCTGCACTGGTGGTCAACTTAAGCGTATCTTCACCAAATTTGATATTGAGATCTGCTGTAGCTACTCTCAGGCGTTCAGCCACTCCGACAGCACCTTCTTCCGGGGTGTTTGGTAGTAGCAAAATAAACTCTTCACCACCATAGCGGAACACTTCATCATGTGGTCGCCGCAAGTGTGATTTTATTAAGTTGGCAAATTCGCAAATTGCTTGATCACCAGCCAAGTGACCATATTTGTCGTTAATTTTTTTGAAGTGATCGATATCAAAAATAACAAGGCTCAATACTGTCTGCTCTCGTCTTGAACGACGTACTTCCATCTGTAAACGCTTGTCGAAATAGCGCCGGTTCTTCACTTTTGTGAGTGGATCTTCCATGTTCATGCGCTCGAGCTCTCGGTTTTTATCCTCAAGTTCCCTTAATGTGACTTGAAGCTCAAAAGTGCGTTCCTCAATGTTGGACTCTAAGTCGTACTGGGCCTGTTCTTGTAGTTTAAGCTTTTCTTTTAATAGGGCATCTTCAGCTTGAGTATGAGCTAGCCGTTGCTGTTGCTTGGCCAGCTTTTCATCTCTTTGAAATATATATAGACGTATGAGCAGGTAACTCAGCAAAGTGGCTTCAACGACAAAAATACCAAAGTAGCCCAAATGGTTCAAAAAGCTGCCGGACTGAACCCCCAGCTCAACCGTAAACGGGTAGCTAATTACGATAAAGTGGCAGAGTGCGATTGCAATTAAGATATTTCGACTCTTGTGGTTAACACGAGCGAGCGTATAGATAATCAATACAGAGACAATAAAGCTGATGCTAAGCGCTAGCAGGAGAGACTGAGAAACAGGTAAAAAAGCAATGAGCAGAAACAAGCACATTGTCGCTAGAATGGCCTTTCTTTTCGTCAGCTTTGGGTGCGCAAGCAGTGACTTTCCAGAGCAATAACTCAAAGCGGGCAACAGCAGTGCGCTGAGCAATAACATCATCATGCCTTGACCATACTGTTGAAACCACTGCCATGAAGAGTAAAAATAGCGATAACCAAAGCCATAGATATGTGCATTGAAAAGCCATACTGTAGCGATAAACAAAGTGGCACATAAAAAGTAACCTTTTTTTGTAACACAATAGAGCGTGGCATTGGTTAGGGCGAGTGCTAGTACAAAGCCTGCTAAAATTCCAAAAATAAGATTAAATTTACTCTTAAATTGGAGGTATTCATTCGGCTCCCAAATTGCAAGAGGAGCCGTGATAACCCCCTCATCACTGATCTGTAAGTATAAATGGCTTTGCGTTTGTGGCTGCAGCTCAAGCGGAACAACTAGAGATTCATACTTTAGTGGTCGCTTAATCAGTGGCAAGGCATCGCCCATATCTAAGCTGAATATTGGATGGTTCGGCCTGACATGATAGGCAGTTACCGCATCGATGAGATTATTGTTTATACTTACCAATACTGGTGTGAGCGAGTTATTAGTATTGTGCAGCGCTATTTTTAGCCATAAGTACTTTGCTACAGGTCGAAGGCCTGTGGGGATTTGGGTGCTGCTATGCCATTCGACAGGAGCCGCAAGCAGTTCGTTTAACGATGCATATTTACTCAGTGTGTAACTTAGCTTTACTTGGTGTTCTACCTTGAATGACTCTGAAATAGTGACGGCAGAAAATACAGCAGAGCTGTATATCAATATAAGTAAAGACAACACAATGCGCATTACTGGCTTTACCTCACAAACAGCTGTTTAAAATTAGCCGAAGTCGTGCTCATCACTTCCGTGACAGGACATTGTTTTAGGTGTGCAATTTGCTCAGCCACATAAGATAAATACATAGGTTCATTGCGGCGAGACTTGGGCTTTGGGCTAATTGTTCTAGGTAGTAGGTAGGGCGCATCAGTTTCCAACAGCAAACGGTCTAGGGGGATGTATTGGATTAGATCTTGTAGTGCTTGGCCTCTACGTTCATCGCAAACCCAGCCTGTGATGCCTATCATTAACCCATAGTCCAAGTAATGTCGTAGTGCGTTATGGTCACCAGTAAAACAGTGTAGTACTCCATGAACGTTAACTTCTTGCAGTAACGAAAATAGCGCATCGTGCGCGTCTCTTTCATGCAGATACACAGGATAATCAATAGCTTCTGCTAACTGCAGTTGCGTTAAGCACACGCTTTGTTGTATCGGCCTTGGTGAAAAGTCGCGATTAAAGTCCAAGCCACATTCACCAACAGCAATAGCCCTGTTGCTACTTTTTAAAAGAGTGAGGAGATCATCGTAGAGCGTGTCAGGTGCATCTTTTGCGTCGTGAGGGTGGACACCTGCTGTACAATAAAGCTGGTATTGCTCAGCGAGTAAAATACTTTGTTCGCTGCTTGTTAAATCGCAGCCAATGGCGAGCATAGATTCTATGCCAGCGTTTTTGGCTCTAGCAATTACCTCGGCCAAATCGGATGAAAATTGCGAGCTGGTGAGGTTTACACCAGCATCGAACATCGTGTTCATCAGTTAACTCGTTTAACTCGCGTTGTACGGTTTGAGCCCGTTTTCTTCATTAAAAAAGAGCCAAAAGACGCGCGTTCAATAATTAATGTGTCTCCTTCATTGGCGAAAAAAGTTTCTGAAGAAACTTGCCTCCATACTTGACCATTGTCCAAGGTGAATACCATTTTATCGCGGCCTTGAGTGGTTGTTTTTACGAGTTTAGCTGTAATTTCTTCGATTTCTTCGCTTGCCGCTTTAACTTTATGCTCTAAACCAAAGCCATCTTCTTTTAATTCTGCTTTTTCTTCATTGCGCGCTGTGTTTATTTTATCTTTGTTTACGGGCACTTTGCTTGAATGTGTTTCCGTGATTGGTTTATTAGCAATCACATTGTCGTAGCACATAAGCCGCTTAAAATCATTTTCAATCAGCGTACAGGCTTGTAATGCTTGCGTATTTATCTGCTCTGCGGCGCATAAAGAAGAAAATCCTAGTGCGAACAGTATCATGGTTTTTTTCATTATTCTGACTCCTGTTGTTGTGGTTTAGCGCTATAAAATTTGGCTAGAATGAGTCCTAGTTCAAACAAGAGTAGCATAGGGAGCGCCAATAGAGTTTGAGATAGAACATCTGGTGGTGTTAAAAACATCGCGATAACAAAAGCGCCAACAACGACATAAGGGCGTTTTTCTTTTAAGCTCGCGGGGGTTGTCATGCCACTCCAGCATATAAGCATAATGGCAACGGGAATTTCAAAGGCGATGCCAAAAGCAAAAAATAGTTTCAGGATAAAGCCAAGATAGCTGCTGATATCTGGCGATAGCGTCATCATTTCGGGCCCCACACTGGTAAAAAATCCCAAAATGATCGGCATTACAACAAAATAGCAAAATGCTATGCCGCCATAAAATAACAATACACTTGAGAGTAATATGGGGATAAGCATACGTTTTTCGTGTTTATATAAACCGGGTGCGATAAAGCCCCACACCTGATGCAAAATAAAAGGCACAGAGGCAAATAGTGACACAAAAAGCGTTAATTTAAAGGGAGCAAAAAACGGCGCTGTAACATCTGTAGCGATCATGGTTGTGTTGCTAGGCAAGCTATTTACAAGCGGTGCTGCAACGAAGGCATAGATATCATTGGCGAAGTACACCAAAGCAACAAAGATAACGAAAACGCTCAATAACGCTCTCATTAAGCGGTTTCTTAACTCAACAAGGTGAGCTATAAATCCACTTTGGGCTGATTCTGTCATGTAACTTGACTCGTACGAATATAATTCCAGTTAGATATAACAAAAAGGAGCTGTTTGGGCGTCTAAATTACCCAAAACTAGCCTTTGACTGAACTATCTAACTGCTAGATTGATTAGTCTTTGTTTTTATTATTTTCGGTTGATTTATAAGAATGTCTGACTGATTCAGCCGCATCTTGTAACTCTTGAACGGATTGCTTGAGTTCGGGGGCCAAATCTTGCATTCCCTGTTGTTCCGCTTTTTTCAAATTATTATGTAGCTCGTGAACACGTAATTCTTCACTCACTTCAGCCTTGACTGAATTGGCGACAGATTTTACCGTTTTTATCCATCTTGCTACGGTGCGGATTGCAACGGGAAGACGTTCAGGGCCAAGTACAATTAGGCCAACGATAAGAACGACCACTAACTCCCACATACCCATGCTGAATTACACCTTATCTTTTTCTTTCTCTGATACCGGTTGTGCTTGCTCAGTTGTTGTATTTTTTAACTTTTCAGGCTCAGCGTCGGTCGCAGTTTGCTCATCCGATACCGCCTTTTTAAAGCCTTTAACTGCACCACCCAAATCACTACCAATACCGCGTAGTTTTTTAGTTCCAAATAACAAAACAATGATGGCTAAAATAATAAGTAATTGCCAAATACTGATCCCACCGAATCCCATAATAACTCCATTGATACTTACTGCTTATGAATAATGATTATACGCCTAGCGAGCAAAAAATCACCCTGTTTTACGCCATGCGCCAATAAATACTAGCATGGCAATAATCGCAAGTAGGCTACTTGCGACAGGCTTGTCAAAAATAAAGCTCAATCCCGATATAATTGCAAAACTGCTCGCTGCTAAGCCCAATAATAGAGGCTTAGTCGCAGTATCTGCTTTTTGTGTGACAGTTGGAGGAGGGCGGCGCTTGAGATTTTGGTAAATCAAGTCTGGCAGTTCAGGCATTTTTTCAGCCCAAAATGGTAAGTTCGCATATAGCTTTTTCGCCACCGCGAGAGGGCCAACTTGTTCTTGCACCCAATGCTCTAAAAAAGGTTTGGCCGTTTTCCACAGGTCTAACTGCGGATAAAGTTGGCGCCCTAGGCCTTCTACATACAGCAGGGTTTTTTGCAATAATACTAGCTGTGGTTGCACTTCCATATTGAACCGTCTTGCCGTATTAAACAAATTTACTAGCACATGACCAAAAGAGATTTCTGCAAGCGGTTTGTTAAAAATGGGTTCGCATACAGTGCGAATGGCAAACTCAAACTCTTCTACGCAGGTATCTGCAGGAACCCAACCAGAATCCACATGAAGTTGCGCTACTTGGCGGTAATCACGATTAAAAAAGGCGATAAAGTTTTCGGCCAAATAGCGTTTATCTTCACGGTTTAAGGTGCCAACTATGCCGCAATCTATGCCAATATACTTAGGGTTATGAGGATTTTCACGAGAGACAAAAATATTGCCAGGATGCATATCCGCATGGAAAAAACTGTCACGGAATACCTGTGTGAAAAAGACTTCCACACCGCGCTCGGCTAGCAATTTCATATTGGTGCCTTGCGCTAACAAGGCTTCGGTGTCTGAAACCGGAATACCGTAGATGCGTTCCATCACCAGCACGTTTTTACGTGAATAATCACTATATACCTCAGGGATATACAGTGAATCTGAGTCTTCAAAGTTGCGTCTGAGTTGAATTGCGTTCGCGCCTTCTCGCATCAAGTCTAGCTCGTCGAGTAAGGTTTTTTTGTATTCCCTAACAACTTCCACTGGGCGCAGGCGTTTTCCTTCGCTGAGTAAATTGACAACGATTTTAGCGAAACGCTCCATTAAAGAGAGATCTGCATGGATTTGTTTCTCGATATCGGGACGAATAACTTTGATCACGACATCTTTTAACTCATCTTTGTGTTGTAGCTTGGCAGCATGTACTTGCGCTATCGAGGCTGAAGCCAGCGGTTTTGATTCAAATTCAGCAAAGTATTCATGAATATTGTCGATTTCTAGCGCTTGCTCAATGAGCTTTTGTGCCATCGCGGGGTCAAATGGTTGAACTTGATCCTGCAAAAATGCAAGTTCTTCAGCAATATCTGGTGGTAGTAAATCTCGACGGGTCGAAAGCATCTGGCCGAACTTGATCCACACCGGCCCCAAAGTTTGTAGTGCCAGACGTAGGCGTGTGCCTACTGGTTTGTCTTTATGTTTGTTGCGCAGCCAAAACAAACTCGCTCGAGCGAGTTTACCGTACCAAGGCTGCTTATGCGCAGGGACGATTTCGTCTAAACCATAGGTTAAAAATGTTTTGGTGATCTGATGCAAGCGAAGTAAAGACAACCTAATTTCCTTTGTTCTGCTGAAGTAATGCGCTGAGGCGTTGATTTAAGCTTTCGACTTGATTGTTTAATGTTCTCACTTGCTGCTTAAACTGTTGAAACTCGAGCGGGTGAGGCGCAACCTTCAACTCATCTTGAAATAACCCAGTTAGGGTTGCCTTGGCTACCTGTCCATCTTGCTTTGCGCGATTCGCTAACTTATGAAAGGTATCTACGGCAACTTGTGCGGGCCCATCACCGACATATTTGGCGAGGTGTTCCGCCCAATCAATATCAAGTGTTGCTAATGCATTACTATATAGTTGTGCGAGCGCCAAATCCCCTTCAAGATCGAGCTTATCTTGACGGATAAGCGCAGTGAGTTGGCTTGGATCTTTGAGCTCAAGCAAAGTTGGTAAATCGGCACTAATTGAACAATCGGCTTCGCCATCAAAAGGACATAAAACGTGAATGTTAATGCCTGTGTAAGTCACAGCTAAACAAGTATTTTGATCTCGAATATCAACACTGAGCACTTTGTGTTGGCCTTTACTTAGCACATGCTTTAGCTCAGGCGAGAGTTTAAGGCCTTTGTTTAAAGCCGTCTCAAGTACGGCGCCAAGTAATGAAGCTAACACAGCAACTCCTAGAATTTAAAGCCGCGATGAAGGGCGACGATGCCTCCGGTCATATTTTGGTAGTCAGTTTGTTCAAAACCGGCTTCATCCATCATGGATTTTAGCGTTTCTTGATCTGGGTGCATGCGAATAGATTCTGCAAGGTAGCGATAAGACTCACTGTCATTTGCAACTAATTTGCCCATTGCAGGTAATAGTGTAAATGAATACATATCATACAGCTTTGCCAGCGCCTCGTTATCGGTCTTTGAAAATTCAAGTACCAGTAAGCGTCCACCTGGCTTTAGTACTCTGTACATTGAGCGCAAAGCTTTATCTTTATCAGTTACGTTACGTAAACCAAAGGCAATAGTGATGACATCAAAAGTATTATCGTCAAATGGCAGCATTTCTGCGTTCATTTGAACGTATTCAATATTGCCAACAAGTCCCGAATCGCGTAATTTTTCGCGGCCTACTTTAAGCATTGAGTCGTTAATATCACCTAAAACAACTTGTCCTTTATCACCAACTAATTCGCTAAATCTTGCGGTTAAATCACCCGTACCGCCAGCAAGATCAAGTACTTTGTGACCAGCGCGTACACCTGAGCAGGCAATAGTTTGACGCTTCCACAAACGATGGATACCAAATGACATCAGATCATTCATGATGTCGTATTTTGCAGCTACAGAATGAAATACGTCTGCAACCATAGAGGCTTTTTTGTCGGTCTCGACTGTTTTGTATCCAAAGTGGGTAGTATTGTCTTGTGACTCTTTCATGTGGGTTCCATCATTACTCTGCAACTATGGTTGCTAGTGTACTTGATTGGTAGCCGTAGGTGCAATTTCTTATCCGTGTTGTATTGTTGAAAATGCAAACAAAAGAGGATATTGCGGATCAGTGACTAATATAACAGTGTTGGCCGAGAGAATGTGCTTTCTGTGCAGCGTAACCTGCGCGTTTTGCCAACATATTAAAGTCTTGCTCTGGTGCAAGTTGGGCTATCCCAAGGGCCAGAGACACATTAGGTAATGGAATTTTCCCTTTCGCGCTGACAAACTTTAATCGCTCAACACCTTTACGCACTTTTTCCGCGATAACACTCGCGGTATCTAAATCTACATCGGCAAGGATAACCGTGAATTCTTTTTTTCCTGTGCGACCAGGTAAGCCGCTTTCAACGACATAACGTTTGATATTATTGGCGATACGATTAAGCACAACTTCACCCACAACATCACCAAACCGCGTTGAAAACTCGTCAAGGTTATCAACTTGTATAGAAAGCGCACAGACGGATTTTTGCTGCGATTGCCATAGGGACACTTTTTGATGAAGATAGTGACGCTTATAAAGACCCGTTTGTGGGTCTAATAAGTGTTGTTTACGCAAGTCGAGTAGTAACTTTTGATTACGTTCATAATCTAAACGCGATTTTATTAACGCTTGTTTAAATTGTTTGTGCTGTTTTAGCAATAGCTCAGTTTGTTTGGTGAGTGTTGATAGTGCGCGCTTACTCTTTTGAATGTTGTGTTCATCTAAATTATGCACACATTGACTGACTTGTTGGGCAAAGCGAATAACCTGCTTTTGTGAGGTTTCTGCATTTTCGTGTAATTCAGTCACCAAAGAATCAACGCCTTCAAGTAGTTCTGATTGTGTTCTTTGTCCTTGATCTAGAAACTGATAGTAGAGTTGCTCAATGAATACGCAGTCTATTTTTGTGTGCGCTTTGATGGCTTTGTTGATGGCACAGTCGAGATCTTTGTTCGTGGCGCTAATATGGGTATAAGCAACCTGATAATTTAAAGGCGTAGGCGGCAAATGATGTTGCTCTAAAAACAGGCACACCTGTGTCATTTTTTCTTGGGCAACAGCCATGGGATCATGGAACATCATTTCATTTACCACAACAATTAATTATCAAACGTTAATGAACTACCACCAGCTCCTTCGGTGTAACTCTTGTCCTAATTGCACTAGACCTACATTAATCTGTATCGTCCGAATTTAAAAGTAAAAAATTTGTCTTTGAAATAGAAAATTTACATTTTTTTGTTGAATTGCTGATTTTCTCATCAATTTTTACTAGGTTGGGTAAATTGTATTCGATCTGAGATATTCGTGATTCTATCGAATTAAGTTGCATCTGTTACGGGACTCTCCTACTTTGACTAGCAGAAAGTTCATTTCACCATAACAAAGCTCAGAGCGATGGATAATCATTATTTTTTGGCTACTTTACCGCGAACTGAGTAACAACAAAGTATTGAGGAAGTCAGCGTGTTATCACCAAAATTAAAGCTGTGGACTAAACGTTCAAGCGTCGCCGTTTATTTAACTGTCGCCTTATCTGGTTGTGCTATCACCGGAACTGACAATAACGCTGAGTTTACTCAAATAGCTGGCAGCGTTATGAAATTTAGAAGTGATAACAATGCCTATGGTCGCAGTGATACAAAAGCAGAGTTTCTGCTACCAAACCTCAGTGCAGAAAAGTTGGCGACCACAAATCAGCAGCGTCTACAGTTTTTGGCTCAGCTCGATAATATCGACACTTCAGCGCTAAGTGAGGAAAACCAAATCAATCTCACGATATTGCGTGCACAAGTGCAGAATAACGTCGATGAATATCGGTTTCATAGCCATTATATGCCGCTCACCTCGGAGTACGGTTTTCATTCCGGTCTGTCTTTTATGATCTCGAGTCATGACTTTAAGAAGCGTGCAGGTTACGAGCTATATTTGGCACGTTTGCAGCAGGTTCCACGCTATTTTGAGCAAAATATCGACTGGATGAAAGAAGGTATAGCGGTTGGCCTGACTCAGCCGAAAGCTGTGCTTGAAGGTTATGAAAGTTCTATCGAAGCTTATATCGTTGATGATGTGACAAAATCCGAGTTTTATGGCCCGTTTACACAAAACCAAGCGGGTTTACCTGATGCCGAATTTAAAGCACTGCAACAGCGTGCCAAAAAGATTATTAAAGGCGATGTGATCGCAGCGTATGAAGATTACCTTAATTTCTTTGTCAATGAGTATCGTCCTGCGGCTAGGACCGAAATTGGAATTTCTTCGACACCAAATGGTGAGGCGTTTTATGCGAATCGAGCGAAATACTATACCACCACGAATATGACGCCTAAAGAGATCCACGAACTTGGTCTCAAAGAGGTGGCTCGGATCCGTGCGGAGATGGAAAAAATTATTAAAAAAGTAGGCTTTAAGGGATCTTTTGCTGACTTTGTGCAGTTCTTAAGAACCGATCCACAGTTTTATGCTAAAACCCCCGAAGCGTTACTTAAAGAAGCCGCATATATAGCAAAGAAGATGGATGCTCAGCTACCTAAGCTATTCCATACATTACCAAGAAAGCCATACGGTGTCGCCCCAGTACCTGCGAGCATTGCGCCTAAATATACGACTGGGCGTTATTCGGGGGCACGCAGTGATACTGATGCAGGCTACTATTGGGTAAATACCTACGCACTGGATAAGCGCCCGTTATACGTATTAGAAGCATTGACTCTACATGAGGCCGTGCCTGGTCACCATTTGCAGATCTCCTTGAATGCTGAGCTTGATTACCTACCAGAATATCGTCGTAACGAATATATTTCAGCTTTTGGTGAAGGGTGGGGCTTATACTCTGAGTTTTTGGGTATTGAAGCGGGGTTTTATCAAGACCCTTACAGTGACTTTGGTCGTCTAACCTACGAGATGTGGCGAGCGGCTCGTTTGGTTGTAGACACCGGCATGCATATGTTTGGTTGGAGCCGCGAACGAGCGATGAACTTTATGAAAGACAACACTGCCTTGTCCTTACATAATGTTAAAACGGAGACTGATCGTTATATCTCGTGGCCAGCTCAAGCACTGTCATACAAAATTGGTGAACTAACCATTAAGCGGCTACGTCGCAAAGCGGAAAAAACACTGGGTGATCAATTTGATATCCGTGAATTTCACCACCAAATCTTACGTCATGGCTCTGTGCCATTATATGTGCTTGAAGAGCAAATCGACAAATATATTGAAACCACGATGAATCAAGCGCGTAAGTAATCGAGATTATCCCTCTAATAAAAAAGCCCAAAGTAGTAACCTTGGGCTTTTTTATTTTGTGATTCTAAACTTGTTTAGTTTACAAAACTAATTATTAGCTGGTACACATCATCGGTCGTTCGGCATTTATTGGCATTAATGATGAGATGTTCACCTAAGTGTAGTGCTCGCTGTTGTACCGCTAAGCGCGCGTCTTCATCTTCAATCGCATCAATGTCTGCAACATGTGCGAGACCAATGGTGCGGCGGATCAATTCACACCCACAATAACCAACCGCGTCTTGCAGTACCTTGGTGAGGAAGTATTCCGCATAGCCATCTGCTTGCAATGAGAGATCGCGTGTTTGTGTTTTCGCCAGTTCAAGCCAAGTGGCATAGAAGTTAGATAGGGTGGTGGCGATATTATCGAGTAAATACACCTGCATATTTCGACGTTTTGGCAGAGCGTTAATACGAGCATGTTGGGCACAGTAGTTAAGCAGTAAATTGCCGATAAATGAGCCTAAATCAAAGCCTATGGGGCCAAAAAAGCCAAACTCTGGATCGATTAGCTTAGTGTGCTCGGCGTCGACGAAAATACTGCCAGTATGGACATCACCGTGAAGTAAAGTTTCTGGTGCATTGAGAAATTGGGCTTTGAGTTTTGCCACTTCAACTAATAACGTCTTATTTTTTCTCAGCATTTCCACAGACGATTGCAACGCCTCTGGAAAGTTGTTTCTTTCAGCATCGCGGTATGGGTCGTCAAAGAATAAATCTTCTGTGATAGCGCACAGTTCGGGATTAGTAAACTCGGTGACTAGGGCTTTCTTTTCACTCGGTGTTAAGTAAAAGCTTGAGTGGTAAAAGCTGGTTTTTGCTAGATAATTTGCGACGTCTTTGCTGAGCCTTGTAAAGGTGTTCGCTTGGTTTAATTCACCGCGTAAAATGCGTAGATGGCCAAGATCTTCCAGCACGGTTAGTGCTAACTCCGTATTATGGTGCAACACTTTTGCTGTGGTATCTGGGCAGATCTCACCATGGCGTTGTAACACACTAGCTTCAATTCTGGCTCTGTCTAATGTAAGAGGCCAGCTCTCACCCACACATCGAGCATAAGGCAAAGCTTGCTTGACGATGATGCTATTTTCTTGCGTATCTTGTACGCGGAAAACCAAATTCAGATTGCCATCACCAAACTCATAACAAGATAAGCTTGCATCTTTATCAAAGAAGCTTCCTAAATTAGTAATGTAATCAATAACTTTTTTTGCATCAAATTCAATGTAGCTCGACATGTTTCTGCACCTTGTGGATTTTTGCTATTAGCATTCTATATTTTTAAATGTTTAGATGTCTATACTTCTTTAGATCTTGATGTAAAATATCATTAGTACACTTTGAAAGAGCGGGATGTCATGAAAACCTTAATTGCACGTAGTCTTAAATTCGAATCGGGCGTGGTACAGGTATTGGATCAATACTTACTGCCACATCAACAGATGTGGCATGAATGCCGCGACGTTGCGACGATGAGCGAGCTCATTCTGACACTTAAGGTTCGCGGCGCTCCGCTTATCGGTTTAGCGGCAAGTTTGTTAATTGGTTATCTCGTCGAACAAGGAGAAGATAAAGACGCAATTGCCCGTTCGATAGATGAACTTGAGGCCACGCGCCCTACTGCGGTGAATTTAATGCACTGCATGGCGAAATTGCGTGAAGCGTTGCAAGCGATTGATTGGCAACAACAAGTGATCACAACCGCTGAACAGTTATTTGAAGAAGACACTGCGTTATGCGACCGTATGGCAAACATTGGTGCCGAGCTTGTGAATGCGGGAGACAATATTCTTACTCACTGTAATACTGGCGCGCTGGCAACGGCCGGTGTAGGCACCGCTCTGGGCGTAATCCATCATGCTGCAAAACAACATGGTGACATTCATGTTTGGGTTGATGAGACTAGGCCACTGTTACAAGGTGGTCGGCTTACTGCGTTCGAGCTAGATGCATGGCAAATCCCATACACGCTAATTTGTGACAATATGGCTGCGAGTTTAATGGCGGCGGGTAAAGTCGATAAAGTCTTTGTGGGGGCAGATAGGATTGCGGCAAACGGTGATTTTGCGAATAAAGTCGGCACTTATAATCTCGCGGTGTTAGCCCATTTCCATAATATTCCTTTTTATGTGGTTGCCCCGATCACAACATTAGATCGCAGTTGTCCAAATGGCGCAGCCATTCCAATCGAACAACGCGCCAAAAGCGAAGTAACAGGTGTCAGTGGTAGTTTTGGTGATTGCCAATGGGCACCCAACAATGCTGAGGTATACAACCCAGCATTCGATGTTACACCAGCGAGTTTGATCACCGGATGGGTGCTGGATACGGGGTTGTTTACGGGTGATGAGGTTGCCCTAGGTGTATTTTCACAAAGTTAAACATTTGTAATTACTTTAACTACTCGTAAATCCAAAATCTTGTTAAAATGTCCCCATTTTGTGCTTCGATATAAATGGAGAAAGTAAAACAGGATGAAGAAGTTTATTGCTTTGATGTTGTTGCCCTTAGCTGCTAAGGCATTCGCTAAACAGGAAATACCACTAGAGTCGTTTAGTAAAGGTAGTGAGTTTTCCGATGTAAAGATATCACCTAACGGAGAATATCTTAGCTTTATCACAAAAAGGGAAGGTAAAAACACATTAGGTTTTTTACAACTTGATAAATTCAAACTCATTCACGCCGTGCGATTCAATGACAATGCTCAAATTGGCCGCTATGAATGGGTGAATGATGACCGTGTAGTATTAGAAAAGGAATATATTAGAGGCTGGAAAGATCACCCTGAGTTTCATGGTGAGTTATTCGGCGTAAATGTAGATGGAAGCCGTGGTAAGTATTTGGTGGGTTACCAAGGTGAGGGACAAACGGGGTCTCGTTTGCGCAAAGCTACCCCGCTGTATGGTACATCTTATATTCTTGATCCTTTGGTCAATGACGAAAACAAGATGTTGATTGTGACCTATCCTTGGACTGGCTCGAAAGAGCCTACTACACGAGTTTACGAGGTTAACGTTCATACTGGTGTCAGGCGCAAAGTGACAAATTCTCCAAAAAAAATGGGGCGCTTTTTGACCGATCACCAAGGAGAGGTTCGCGCCGTTGTGTCTGAGGATGATGATGGCAATTCATTAGTGTTCATCCGTGAAGAAGCAGGCTCAAAATGGGCTGAGCTCACATTAGAAAACAACTTAGATGATTTCTGGATGCATGGATTCGATAAATCTGGAACGTCAGTTTATCTTTCAGCATCTACGGCTGGTGAGCCCATGGCCTTCTATAAATTAGGCTTAGAAAGCAAAAAACTTACTCATGTTTTTCAAGATAAAGTGGTTGATCCAACAAAAGTATGGATAGATCCGATTGATAAATCCCCTTTCGCTATTGAACTAGACCCCGGATATCCTACCTATGCATTTATTGATGAAAGTGCTGATTGGAGTCAACGCTTAAAGTCGCTGATAGCTTCGATCCCTGGAAATCAAATACGTATTGTAAGTAGCACGAGAGATGGTGGACAAGTGGTTGTATTCGCAAGCAGCGATACCAATCCTGGGGATTATTACCTTTATGATAGTAAAGCTAACAAGATGAAATATCTGGCGTCTGCAAGAGGCTGGATTAAACCAAATCAAATGTCTACAGTCGAGCCTGTTAAATTCACAAGCCGTGATGGACTTACTATTCATGGATATCTCACAACACCAATAAACGCAGAAAAGAAAAACCTTCCTCTGATTGTTATGCCTCATGGTGGACCTCATGGGCCAAGAGATTATTGGCAGTTTGACCCTGAGGTACAAATGCTAGCGAGCAGAGGAATGGCTGTATTACAAGTTAACTTTCGAGGTTCTGGTGGTTATGGAGATGCATTTGAAGTGCTTGGCTACCAAAAGTGGGGCAAGGAAATTCAATATGACATCATTGATGGAACCCGTGACTTAATCTCCAAGGGTATCGTCGATAAAAAGCGGATTTGTATTATGGGGGCAAGTTTTGGCGGTTATTCTGCATTGCAAAGCGCAATATTAGAACCCGACTTATTCCAATGTGCAGTCGGTGTTGTTGGTGTATACGATTTACCACTGATGTTTGAAGAAGGTGATGTTGCTCAGCGTAGCTCAGGGGTCGCATATTTAGAACGTGTACTTGGTACCGATGAGAAACAGTTAAAGGCATTTTCTCCAAGCTATAATGTCGATAAGCTTAAGGTTCCTGTCCTTATCGTACATGGTGGTGAGGACCAAAGAGCGCCAATTGAACAAGCGGAATCTTTAATTGATGCACTGAAAAAGGCTGATAAGTCTTATCAGTATTACTTACTTGAAGATGAAGGGCATGGTTTCTATAAACCGGAACATCGTCTGAAATACTTTAAGAAAGTGCTCGCATTCCTAGAAAAACCTCTGCAGTTATAGTTTTTATGGAAGTGAAGGAAGAGCTACTTAGAACTTTGTAATTTAAAGCTATATTAGCTACAGTTTTGTTTCTGAACATCGCAGCATGCTGTTGATTACTCTGTAGTATTTAAGTATGTAACGCCTCTATGGTACTGACTTGGTGCTGATCACGTTGAATTTGCGTGCTAATAGCCTGCTATTGGCACGCAAATGCGTTTTGCTTACCGCTTTTTTCGTGAAGTAGTCACAAAATCTTCATTTTATTTTTGGAGACAAGCTGTTCTACTATGGGGACTTTGAAGTAAGGAAAGTCGCTAATGAAGGGATGGTTCATTATTGGTGTGGTTGTACTGGCCTTATGCAGTTGCCACTCTATTCAGCCGCAAAAAACCTACATCCATATAGTTGCAAGTTGCTCCCCTCAGGTGTTTGAACAATTGTTTATCGATACGACAGATAGCTTAGTTATATTGCCCTCTGAGGCCGAAATTCCAACCGGCATGCACACAAATAGTTTGCTTTTTTCACCACTGACAATGTCGTGGGATGTGGTGGATAAGCTTTTGGTTGAGTTGGACGACGCTGGATTTAAGTTTCAAGCAGATTTTTTCGGTAAATATAATCACGCTTATCGTGATAACCATATCGGTGTGTATTTTGTTGAAGGTTGCGAGCCTAACATGAGTAAGCAAGCACTCACAGCGCTTCGTTAGCACTGTGAGTATTTAGACTTGTATTAATCAAGTAATGGAAACTGCTTTGCAATTTCAGAGTCCGTGCTTTTTGCAACCCAACCCTCTTGATTATTGAATAGGCGAATGGCGGTAAATTCTGGATCGCTACCCATATCGAACCAATGAGGCGTATTTTCTGGCACTGAGATTAGGTCACCTTGCTGACATAAAACTTGGTAAACCTTATCGTTTAAGTGTAAGCAGAATAGCCCTTGTCCTTTAACAAAAAAACGCACTTCATCTTCGCTATGAGTATGTTCAAAAAGAAATTTTTGTCGCAACTCCGAGGCACTAGGGTTGCCCTTTGCGAGTGAAATCACGTCGACAGTTTGATAACCGCCTTGCGCTTTTAATCTTTCAATATCGCGCTGGTAGGCACTAATAATGTCGTCTTGTGACATTTCAGCTGTGATATCGGTGTTAGCCTGCCATTGTTCAAAGCGTACGCCTTGCTCTGCGAGCAAAGATGCGATGATGTTTGCGTCTTGCTCTTGTTGTAAAGCTTGGCTTGGATTCTGTACCTGGTAGATAGTCAGTTGACTCATGAAAATGCCCCTTCATCAAAATGGTCAAAGCTTGATATAACTGGATGTTCAGGTGATGTTGTTTGTGCATCTCTAAACAGTTGTAATGTGTGCATACCAGCGGCCTTTGCTGCGTCTAGCTCGGCTACGATATCGCTTAAAAAGAGGATTTGCTCTGCTTCATACGGTAAGGCTGCAATAATGTTCTGATACGCCGAGACTTCCTGCTTAGCACCCACTTTAGTATCAAAGTAGTCACTAAATAGCGGGCGAATGTCACCATAGTCTGAGTGCGCAAAAAGTAGCTGCTGCGCTTTCACTGAACCCGAGGAATACACGTAGAGGTTGCGACCATTCGCTTTTTGTTGTGTTAAAAACTGGTAGGCATCTTCGTACAAATGTCCGGTAAAATCGCCGTTTGTATAGCCAAACTGCCAAACGAGACCCTGTAGCTGTTTTAATGGCGTGATTTTTTTATCTGCGGCGATCCACTCAAGTAGTGCGGCAATCACGGTATCAATATCAGCGTTGGCATTATCCAATTCTGCTCTGACGGCACTAATTTGCTCGGCAACGGCGGTGTCATGCTGATGGTCGCGAATAAATTGCGGTAAATGCGCAGCGGCATACGGGAATAGTATCTCTTTAACAAATGAGATACGGGTAATTGTCCCTTCAATATCTGTTAAAATGGCTTTGATCATTGGCGCCCCTCCAATTTAATGCGTTCTAATTCGCAGGCAAATAAAAACTCTAAGCCCTCAATATGACGACGAGTTTCTTGTACTGTACGGCCCACTGCGTATAACCCGTGACCTCGGATCAATACACCGTGTATAACCGGTGTAGTTTGATGAGATTGCGCCACGCGCTGTGCTAGTCGCTCTATATCCTGATCGTTATCGAAAATAGCAATGGATAAGGTTTCTTCATGCGATTGAATGCCAGACAGTGACTTTTGCATTTCATAACCACTGATCTGAAATTGCTCGCCTTGAATAAATCGCGATAACACAGTCGCAGCAACGGAATGCGTGTGTAATATACACTGTGCACTCGCGCATAATTCATATAATTTTAGGTGCAATGCGGTTTCAGCTGAAGGCTTGCCATTACCTGCAATGATGGTGCCTGTGGTGTCTAATTCCAGAAATTGTTCTGGTGTTAATTTACCTTTATCAAAGCCGCTGGCCGTGACAACAAAGCCAGAGTCTGTTTTGATAGAGAAATTACCACCAGTCGCGGGAACCCAGCCTTGCTGAGCAACCCAAGCTCCTGCGTCGATAAGCGCGAGTTTTGCGGCTTGTGTGTGCATAGTTAACACCTATAAATTAAATGCGTTTGGACGGCTATACATCTATTTTGAGCAATGATAGCATCCACTCACGATTAGCACCATAAGAAAGAGAGTGTTGCAGTGAAAAGTAAGTTACCTCAGGTTGGAATTAGTATATTTAGCCAAATGACGGCATTAGCGAACGAGCATGGTGCGATCAACTTATCGCAAGGCTTTCCGGAGTTTGATGCGCATGATTACCTAAAATCGCAACTGAGCCACTATGTTGGCGAAGGTCAAAACCAGTATTCGCCTTCTGCCGGCGTACCGAGCTTGCAAGCACAAGTTGCGGCATTAATTGAACGTCGCTATCAGGTGAGGGTTTCAGGACAAGAACAGATCACGGTGACCTCGGGTGCAACGGAAGCACTCTTCGTGGCAATTCAGGCAATAGTATCTGAAGGGGACGAAGTTATTGTATTCGATCCGGCTTACGACTCTTATGAGCCTGCAATTGAACTTGCTGGCGGGAAAGCCGTGCATATTGCATTGACTGCGCCGCACTACCAAATTGATTGGCAACAAGTCGCAGCGAGTATCAACCCAAATACCCGTGCTATTATCATCAATACACCGCATAACCCGTCGGCTAAAACGCTGAAGCCGTCAGATTTAGAGCAACTAAAACAGCTGCTAAATCAGCATGATCTGTTATTGATCAGTGATGAAGTATACGAGCATATTACCTTTGATGGTTTGCCCCATCTGAGCGCATTAACTGATCCTGCATTGTTTGAGCGTGCGTTTGTGATCTCTAGCTTTGGTAAAACCTTTCATAGTACAGGCTGGAAAATGGGTTACTGTGTGGCGCCAAAGCAAATGACTGTTGAATTTAGAAAAATCCATCAGTATGTAACGTTCTCAAGTTTCACTCCGGCACAACTTGCATTGGCTGATATGCTTGCTGAACACCCTGAGCACGTTGATGAGCTGAGTGGATTTTATCAACAAAAACGCGATGTTCTGATTAAGGCGTTAGCGTCAAGCCGATTTACGCTATTACCAAGTGAAGGGACTTATTTTTTGCTTTTGGATTACAGTAAAATTTCTGATCTTGATGATGTTGCCTTTTGTCGCTATCTGGTGGAAGAGGTTGGGGTTGCGGCAGTGCCACTCAGCGTTTTTTACCAACAAGCACCTGAAGACAAGGTCATACGATTGTGCTTTGCTAAGGAAAACCAGACATTAGAAGAGGCTGCAAAACGCTTATGTCAACTTTAACCGTTACCCTTGTTCAAACAGATATCCAGTGGCTTTCACCTGAGGCCAACTTTACCCATATTGAACGTTTGTTAGAAAATGTCGAGCCAAGCGATTTAATTTTGCTACCAGAAACATTTGCTACCGGCTTCGCCGTAAAAGAGCCGGATGTTGAGCGCTATGCTGATGCAGCCATCGAGTTTTTACAGCAATGTGTTCAGCGCTTTGGAGCTGTTGTAGCAGGCAGCGTACTGGTTCCGCAAGGAGATAAAAAGGCCAACCGTATGGTGTGGTGCCAGCCGGATGGAAAGATACTTCATTATGACAAAAGACACTTATTCTGTTTGGGTAATGAGGGGGATTTTGTGGTTGCTGGTGAGCACCGTGAAGTGTTCGAATTAAAAGGCATTAAATTCTTACCGCAGATCTGCTATGACTTACGTTTTCCAGTATTTCAGCGTAATCAGAACGATTATGAGGTTATGATTAATATTGCAAACTGGCCAGCGGCACGCCGAAATCATTGGGATACTCTACTGGCTGCTCGTGCAATCGAGAATCAGTGCTTTGTGCTTGCGGTAAATCGCGTAGGTGAAGATGGGTATGGCACTGCGCATAATGGCGGTACTAAAGCGATTGACTTCAATGGTAAGAGTCTTGTTTCGGCAGCAGATGACCAAGCAGAAGTTATTACCGTAAAGTTAGAGCTGAGCGACTTGCAGCAATATAAAGCTAAATTTCCAGCCCATCTCGATGCGGATAAATTTACGCTGGCATAATACACATTGGTACATGCATAACATGCCCAACTAAAAAGCTTAGTTGGGCATGCTCTAACTCGAAACTCAACAGGCCCTAAGATGCATTATATTGATGCACAAGCAATTCACCTTCTCTGCCAGTGGCGCTATAATCATTCTTTGATAAACGGAAATAGCTCAACTGGGTGCGCATTTCATGGGCTTGCTCAGCCATTTGCCTCGCCGCTGCCATCGTTTCTTCGGTAATTGCAGAGTTTTCTTGAATAAGATCCGTTAGCCTTTGCACCACCAAATCCACTTCTTTAATGGCTTGTTGCTGCATTGAAGTCGACTCATTGATTTTAATGATGTTGTTATTTACATCACTCACGGCACCAACGATTTGTTGCAGCTTTTCACCGGAACTATTGGCAAGTTCAGTCCCTTGCTCTACCTTTTGATTACTGTTTGAGATAATTTCTTTGATTTGCTTTGCAGAAGCGGCGCTACGCCCTGCCAGCTCTCGTACTTCGTTTGCAACGACAGCAAAGCCACGGCCATTTTCCCCTGCTCGTGCCGCTTCAACGGCAGCATTTAGTGCCAGCAGGTTGGTTTGAAACGCAAGTCCATCAATCACCGATACAATCTCATTAATGTCTTTACTGGCTTTGTTCACTTCAATTATTGCAGCTACGGTTTGGGCAGATAAACTGCCTCCTTCTTTGGCTATGTTTTCTGCGTTTGTTGCTAGTCCTACGGCATCACCAGATTGGTTTGAAACTTTAGTGAGTTCATCTAACATATTGCCGGTGCTGGCACTGGCTTCTTCTAAGTTTGCTGCTTGCTCTTCTGTGCGTTGGCTGATTTCGGTGTTACTCGCCGCTATTTCACCGGCACTTTGAGCAACATAATTTGCTGCGGCTTGGATCCCTTCGATTACACTGGTGAGTTTTTTAATTGTGGTATTGGTGTCATTCTGAAGAGACTTAAACACGCCAAAATATTCACCCTTTACTTGATTACTTAAGTCACCTTGAGCAACGTTAGCCAATACACTGCTGACTTCGGAGATAGCCCCAGAGACCTGTAAAGTCGAGTCATTTACATTCTCTTTAAGTTGTTGCAGTTGACCTTGTAGTGGCAACTCTATTTTTTGACTAAAGTCTCCTTCGGACATTGCGCCCATTACGCTGCCGAGTTCTTCAATGACTTGATTGAGGTTCTCGACCGAACGGTTAATATCACCTTTGAGATTATCGAGCTGGCCAGACATCGCAGATTGAATGGTGCGGTCAAATCGACCATGGCTAATAGCCATCATCACCGTAGAGATTTCCGAGATAGCAACATCAACGGCGGTCACAGAAGCATTGATATTATCTTTAAGTTGCGCGAGCTGACCCGTTGCTGCTACGTCCACTTGTTGTTTAAAGTCGCCGTTGCTGACGCCAGCCATCACAGTGCCGATTTCTTTCATTACTCTGTCTAGGTTTGCCATGCTGGAGTTGATATCTTGTTTTAAGGTATCTAATTGGCCTGCGAGAGGGGCCTCGAGTTGCGCAGAAAAGTCGCCTTGGCGTAGTGCAGACATAATCGTGCTGATACCGTCAATCGCACTGCTAAGGCTGCGTACGGAATTATTTACCGAATCTTTGAGCTGCGCTAGTTTTCCTTTAGCGGGTACGGTTACTTGCTCCTTAAAGTTACCCTGTTCAATATTAGTCATGACATGAACAATACCGTTCATAGTCGAATTAATCGATGCCAAAGAATCGTTAATATTATTTTTGAGCTTGTCTAAATCGCCAGACATGGGAGCATTAAGTTTGGTATCGAAGCGACCATTTGCCATATCGATGGAAATTTCATTCAGTTCAGAAATAGCTCGGCTTAACGTATTGGCACAGTGGTTAGTGGCTTCTTTTAGGGTTTCTAGCTCGCCCCGACACGGTACTTTTATGCGGTCGTCAAACTTGCCCGAGGCCATTTGATTCATGACGCGATTAGCCTCAGTGATAGAAAGCTGTAAGGCATCCAGTAGTGAATTAAATGCCTGTGCACTGTTGCCTATTTCATCGTGGCTACGAATGGGCGCTCGCAATGAAAAGTTGCCTTCCTGCTCAACTGATTTCATGGTTTCTACCAACTCGTGAACAGGTTTGGTAAGCGTTTTTGAGAACCAGTAGGCGACTATCAGTACTAACACTATAGTGACCGCTAAAATAATCATCAGGTATTGAGAGAGCGAGGTGATAGAAGCAAATGCTTCCGCTTCGTCAATTTCGGCAAGCAGTGCCCAACGGGTATTAAAGACTTCGACCGGTGTATAGGCAGACAACACGGCTTCGCCGTTGTAGTCTTCAATAACCTGTTGTCCAGATTGATTATTTAATGCTTGAGAGACTGCAAGCGTGGCTACCTTGCCGCGTTCAGGGTATCGAAATGAATTCACCACGGAATGATGTTGTGGATCTAAGAATGAGTCTGAACGCATCAGACCCTCAGGGCCGACTAGGTAGGTTTCACCACTTTCTCCTAAGCCTTCTCGCTCGGTCATAATGGCATTGATGGCATCAATAGATAGCTGTGCAGCTACAATTGCAATGGTTTGGCCATTCACCACGATAGGTTTGGCAATAAAACTAGCGGGGGCATTATAGGAGGGGAGGTATTGTTTGTAGTCTGCGAAAGCGCTGATTGTTGGATCCGCTGAGTCCTTCAGTTCTCGATAAAGAGAAGCTAGATTACTATTGGCATAAGGACCCGATTCTAGTGACGTAGCAAAATCAACCTCTTTAAATACAGAATAGACAATATTTCCATTACTTGGGTCAATGATAAAGATATCGTAAAACTCATAAATGTCGGCGATATTAAGCATATATGGATGGTAACTGCGGTGAGCAAGGTCATAACTATCTAAGTGACCGGTTTCAATAAATTTGTACTTTTCACCAACTGGGTAGGGGTTGCTTGCTAAGTAACGTGCTTGCAGCGCAAGCCCAGACTCTGAAATGTTACCAATGAGCCTTGCTGTGCTCGTATCTTCGGGGTTTTCTTGATTGAATTTAGGTACGAACACTTCATCATAAAATCGAGATAATTTGGCATAGTTAATATCGGCCTGAGCGCTAGGAAAGCTGGTAATAAACTCTTGTGCAATCACAGGAAGCAATGGGTTTGCTGTAAAGGCATCGAGTTTATCCTCAACGGTCTTAAAGTAGCGATTAACCGCGCTTTTTTTGATCTCACTAACGGCACCAAGTTGTGAATATACTTGCGCTGTCATGGCATTCGATGCGGTATTAAGTGCGATGGAAATAATTACTATCAACGGCACGAGCGCGACGATTAGAAATGCAAAAATCAGCTTTTTAGTTAAATTAAGAGAGTTAAAAAATTGCGAAAACCCAGACATAACCTAATTCCCTGTTGCTATGGAAGTACCTATAACAGCATAGAACAGTATTGATTAAGATCTAGACAAAAAATAAAAAACCCGGCTATCTAGATAGCCGGGCTTGTAAACTTAACGTTTCACTCTTCAATCGTGCTACGTATTAGTGTTTCCAATGATAGGTATGGGCCTTTTCTTCCATATACTCAGCAGTTGCTGGATGCATTTGGGTTTGCGCGCCATTTTCGAAGAAGAAAGGCTGACGTTTATTGTCATAGTTGCCGATTTCATTCATGGTTGCCGCATCGTAGACACGGCCATTGATCACGGTGTAGGCAACTTTCTCTGAATCACGGATGTTAGACAGCACATCACCATCTATGATGGCAAGATCGGCAAGTTTTCCTTGTTCAATCGTACCAAGGTCACGGTCCATACCTAGATATCTTGCACCGTCGATTGTACCGCTGCGAAGCGCCTGCCAAGGTGTAAACCCGCCTTGTGCCATAGACCATAATTCCCAATGTGCAGCTAGACCTTCACGCTGGCCGTGAGCACCAATGTGTACAGTCACACCCTTATCGCGAAGCTGTTTTGCGGTTTTGGCGACATTGATATGGTTATAGTGACGTTCAGGTGCTTTGCTTGGACGAATTGATCTTGGCTTTACCACATACTCAGGAACGAAGCTCATTAAGCGCTCGTTTTCCCACACATTAGTGTGTTGATACCAGTATTCTTCGCCAGAGATACCGCCATAGGCGACAACAAAAGTTGGCGTAAAACCAACGTTTGTTTGTCCCCACATTTGTTCGATATCAGAGTAAATATTCGGGATCGGCAGGGCATGTTCAACACCGGTATGACCATCGACTATCATGTTCATGTTGTGTTGGAATTTTGAACCACCTTCAGGCACAACCATGATTTCCATGTTCTTCGCCGCTTCCAATACTTGCTGACGTGTCTCACGGCGAGGGTGGTTGTAACTCTTCACTGAAATAGCACCAGCGTCTTTTAGGCGTTTAACGTGGAACTCTGCGTCTTCAAGGTTACTGATTGGTGTTTTATAACCTGGCGCGTGGCCAGCATATAGAATACGTCCAACAGAATAGGTACGTGGCGCGACTGTTAAACCCGTTCTTTGTAGTTCTGCCATAGAAAATACCTCGGCAGAGTTATTTGATGGATCATGGATAGTCGTCACACCAAAGCTAAGATTAGAATACTGATTCCAGTTTTGCTGTGGCTGTAGGTTATAGCTACCGTAACTACCATGTGCGTGGGCATCGATAAGGCCTGGGATCACGGTTTTACCGCTAATATCCATTACTTTAGCTGTGCTAGGAACGTCTAGTTCACCTTGCTTACCGACTGCAACGATGCGATTCTCTTTGATTAGGATCACACCATTGTCGATGATTTCTTGTTCGTTCTCAGCGTTGCGCATGGTCACTACTTTACCGCCAACTAGCGCAATCATACCTTCAGGCTTATCTGCTTCTTGCTCAAAACTCAAGTCGATGCCGTCAGCGGTTAGCTCGTCGGTGTTGTCAGATGCACCATCGACGAAAGCGAAAGTGTCAGTCAGTTTGCGCTGATAAAGTGTGGGACCAAATGCCCAGGTTAGCGCGCTGCTGTCTGCTTTCCAATTTAGGAAATCACCAGAGTACTTTGACACTTGCTTAACTGGGAAAGCTTTCTCACCCTTGTTAATGGATAAGGTTTTACCTGTACTGGTAAAAGGTGCAACAAATGTATTGAAATGCTCGATAAATGCAACGTATTGGCCATTTGGAGAGACTTTAAAGTCAAAGACATAATCACCTTTGAAGTGGCTACGTTCTTCTTGACCATTGAGGTTAACACTTTTTAGTTCGCGATGTGTTTCATCACTCATGGTGGAGAAGTAAATGCGCTCAGAGTCTGCTCCAAAGTGCGGATTGTCACCGCTTTTAATAATGCGTTTTGCTTCACCGCCGTTAGCATTAACTAGATAAATACCAGGGTGCATTGACCAGTCACCGCTTAGCAAGTAGCCGCCGGTTACCTTTTTAAATAGCACGTTTTTGCCATTTGGTGAAAAGCTCGGTGAGATATAGTGACCAGGTTCTTGGGTGATCACTTTACCTTTACCACCGTTTGCAGATACAACACGTATTGCGCCTAAGTCTTTATCATTCCAAGTTGTGTAAACAATAGACTTGCCATCGCGAGAATAGCTTGGGTAGAACTCAAAGTGGTCAGTTTGCTTAGTGAGGCGTTTTACTTTGCCTGACGCAATGTCTTTTACGTAAAGGTAGCCAAGCGCTTGGAATAGTGCAGTTTCACCATCAGGAGAAATTTGAGACCAGCGTGCAAGTTTGACTTTAAAGGTGTCAGGCGCGACATCTACCGCAAAGCGTAGTGCCGGTGTGATTTGTTTTTCAGCGACAACGCGAGTAGGGATGACGTTGACCTCGTGCGATGCAATATTGACGCGGTTGAATACCCCTTTCGCCCAAAAAACGAGGGATTTACCATCCGGCGTGTAAGCAAAAGAAGGTGTGTTGCCATGTGCGCCATTGGCTTCTTGTAAATCGCGATCAAGGCCGGCATAAACACGAGTTTCGACGCCTGAGTGTAGATCTTTAATATATAAGGAACCGACCATTTCGTTGCCGTTATCTTCGCGTTTAACAAACGCAATAGATTTGCCATCAGGACTGACGGTTGGACGAATAGCACCGCCAGCACCACGGATCACGGTCTCTTCTTCACCGGTTGCTAAGTCCCAACTACGAATTTCGAAAACAGCATCGAGCGAGTTTTTGTTATATTCCCAGCGCACGCCAGAGGTCGCATCAACTGAGTAATAGATTTTCTTGCCATCGTGAGAAAAAGCGGGTTCTGCAACGTTCTTTTGCGATTTTGCACCATGTAGACGCTCACGGACCAACACGCCTTTACCACCGCTGATGTGATACATACGAATAGAGCCACCTGGGATGGTACGCCCCGTTACTTGACCTTGCTTAACTGCAATGTATTGACTATCAGGCGACCATGCGGGGTTGTGAACAATATTATTCACTTCTTTTGACACCTGACGCAGGTTTTGGCCATCTGCGTCCATCACCCACAGGTTATCGCCACCTGCGCGATCGGAGATAAATGCGATGTGTTTACCATCAGGCGAAAACTTAGGTTGAATGTTCCAGCCCATGTCGGATGTTAAGGCTGTTGCTTTACCACCGTCAATTGGCATGATGTAAAGGTCGCCAAGCATATCAAAGACGATGCTTTTACCATCAGGGCTAACATCTAAGTTACTCCATGTGGTTTCGTTGGTATCGATGGTGATGGTTTGCTTTTCACCTGGAGGGTTGAGCACATCCCAGCCTTTTGTTGACTTCTCTTCTGTTTGCGTGGCTGCAACGGCATCATCGGCGCTGGCTGGCTGAGCCAAACCAATCACTGCAGCACCAATAGCAATGGCTAATGGTGATTTAAAAAATGACATAGATGTTCCCTTAATTTTATAGTTATTGCCCAAGGCGAGCGGTTTGCCTCGGTTAAATTAGCCTTAATGTAAATGCTTACTAAGCATGAACAAGTTTTATTATGATGTCGAACAACATGCGTTTAATGACGCCTAACCCATTGCCTCTTTACGAACGAAGTGGAGATATGCTGCGAGACTGTCTTGCCATAGCGTCATGGCTTCTGTGAGCTCATCATGGCAAGATTTACCATCCAATAAACGGCGCTCTGCTTTTTTCAAGTTTGAGCCATAGCGATTAAATCCGAGTTGTAAGGCGGTGCTGGCTTGACGATGAAGCTGTCTGATACATTGATCTTCGTCCTGCTCTAATAGCTGCTGAATATGGATGAGTTTATTACGAGCCGACAACACAAACTCGTTGTATATCGATGAGACTTCATCTTCACTAAATCCAGATTTTAGGGCGTTTACCGCCGTTTCATCGTACAGGATATCGGGCAATTCCACGCTGACATTGGCTTTTTTAGGAGACTGCGACTCACTAAGCGCTTGGCGTAATTTTTCTTGTTTTATCGGTTTGCCAACAATATCTCGAATGCCGAGTGCCAAGTATTCTTTTACCTCATCTGGACTGAGGCTAGCAGTAAAGGCTAGAAAAGGGGTTCGTTTGTTTTTATGCTCACAATTTTGTAGCTGCTTTAATACTTCTTGCCCGGAAAGATCGGGTAAGTTCATGTCTAACAACACCACATCGAAATGGTGCTGTATTAGCATCTCGATGGCGCTTTTACCATTGGTTGCCAATTTAACCTTATGCTCATCTTCTGCCATAAACTCAATAGCGATTTTTTGGTTGAGATCTAGGTCTTCGACCAACAGTACTTTCAGACCAGTGATACAATTATCGTGCTGCGGGCGCTGCTCCACTAAGCTCAGTTCACCAATGTTTAGCAGTAAATCAAAGCTGAATGTACTGCCTTTGTTAAGCTCACTTTGAATATCTAGCTGTGAATTCAGACGGTTGAGTAGGCGACTGGTGATGGCAAGCCCCAAGCCTGTGCCACCCTTAACTTTACCTGCACTACTTTGTACGTATGGCTCAGTCAGTTTATTAATATCTTCACTATCAATACCTGGCCCTGAGTCCGTGATACTAAAGCGCACTTTATGCTCAATTTGTTGGTCTTTTAAAATCTCAACTTTGAGTTTTACTTCCCCTTTATCAGTGAACTTAATGGCATTACCAACGAGGTTGATAAGAATTTGTCTCAGCTTTTGTTGGTCAAAGTAATAGCACACCTGATCGGGCAGCTCGTACACCAGTTCAAAGTGCAGTTTCTTTTGCTCTGCGAGCGGACTTAACAATAAGCAAAGGTTTTGTAGCCAACTTCTAAGCTCAACGTCCTCTTCGTACAAGGCTTCATCACTTTGCTCCAAACTGGCGTAGTCTAGTACTTTATCAATCAGTAAGTTTAGCGATTCAGCAGAGTTTACGATGGCCTCACAGTAGGCCTTGTTGCGACTATCTCTGGTGCGTCCTAGTACGAGTTGGGCGCTGCCTAAGATGCCGTTAAGCGGAGTCCGTATCTCATGACTGATCGTTGATAAAAACATACCGCGCAGCTCAAGGTCTTGTTGTGCCTTTAATGCAAGTTTATTAAGGTTTTGTTCTCTTTGCTCGTTACATAACAGCGCCATACCTGTTGCATAAAAAATAGGTGCAAGAACGCCATTGAAGAAAATAGTGATGGTAAACCAGTTCTCTTTGAAAAGCGTGAAATGCGTTACTTCTCCCATTAAGAGGGTTCTGCCGGTAAATATCACCAATATAATAAGTAAAATGGTGATATAGACTATGCTGCCGTTAGGGTATTTATTTCGTGCAAAGCGGCTAAAGAAATAGAGCAGGAGTGTCGCTTCAGCTAAGTGTTGTAAGTCCGAGATAAGGATCCTATCTCTCAAGTTTGGAGAGAAAATACTGCTGTACATCAACAAAATGAAGAGCCCAGCAGTAACGCTGAGAAACACTTTAAAGGATGGGCCTTTAACCCCTAAAAATTGCCTTATCGCCATGCAGTGGATAATGGAAGCCGCAAACAGCAAGGTATTAGCAATGGGTATAGTTTCCCAGTTGTCAAAATAGCCGTGTAATGCAAAGGAAGAAATCGCACAGAGCAAAACCAGAGGGTAAAAAATATAGAGCAGCGTTCCGGGTGTGCTTTTATTTGCTCGCCACGTTAAAAAGGTAAGGAGCGCCATCATTGCTGTCATGACGAGACTAGTTAGGTAGAGGGTTTTTGGGTCGAGCATGTACCTAAGGCTGCTTTCAGTTGCGAAAAAACTTAGCATAGAGGTATTCGCCAAGGCAGTAAAGCCTGTATGAAGCTGAAGCCCCGATATCGCGATGTCAGCGCTGTCTTTCACCCGCCAACTTGCGTCAGCAGGTTAAAGACAGATGAAGCTTAGCGGATCTCGTCAGGAATATTCTGCTGAGCCCACGAAAGGAGTTCGATACGGTTACGACATTTGGTTTTACGAAATGCACTGTACAAATGCGTTTTCACCGTATGTGGACTGATATTTAGCTCTTCAGCGATCTCTTTGTTTTTCGCACCCTTACTCATTAGCGCGATAATTGCTTTTTCTCGCTTAGTGAGCTTAACAGGTTCGATATCACCTTCGGTTAGTTTATGTAATGCATCTTTATTAAATTGCAGCATGCGATTTAACACATTACACATCACGTCACGGCGATACCACAGTTGATCTTCAAGCAACAAACGGATCCCTTTCATTAGCACGTCGGCATTATCTGTCGTGTAGAAGACACCACGAATCCCGCTTAGCAGCGCACGATTGGCCAGCTCTGGGTTTTCATCTAAGTTGAATAGTACGATATCGCATTTGACTTTGAGGTTGACTAGTTGTTCTTTTAATTTACCCCAAGAATCGTTCACTGCGGTTTCGATGAAAAGTAATCGAGTGCCTTCAGGCACATCTGAGATATCAGTTCCAGTCGTAACATCCAACCCTTGGGTTTTTAACAAAGGTTGTAACACATTGATACCAATGGTGTTAACCGGTTCTTTATCTAATAACAAAAAAGCACTACTGCTCATTTTAGGACACACTCTAATTTTTCCGATTTCTCAATGCTAACATGGGATTCAGACCTTTTGTATTAGAATTTTTAGTACAAGATAGAGAAATCCGCTATATAACAAAGTGAAATAATAAATCGAAATTATGTACAGAATATGTATTGAAATGTAATTTGTTGAAATAAGTAAGCTTTTAGCATTTTCTGTTAATAACTTACTTATTTACATTGCTTAACAGAGAATAATCTAAACTGGTACTTTTTTCGTATTTTGATAAGGCGGCCAGCCCATTTCTTTTCCAGCTAATACATGTAGATGAAGGTGATATACGGTTTGACCACCGTGATCATTACAGTTCATCACTACACGATAACCATCTTCTGCAAAGCCGTGCTCTTTCGCTAATTTGGCTGCAACAACATACAAATGACCAACAAGATGAGCATTTTCTTCCGTCACGTCGTTGATGGTCGCAATTGCTGTTTTAGGAATAACTAAGACGTGAAATGGCGCTTGTGGATTAATGTCTCTAAACGCGAGTGCTTGTTCATCTTCGTAAACGATGTCTGCTGGGATCTCTCGATTAATAATTTTGGTAAAAATAGTTTCTGAACTCATGGTCCTTCCTTATCTGCATATTGAATTGCTCTAGCATAGCTAACTCTCAAGGAGACTCAATAGATTTGATGCGTTATCCCGCTGCGCATCAATTAAAAGGGTAGAGATATAAGCAGGTATGCAGTAATCTCATCAAGGTATAATGATTTGGTACTCACGAAGGAGTGAATAGATGCGCTTAAAATATACGCTTGCGACCGCTGTTTTACTGTTGTCACCGCTTTCACAGGCTGCGTTGCTAAGTTTTCCTGAAGAAATTATTCCCTTGCAAGTTGATGATAAAACCATTGAACACTCATTCTTCTCCAAAGTGCGAGAGCTAGACTTAGCAAAAGGTGAGTATGCGGTCAAAATGCGTTACACCGACTTGTATGAAGTGGGCTATGACGACCACGAAACCATAGAGTCGAAGCCATTTTGGGCAAAAGTAAGTATCGATCAAGACGGCGAGTATCAGGTTGAATTTAACCGACCTGACAATGTGGTTGCGGCAAAGGCATTTGCAGATCAGCCGTTGATTATGTTGCAAGCACCCAATGAATCGTTAGCGACAACATTGGTGGTGACGCAAGAAAGACCTAAATTAACGGCGACGATGGTAAGTGAGCCTTCAACATCCACTGCTCCTCGTTATTCAACGCCAAGCACTGCCACACGAGCAATTACGCCAGCGGCGCCTAAATCAGCACATCCAGATGTGGTTGGCATGTTGGACTATTGGTGGCAACAGGCAACCCCAGAACAAAAACGGTTGTTTTTGGAAAAAATAAAGGGCAATTAAGCCCTTTATCTGAATAAGTCTTAATTTTATCTATTAGTCTTTATTAACGAGATTCAATCAAATAGGGCCGTTGTGTATGAGTCAGAAACGAACCCGCAGGTGACCTATAACAAGCTAGAAAACTTTGCTCAAAGGGCTAACAACACCGTTTGCGCCTTGCTGTAAAACATGAGTATATATTTGCGTTGTCTTCACATCGGAATGACCAAGTTGAGCTTGCACGGTTCTAATATCTGCACCACTTTGTAGTAAATGAGTAGCAAATGAATGTCTAAAAGTGTGGGGCGTTATAGGTTTTGTTATTTGTGCTTTTTTGGCTGCCTCTTTAACCGCTTTACGTACTCCTGTTTAATTATTTGCTTATACAGAAAAGATAATGCATTTAACGCTGGCGCTTGTTTTTTAGGCGACACATTACGTTGAAGTACAAGGTAGTTGAGATATTCGACAACCTCGTTATCGCCCATTGAAGCTGGGTTACGCTTATCATGAAAATGAATTTGGGAAGAAATCCACTTAAGATATGTATCAACGGTTCTGAGCGAATATTGCTTAGTCAGCATAAACTCTGCAATGTGGTTTAGAAATGATGAACGAGTTCTCATTGAGCTAGTCCCAATTTAGCTGTATTTATATACAGTGTTATTGTGTTTCTTCTATCGTCAAGAAAACGACTCACTGGGTCGTTTTTATCCTTTTTAAAGTTTCTATAATGATTAAAAATATATCTGTAGCAACAAGTTAGTTATTCTGATAAAGCTGGTACAATGAGAATAATGACCCATTGGGTCGATACTAAAATGTTATGTTGCTAGGGAAAATTATGAGTATCAGTGACAAGTGGGAGCTAATATCAGCAGAGTTACTCGCAGCATATAAATTGCTTCCGACTGAAATCAAAGAATCTGACTTTGGCTACTGTGAAGAAGACTTTCTTGAGTACTTATCTGTGAATGAACTTCGTCTAGCTATGGAAGAATTGGATGGTGTTATAGAGGGCAATGAAAGCCCAGGTCATTTATTTTGGGAGCATTTAATAAAAGCTGCCACTCTAATGAGTCGTCCTGAGCATGCTAAAAAATACGAGCAATATAAAGTCGCAACATAACAAGGTAAATCAAAAAGTGCGGACAAAAAACAGTTGGCTTTGTTCGTGCCTCACAAATTTTAGCCAACTATTTTTAGCCGTTAATTTGCGGCGTTATGTACTCAGGAGGCATCGTGATTAGTACATTATTACTTTTAGCTGGCGTTCAGTTTGGTGTCACTAAAGCATGCAATGACCCTGACATTGAGTTTCTAGATGAACCCATTAGTATCGCCACATCAATTGAAGGTAAGTTCAGTATTTTTGAACCCAGTACAATACGGTTTAATTCTTCGTTGCCTTCTGCCTGTGCCTTAACAAATACAGAAGGTACCGTAGAATTCGATGTAACAAATGAAGGTAAAGTAATAAACCTTAAAATATTGAGCCTCAATCCAATTAGAATACACTCACGTGCAATATTGAGAGGGCTTAGAAAGGCAAAAGCCTTACCCAAAGCATTTGGTACTGTCGGTAATAAAGTACACGTTAAATACATACAGTTTAAAAAGAGAACATAACAAATTAATTAAACAATGGACGCAAAACAGCAGGCTTGCGCTCATTCTTCGCTAATTTCAGCCTGCTATTTTACGCCTTTTATTAAGGCGTTATGTTTTCTTAATCAAGGAGTTCACAATATGTCAATGATAGCGTCATTAAAAAGCGTGAGTGAAGAACGGCTAAATGAGATATTGGCAGAGCCGTCTAAGCTAGTATCGTATTTATATGAAGACGACAGTGGCAAAGCGTGTGACGTCGATAAAGCGTGGCATGCAATTCATTTCTTACTAAATAAAAGTGTTTGGGAAGCTACTTCTCTGGGCGGTTCTGTATTTTTAGGGGGAATACCTATTTCTGATGAAGATGTTGGTTATGGCCCAGCTAGATATTTCTCGACTGAACAAACTAAAGAAATTTCGTCCGAATTATCGAAAATATCTGAAAATCAATTGTTAGAGAATTTTCTTAATCTGGTTGATGAATCTGAAATTTACCCAAGCTTTGAAGACATAGAGGAAGATAGAAAGTATATCACCCAGAACTTTATTCATTTAAAAGAGTTTTTAGCTGAGCTTGCAAAAGCTGATAGTTGTCTAATTAGCTATATGTGCTAATTAGACAACAAGTGCCTAAACCAAAGGACGCAAAACAGCAGGCTTGTGCTCCTTTGTCGCCAATTTTAGCCTGCTATTTTGTGCCGTTCACGGCAAGCGTTATATGAATAAGGTGAAGCGTTGTGCATCTTTCTGATTATGTTGCCTTAGTTGCAATCTACTTACTTTACAAGGCATTGAATGAATGCCTAAAAGGTAAACAGCCTTCAGCTCCAGCAGCTGTTGGTCGAGGTTTAGGTATTTTAGCTTTTGGGCAGTTTGTCACTTTAGGTCTTATGAATTACTTAGTAAGCCGTTTGGGTACTGAGACTTTTCAGCAATCTAGTGCGGAATATGTCGCAATGCTATACGTACCAATTGGCATTATTTATACTCTTCTCGCGGGCTATATCGCAGCTAGAACCTATGAGGACACCAAGAGTATGAATGTCAAAATGGTTGCTGGTATCGGTCTGTTACCGCAAGTTCTATTTACTGTGTTTAATTTTAATGAGGGCGTATCCTCTTATTTAGCTCTTGTATTGCTCATTCCTTGTGTATTCATAGGGGGGCATTTGAATAAATATTCATATAACAAAACCTTAAAGGCGGATTCGTAACAGTTGGCTCGGCTCCGCTTCACATTTTAGCCAACAATTACTCACCGTTTAAGGTGGCGTTATGTGCCTTGGAGGGAATCATGCATATTGCCATTAGTTTTAAAACATCTATGTTTGATGTCTCAAAGGAAAATAAGAATCCTGTTAACCCAATTTATGGCGAATCACTCTTAAAATGGTTAAAACAAGAATTGGATTCCGAGTTTGAATTTACAGAGCCTGATGCAGAGGATTGGGGCTGGTATAGCTACATTACATGGAATAACCGTCAATATATGCTTGGCGCATCCACTTACTTCGAAGAGGGTGATGATCCCAAATCAGAATTAGAATGGGTGTTCCAAATAGATAAACCTCGTTCCCTTAAAGAAAAACTCCTTGGTAGAGAAAAGATATCAACCGCTGACGACTGTGTGTTATTTTTTAAATCAAAGTTTGAGGCACAACCAGAGATGAACTCTGTAGTCTTTGAGTAATAGGCATATAACAAATTAATTAAACAATGGACGTAAAATAGCAGACTTGCGCTCATTCTTCGCTTAGTTTAGCCTGCTATTTTTTGACGTTTATTTGCGGCGTTATACCCCTAAAGGAGTTTAGATGTTACGCACCATATTAATTTCTCTAATTGTTATTTTATCGGGATGTGCAAGTACACAAAATGAAAAATTAACTTCTAAAAGAATTGGTGTGTTAACACCTGAGTCACACAATAATCAATTCTGCTACCTCTACAAAGGCGTGACAGTTTTCAATAATGAGTCAGCACGTGAGGAACTTAGCCCTAACTTTTCTAACAGTTTTAACGCATCTGTGGGTAAGGGCATCACAAAGTCGGGGAATATACCAGTATCCCTAGGCAAATTACCTGCCCATAAGATCTCAAGTTATTTTGAACGTAAAGAATGGGATCATTCAATTACTCTTACTAAGGATGGTCGCAAGTATATTGAGAGCTTGCTTGAATCAAATCAAGTTGATTATATTCTCTTACCTTGGTTATATGATTTAGAACGTTGTATGGTAAGCGTTGAAGTTGGTTACTCTGATTTAGAATATGCACTTGACTCTAACGTTCAACTTCATCTTCTCAATGCTCAAACTTTACAGCATATACAGTCTAGACAAGTAAGCTCTGTAAATTCAATGAGACCAATCTACTTACCAAAAGATAAGGCTGCTCCCACTATTACTGACAAGGCTAGACTATCTGAGAAGCTCTATGTTGAGCTTGAAGATGATGTTTTTAGGCTTCTAGATGGTGATTGCTGCTATTCAAAAAGAAATGATTTACCGTAACGGGGTATAACAAATTAATTAAACAGTGGACGCAAAACAGCAGGCTTGCGCTCAATCTTCGCTTAGTTTAGCCTGCTATTTTTCGCCGTTTATTTGCGGCGTTAGGTTTACTATGCGCCACATTCTAAAATTAGCGATAATTACACTTCTTTTGGTAGGTTGCTCGTCACTAGGCGGTTTTGTTGAATCGAGTGCTCCGGACGAAAATTTTATTGATATAACAGGTGGTATCGACAGAAGCTTTTCATACAAATTTAAGGTGGAATATCGAACAACCACTGAGCTAAATCAGTGTACAACGTACCATCTGGCATTAGGAAAACGTATTGCTCAGCAGTTCGAATTTGACTACTACCCTGACATAAAAGGATCTGCATATTCGGTTAGATTGCCTTTACAAGAATTAGAACCGAACACACCTTGTAATTGGAAACCAGTAATGGCTTTTTTGTGTGTAAATTCAGCTGGCAAAGAACCAACATCTTGTACAAGTATCTTTTCATTTAGAGGGGGGCAAGATATAGGCCCCGTTACAAGAATAGAATGCACCAATAGTAACTTTTGCTCAGACAGTGAAAGTAATATTGGTAGTGGCGCTATAAATGAGTTTAACAGGGTATATCAAGTTGATATTGTTGCTAGATAAACCTAACAAATTAAATCATCGGAAAATCGCTCGCTGCGCTCGCATTTTCCACTGTTTAAAGCGTTATATGGCTAAGGAAAGTATGCGTAAATTTTTAGTTTTGATGGTATTTTTAGCTTCTAGCTTAGTTTATGCCGACTCTGACCCTTGCGAGTTAAATCAGTACCCTGTCAAATGGAAATCCGATTTAAGCCATCCCGTATCTTATGAGCTACCTGCAATTTTCTATAAAACTAACAACTCAAAAGTTATTGTCTCTGTTTCAAAAGCGATAAATTTTGCTGAAGGTAATATGGAAACTCATAAACCTTATTTGAAAAGCGCCAAAGAATACATAATTAATAGCTTGTCTGAATTACCGAAAAACAAACTTGTGGATCATTCAAACCTTTGGATCACGACAAAAAGATTGCAAGGGCAAGAGTTAAATAAAGCAATTCATGTTATGGCGGGTTACCACGGGTTATTCGAAGGCTTATTGTTAAACAATGAAGCATCGGTAAGTATTAATGAAAAACTAATTGCCTCATCTAATACTGTGTATATGATTGGTAAAGGCCTTGCCCCTGTTCATGGTTTGGGTTATGTTCACAAGCTTATTGTTTCCAACTCTAATGACATAATATTTTCTAAATGTTGGCTAGATAGCAAATAGCCATATAACAGACGCATTAATGAATGGACGTCTAAAGCTTGGCTGCGCTCATTCTTCGCTAATTTTAGCCAAGCTTAATCCGCCCATTATACGGGGGTTGTAACCCCGAAGACGTTAGAGTGTTCTATGACTACTTGTAAAAAGTGTAAAAGCAAAATTTTACCTAAAATGGTGAGTGCTGGTAAATCAACAGCCTATTTTTGCCCATTCTGCGGCGCTTCTCAAAGTAAGTTTGGTTTTAAAGAATTCTATATTCTATTCAATGCACTCTTATTACTGTGGTTTACTGCTTTCTTCAATCATCATATAAGTGCTGGAAATGTTACATGGTCACCCATGATGCAAAAATTAGCATTTTTGGTGCTTGGTTCTATTGTAAGCTTGATTTTCACTTTTTATAAAGTTTCAAAAAAACAAAAGGGTCACTGGAAACTTTATAATTCCTTGTCCTTTGTCGTTATGGTTTTGTCTATTGCTCTTTCAGCATCTCAGGTATGGGGGTTATAACACATATGAACGTTATCTGGTCAAGAAGGAATCAATGACACCCACCATTAGAAGGAATCAATGACACCCACCATTATTTGTATCTATGCTGAAGGAATCAATGACACCCACCATTAGAAGGAATCAATGACACCCACCATTATTTGTATCTATGCTGGCAAGTAAGATTTAAAAGTACGGAAATACTTAAAGAACAGGGAACAAAAACGTTCCTAGATAAGTTGATTTTTAGCACTCAAGCGTATCTCTACACTAAAGCTGGGTTATCGCGCACAACAACGCGCTGCAAATACAACAGTAAGAAATTCTAGCGTTGAGAATTTGAGTTTTGCTAAGCCAACAAGCGCTCGCAGTTTGTTAGGTTTGTCCGTCGTCGTTTTTGCAGTGTTTCGCAGTAAGCGGTTATTGTTCGTTCTCGACCAACGGCACCGTGAAATACCCGAGAAAACTGCGTAGTGAGTTTTATCCAGTTTTCAGGCTCTATATTGAGTCGAGTAAGAATCGGTTGTGCTTCATTGATATACCCGCGTTTATCGACTCGAATATATTGGCCCGTGAGCTCAACTAATTCAATATAGGATTTGAGCTCAAAAGGCAGGCCTTTTGGCATATGTTTTCGTGGGCTGCCAGCGAAGCGTAATAGACTTTTTGGTTGTTTACCTAATTTCGCATGGTCGATTCGTTTTTTGATGCTGGTGTAGTCTGAGGTTTCAGGCGTTGCGGCGATGCTGGCTCTAATTGGGTTTAGGTCTACGTAAGCGAGACAAGCAGCCAGTGCAGCCTCATCCAGTAATGCTTGGGACTTAAATCGTCCTTCCCAAAACCGACCTGTACAATTATCTTCTTTATTTGCTCGGCGGGCGATGTCTTCATTAAGCACTCGCATAAACCAGCTAATATCTGCGAGTCTTTCTCTGTACTTATCAACCAGCTCATCGAGTATCAATTGCTCCGACTCACTCAGTGGCTCATCTTCAATAAACTTTTGGCTTATCCAATTGCCTTTAAACAACTTGTGCCATCGTATCACAGTCGCTTTATCCGACAGACGCTTAGACTTTTTATCATCAATATATAAAACAATGTGAGTATGATTACTCATCACGGCATAAGCACAGACATCAATACAAAACACATCCCCCAACATCAGGAGCTTTTCTTCAACCCAATTCCGGCGGTGTTCGTATGATTTGCCAGTAAATTTATCTTCACCGCATAGAAAGGCACGTCTTACGCAACGGGAGATGCAGTGATAGTATTTGGTGTCGGTTAAACTGATTTGCTTTTTACGGGCAGTAGCCATAGCTTGGTTTCCTCAATCCTTTGAGTGCAGAATTATAGCTTAGGCGGTATCTTAGGAAGGTGCAAAATAGTGGTGGGTGTCAGCGATTTATGTTTCTCAGCGATTTATGTTTTACTTCTCCAATATAACGTCCACGGGGAGTTGCTGATGGGCAAAGGGCCTGATTTACATGCCAATCTTCGCTGTTCTTATGCTGATAAGTGACTTTACCACGCACCCGCCCGAGCCAGAACCAGCCTTTTTTATCGACCTGTCGAAACCAGGTATTTCGATAGCCAGCATCTGTCACGATGAGTGGAATACATTTATCAGGCAGGATGCTGGCAAGTTCATCCAGGAACAGCTGATGGGACTTAGGTGAGTTGTATTGAGCAAATGTGAAGGTGCGCTCATACACTATCATTGAGCGTCCCTGAATGCTGACGGAAGCACGTAAAGTCATCAACCGCAGTTGCTCGCGCACATCGGCCCAGTCGACCAGCAAGATAGGCATAGGATTAGCGCCACACGTCAGGCGAGCATGAAAGCGGTAAATAGCAAGTCGGTCGTTATGCATGGCAGTGTTGCCAAGCAGTCGGTCCATACGTTTAATGTTGTGTTTTGCAGCGACAGGGCCCTTCATATTCCGACCCAGCTCTGTAAGTGAGAGTTGATTGCTATCGAGCAAAGTCTCAGTTGCTAGCATTAATGAATCAAGGCGCCGCGCATGAATTTGGGGGAAGTTTTTTCTGAGCATATCGTGTAGGATAGTGATATCACGCATGGTGTTGTTATCTATTTGGTTTTTGGCGAAATAAATTAGAAAAAACGATGCCGTGCGTGTCCATCACATTGACTTTAAATATGATTATCTGGGGATTCCTCAGACAACAGCGTTAGCAACACTTGGGTTATGAAGACTTTTTTAATTGTAATATTTTTTCTAACTTCTTTTGACAGCTTGGCTAATAGTAGCTTTGACTTATCTGGTTCTTGGGAGGGGTTTTATTCTGGTTCCCATATTCATCAGGGTAAAATGACAATTGAGGTAGCCTCAAAATCTTGCTCAGTTACAATGCAGCGACTTGATAAGTCTGAAGTGCTTCAATTTCCTTGTGAAAAAATAACCCACACTAAAGGGGTTTATCATTTTACTGCTAAACAAAAGTTTACTTCTGGCGCTGGGTATATTGAATGGGTATTTTCTTTTGCACTTGGCATAGGACATGATGACCCAAAAGTGACAAGGAAGCTTATCGGAACTTGGTTACAGGGGATGAAAGAAAAAGAGGCGGGTAATTTAATTGGGTTAAATTCCGGTTCAATGAAGTTAAAAGAATTAAAAAATAATAAATTTTAGTAGCAGTAAATATGCTGCTAACAAGGCCGTTAAACTAAGGGTACAAAACCGCAGGCTGTGCTCCTTCGTCGCAAGTTTTAGCCTGCTATTTTGTGACGTTTACGGCAAGCATTAGGTGAACATGAGATATCAATGAAAACGATTACGTTAATAATTATTATGCTGTTGTCCCCAACTTTGAAAGCTAAGGAAGTTAACTTGACTGAGTTAGAAAATGTTTCACAGAACCTGCAGTTCTTAATTGCACCTACCAATGTAGATGAATATGGAAAGCTAGAAAAGTTATGTAAATGCACCGCAAAAATAGCTCAAGAGAAATGGATGCCTGCGAAGTATTCAGAATTTAGTAATGCACTAAGTGGATACGCCAAACTAGTAAATTCAGCAATGGAAAACATGGAAGAAATGCTAAAAAATGGCCCCCCTAGGTCTTCAGAAACAGTTATATCTGGCATGCGAGGCCTGGTTGAAATCATTGAGTCTTGTGAAGAGAAGTATGGAATTAGAGTTGAATTCTAATCAATACTAATAAGGTCATCTAACAAACACTTTAATAAAGGACGCAAAATAGCAGGTTTGCGCTCATTCTTTGCTAACCTTTCTACGTCGCTTATTTAGGCGTCAGCTTTACGGAAATTTTGGAAATAAAAATGAAATTAAAGGCTTTTATATTACTTATCTCTGTTTTGTTAAGCGGATGTAGTACTACATCATTAAAAAAACCGATTTCTAGCAAAAAAATAGGTATCCACATTAAATACAACGCTCCCTATACTCTATGTCAAGAGTATTACGGTGCGACAGTTTTTAACAATGAAAGTAGTCGTTATACTATTGATTCTAACTTAGAGAGCATAACTATCAATGCTATAAGTCAAGCAATTACCGAATCTGACAATACTCCAATAATAATTCCTGTTGAAAAGGCTGTTTCACACTCAGAACTAATGACTTTTAATTCCTGGAGTGGTGAACCAACTCTAAATGTTTTTGGTGCAAGCTACCTTGAGAAGTTAGGTGAAACCTATGGAGTTGAGTATATTTTTGTTCGCTTTATAAATGAACCAATAGAGTGTGATATCAGGTTATCTAATCAGTATTCCGATTATGGTCAAGTTAACCTATATAGTTTGTCTTCATTCAATCTGTTTGATATTAAAAATGCCAAATACCTAGGTATGGCGGGCCCTAAATTTGGTGAAAGTTATTCTTTAAAAATGCCTGAAGATATAAATAATCTTAGCAAAGATGAATTACTTAAAGCCGTTAAAGTTCATTACAACAAGACTTTAGACTATAATTTCAGGTTGCTTTCTAAATCTAAAAACAAAGTATCAAGTAATAATTAAAGCTAACAATGCACTCAAAAAGGACAAAATAAATAAGCTCATCGCTTCGCTCGATCTTAGCTTATTTAATTTTTCCTGTTAGCTAAGCGTTAGCCCATAGAAATTTTTATCCGAAAGTCATCTAATACAGCCGACGACCTAAAACTTTTTTGTCCAAAAATGAGCTAGAGCGAACGTCTGCTGTTCGCTCATAACTTCAGGGTAGGTGAAATATTAACCTAATCATCAAGGCTGTAGAGTCAGATATGAGGCCACTACACTTTAACAATTGAGTTTATATTTTGACTGGGCCTACTTTTCGAAAGCACGCTTCATAAAGTTAGGTGTTGCTAATGCACCTTTATGAATACCTGTGTTGTAGTACTCAGTATCAAATGTTGCGTTATCAACGTCTTGTTCGCGGAATCCGGCAAACTTTTGATCTTTACGCGCCATTGTTGCTGACCACAGGCCGCTTGGGTAGATTGGTTGTGGGAAAGGCAGGGTTTGCAGATCAACAAAGCCCACTTCCAACATTGCATCGCGCATTTCTAGTAGCAACGGCATGTGCATCAGAGGTGATTCACTTTGCTGGATCATGATACCACCAGTGCGAAGCGCTGCTAAGCAGCTCTTGTAGAATGCGTGGTTGAATAAACCTTCACCAGGGCCAACAGGATCGGTGCCATCAACGATGATAACGTCGATAGACTCTGCTTCGGCTTCACGCATATATTTGATGCCATCATCAAACATCACAGTTGCGCGAGGATCGTTATTAGACTCACAAAGCTCAGGGAAGTATTTCAAAGACATTTGCGTCACAACTTCGTCGATATCAATCTGAGTTACTTTTTCAACGCCAGGGTGCTTTAATACTTCACGCAATGTGCCACAGTCGCCGCCGCCAATGATCACAACATTTTTAGGTGCAGGGTGCGAGAATAGCGCCGGGTGACTCATCATTTCGTGATAGAAAAAGTTTTCACGCGTGCTCACCATAGTGCAACCGTCAATGATCATCAGGTTACCAAAATCCGTCGTTTCAAACATTTCTACTTTTTGAAATGGTGATTGGATTTCGTCTAATTTTTTGTTGACTCTAAGTGAAAAAGCGCTGCCATCGCGGTCGCTAATTTCTGTAAACCAACGGTTTGCTTCTAAGTTTGCCATGATTGTGTTCACACTTGATAAAAATTAAGGCAATTTTGCCAGTGCTTGCGCCTTTGCTCAATCAATTTTAGTCAACATTTTGTACTTTGCCTCATATTAGTCCTAATCAAGCATGGGCTATTTTTCAGGTTTGTAAGCTAATGAAAACGCAACTTTAGGTCGCATTGACTAGCCTCGCGTATTAGAATGAAGCTTTATAAAGAATTAATTGAGAGCAGCAATGACTTGGGGTCTGCAAACAGCACGTTCTATCTATAACGTTACTCACTGGAGTGACGGCTATTTTGATATCAATGAACAGGGCCAGTTAGTGGCGTTTCCTGATGGTGATCGCACTAAGCCACCAATTCTTCTTCCAGAGTTAACTGAGCAATTTAAAGCGCAGGGGCTAACTTTGCCGGTTTTGGTGCGTTTTACCGACATTTTAAAACATCGTGTCGATACCTTGACTCAAGCATTTACTGCTGCACGAGCTCAACGTGATTACCAAGGCCAGTACACTTGTGTTTACCCAATAAAAGTGAATCAGCAGCGCTCGGTTGTCAGCAAGTTATTGGCTCATCCAAGCGGTCTTGTTGGCCTTGAAGCCGGTTCTAAGCCTGAGCTGATGGCAATTTTGGGTGTGGCACACCAACCTATTACCATTGTCTGTAACGGCTACAAAGACAGTGAGTTTTTGCGCTTAGCTTGCATTGGTCAAGCGATGGGTCATCAAGTAAACATAGTCGTTGAAAAGCTCTCTGAACTAGATACCTTATTACAGGAAATCGACGATTTAGGCATTGAACCGTCGATTGGTATTCGTATTCGCCTTAATTCAGTTGGTAAAGGCAAGTGGCAAAATACTGGTGGTGAAAAAGGCAAGTTTGGTCTTACTGCTAGCCAAGTGCTGCAAGCGGTTGAGCTACTTAAGTCGCATAATCGTTTGCACTTAATGCAGTTGGTACACTTCCATATCGGCTCGCAAGTTGCCAATATTCGCGATATTCAACGTGCGCTTAAAGAGTGTGCGCGTCACTATGCTGAGCTATACCAACTAGGTGTTCCGCTGCGTATCGTTGATGTTGGCGGTGGCCTCGGAGTGGACTACGAAGGCTCAGGTTCTCGTAGTTCATGTTCAATGAATTATACGGTGGCGGAATACGCGAAAAATGTGGTGCATGCTTTTCATGATATTGCGGAGCTCAATAACATTCCGCATCCGGATATTATTACTGAATCTGGCCGAGCATTAACTGCCCATCACGCGATGCTTATCACGGATGTGATCGACGTAGAAAAAGCGCCAAATCAAGTCGAACCGGTGCAGCCGCAAGATACCAGCCCATTGGTGTTGCAAGAGTTATGGCATTCGTTGTCACAACTGACCCCTCGCATGGCTTTAGAAACTTATCATGACGCTATGCACTTGTTCAGCGATGCACACGACCAATACGTGCATGGTTTGATCAGCATGCAAGAGTGGGCGCAGCTTGAGCAGCTTTACTTCACGACACTTCATAAAGTGCGTGAGTGCTTAAATGAGAATGCGAGAGCACACCGAGAAGTACTAGACGACCTCAATGAAAAGCTGGCTGATAAGCTGTTTGTGAACTTCTCGTTGTTCCAATCACTGCCGGATGTTTGGGGTATTGACCAGCTATTTCCGGTGATGCCTATCGACAAGCTCAATCAGCCGTTGACGCAAAGAGCGATTATTCAGGACATTACCTGTGATTCGGACGGTCAAATCAACAGTTATGTTGAGGGCGCGGGTATCGAGTCAAGTTTACCCATTCCTGAGTATGTGCCGGGAGAGCAATATCACGTTGCGATGTTCTTGGTGGGAGCCTATCAAGAAATATTGGGTGATTTACATAACTTATTTGGTGACACAGACTCAGTACACGTTGAGCTTTGTGATGAGGGTTATAAACTCACTAATGCAATCAAGGGCGACAGTGTTGAAGATGTACTGCGCTTTGTTCATTATGACAAAGCGGTGCTATCTGAGAATTACGCACAGCAGATCGCAGCGTTGTCGTTGCCGGAGTCAATTAAAGCTCAGTATCTACAAGAGTTAAACGCCGGACTTGAAGGTTATACTTACTTCGAAGATTGATTTTCAAATAGTGAAATGGAATAAATTATAGCCGACCAACTGGTCGGCTTAATTGTGTGTGATTTTCAAGGTATGATACAGCTCTGCCGTAAAACACGATGAGGGAATGAATGTCGTTTATTCGTAAAGTGATCAGCATATTGCTGTATGCCGTTAACACTATATTTTGGTTTATACCGATCTTTATTTGTGGCTTGATTAAGCTACTGCCGATCCCACCATTGCAAAAAGCCATGAGCTATATTGCTAAAGCGTGCGCAAGTAACTGGGTCGCGTGTAATTCAGTGAGCCAAAACCTCATTGCGCCGTATACGCTCAATGTTAGCGGGTTGAATGAGCTAAAACGCAAAGACTGGTACTTGGTTATCGCCAATCACCAAAGTTGGGTGGATATCTTAGTGTTGCAGCGCGTGCTTCATGGCAAAATCCCGTTTTTGAATTTCTTTTTGAAAAAAGAATTGCTGTACGTACCTGTCCTTGGTCTTGCTTGGTGGGCGCTCGATTTTCCTTTTATGACGCGAACCAGCAAGTCGCAATTAAAGAAAAACCCTAAACTGCGTGGTAAAGACATAGAAACGACGCGAAAAGCATGCGAAAAGTTTAAAACAATGCCAGTGAGTATTGTAAACTTCGTTGAGGGTACGCGTTACACCGAATCCAAGCATAGTAAGCAGAAAAGCCCATTCACACACCTGCTTAAACCAAAAGCGGGAGGCATCGCATTTGTGATGCAGGCTATGGGTGAGCAAATCAGCAAAGTGGTGAATGTCACCATCCATTATCCCGGTGGTGTACCAACTTTTGCAGACTTTATCGCTGGTAAAGTTAAGTCAGTAGATGTTCAGGTGGAAGTAATGCCGGTCAGTGCAAACTTGGTCGGCGACTACACGAATGATCCCGAATTTAGAGTGCGTTTTCAATCCGAATTAAACGCCTTGTGGCAAGCCAAAGACGCACAACTTGTGGAGCTTGCCGATAAAAAGTAGTAGAAGGATGTTGTGATGTTAAAACAAATACTACCTAAGTGGTTTCTCGGGCTATCGGCCAGTGTGTGGCTGCTGGTGAATACCTTTGTGTGTGGTTTATTGGTGCTATTGTTTGGCATCATAAAATTGCTTGTGCCAGTTAAGTTTATCTCTACAGCACTGCACTTTTTTTACGGTATGTGGTGTAAAGGCAATTACCTAGGTTTGCGCATCGCGTGCGACAAAATCCAAGTGAGCTTGCCAAAAGAATTACACGCTCAAGGGTGGTATTTGTTAATTTCCAATCATCTTAGCTGGCTTGATATCGTTGTGCTTAGTGCCATGGAGGTACTACCTGCACCTAAATTTTTCCTAAAAGATGAATTAAAATACGTGCCTTTCATTGGTACTGGTGCATGGGCTATGGGCATGCCATTTATGAAACGTGCGAGTAAAGCGCAGATCGCCAAAAACCCTAAGCTTAAAGGGATGGATGTAGAGCGTACCAAAGCCAGTTGTCGCAATTTTCGTGATCATCCCACAACGGTAATTAATTTTGTGGAAGGTACTCGTCATACTAAAGCCAAACATGCGCATCAAAATAGTCCGTTTAAGCATCTGCTCAAACCAAAGGCGGGTGGTGCAGCGTTTGCCCTTGAAGTGTTATCTGAGCAACTTGACGGCATGCTCAACGCGACTTTGGCTTATGAGTTAGAGGGTGAGCATATTTGCCGTGCATTTACGCTTGGACGCTTGGATGCAATTGATGTAAAAATAGACTACATCGCGATGGAAAAAGTGCCACTTGGTAACTATCAAGCCGATAAAGCCTATCGTGTACAGTTTCAATCTTTTATGAATGAAGTTTGGCAACGCAAAGATTGCCAACTCGAAGCGCATTGGCTGCATTCGACTGAGCCAAATGACACGCTCAATGAGGAGCTAAAACAGCTATGAAGTTTGATCACCTTCATGATGTCGTTCAACCGTGGTTAAAAGAGTTACCGCAGGGCACTGTGATCAGTGCGTTATTCACCAACGGTGTTGCGGTTGTTGGGTTATTGCTTTTATATTGGGTGATCCGCCGTTTAGTGCTACCCAATGTAGAAAACCTCGCGCGCCATATTTCACCGCGTAAAATTGGTCACCTTTCCCCTCAGTTAAGTAAATTTAGCGGCCGCTTTGCCTTTGTATTGTGTTTACTGGTCTTTTCCGCCTACCACGAGCGTCTATTTGTCGCGCCAGCTTGGGTGTTTATCGTGATGGAAACACTGGTGTACGTTATGTTGGTGGTGGCATCTGGGTTTTTATTTAGCAGTTTAGTCAATTTAGGTAATGGCGTTTATAACCTCTTTCCATTCGCCAAAGAAGTGCCGATCCAAGGGATTATTCAAGTAATTAAGCTACTGATATTTATAGTTTGTTCTATATTGGTGGTCAGTATCTTGGTGGATAAATCACCGACCTATATTCTTTCCGGTTTTGGTGCGATTGCGGCAGTCATCATTTTGGTATTTAAAGATACGATTTTGGGATTGGTTGCGAGTATTCAAATAGCAGCTAATCGACTGGTAACCACTGGCGACTGGATCCAAGTTGACGCATTTGGTGCAGACGGCGAGGTGATAGATCTGGGTTTAAATACCGTTAGGGTTCGTAACTGGGATAACACCGTCACCACCATACCAACTTATATGTTGATCTCTGATTCATTTAAAAACTGGCGTGCAATGCAAGAGTCAGCAGGACGTCGCATCAAACGCGCCATTCATATTGATTTTACTAGCATTGAGCCGTTGGCTGAGCAAAAGCGAGCGTCGCTAACCGAGCAATATCCACTGCTGGAAAAACTTGAAGAGGTACCAAGCGATATCACCAATTTAGGCTTATTTAGACGCTATGCAGAGGCCTACTTGAAGCAGCATGATGCCATTAATCAAGATTGTTTATGTATGGTCAGGGAGCTTGCCCCCACGCAGCATGGTTTGCCTCTGGAGTTTTATTGTTTTAGTCGCGATAAACGCTGGGTGTTTTATGAGCATCTACAAGCCGATATTTTGGACTACATGCTAAGCGTAATGCCAGCATTTGGGTTACGTCCATACCAAAGTGTGAGTGACTACTTTGGCGCACACCGCGTGAAAGTACGCGCCGGTAGCAAACCTGACGCAACTTCAGAATAATCAGCCAGGCCACTGAAAGGTGGCCTACACACTTCCAGCGATAACCCCAAACACCATAAAGGCAATAAGCAATTGCCATATCGCGGGCTTTAGCCATTTAAGTGCTGCAAAACCTAATATCACCGCGATGATATCGAGCAAACTATGCACCGCAGAAAGCCAAATTGGTTGATAAAACGCAGCGGCTAAAATTCCCACAACACCGGCATTTAAGGCCGCGCTGATGCTTGCAAACCTTGGCAATGCAATAAGTGATTGCCACTGTTGGTTAAACGCCCACATTAACAGTAGGCCCGGCAAGAAAATAGCGAGCGTTGCAATCGCTGCGCCCAAAATGGGATGGATATTGTCGACAACGGCGCCTAAAAAGCTTGCGATGGTAAACATCGGCCCTGGAATGGCTTGCGCGGCAGCATAAGCTGTTAAGAAGGTTTCTTGCGCGACTCCCTCAACACTAGTTTGTAGTAGCGGCAGCACGACGTGACCGCCGCCAAAAACTAAAGCGCCTGCCTGATAAAACTCGGCAAATAGTTGATTTGGTAGCGCGGCAAAGGTTAACGCAAATAGGCCAATAAAGAGCGCAAATACAGACCAGTTGATTTGGCTTTTTGATTGACTCGGTTTACTTGGCGCATTGCTAAATGAGTAAAAGTAACCAGCAACGACAAGCACCATAAGCACACCCAATTGTGCGCTTAAGTTCGGCAGCATCAACAGCGTGAATGTGGCGAAAAATGCGACGAATTTGAGTGCTGTGGTTTTACAAAAGCTTTTCGCCATACTCATTACCGCATCGGCAACGATGACAACAGCAAACAATTTCAACCCATCGATGACATTCAACGCAGTGCCCGAAAGCTGCTCAGCGGTTAATGCCAGCATGATCATGAGCAAAAAAGACGGTAGCGTAAACCCTAAGAAGGCGGCGATCCCTCCTAGTATTCCAGCTTTTTCTAAACCAATCGCGAATCCAACTTGACTAGACCCCGGTCCTGGCAGTATTTGTGACAGACTGATCATACTGGCATAGCGCTCGTTACTCAGCCATTTTAAGTTATCGACAAAGTGTTTTTTAAAGAACCCAAGGTGGGCTGCGGGTCCTCCAAAGCTCGTACATCCTAATAACAAAAACTGGTAAAATATTTTCAGAAACATAGTGTACCTTGTGATATTGTTAACCTTATATCTTCACAATTTTATATGACATATTTATGACTTTTGGCACGAGTGCGCCTCAGTTGGATAAGTATTATGCGAATGACTTTTTTATCGCCGTGTTTATTTATTTGTTGGCGAACTTCTCTTGTTTTGCTCAGCAAATTAATGTCGCTGTTGATCACGCGCCACCGTATAGCACTATTGAAGACAATGGTGAAGTGCAAGGTTTAATCTTAGATATATTGGCAACGGTGCAGGCTCAGGCTGGTGTTGATTATCAAATAAATGCCGTTCCCTGTCCTTTCTCTCGCTGTATGCGGATGATAGCGCAAGGTGAGGTAGACATCATGGGTGGCTTGATCCGTACGCCTCAACGAGAAAAGTTAATCGACTTTGTCGAACCCGCCTACATGGCGCTGACATCTTCGTTTGTGTTCTATGCTAAGCAAGACAGCGATATTCGGGTGGAGCAATATACGGATCTTTATACCAAGCGGATTGCGGTGATGCGTGGCGGCGTTTTTTACCCTCGCTTTGATGAAGACCGTCAACTCAATAAAGTCCCTGTGTTTAGTGAGCAAGTGGCATTTGATTTATTGCTTAAAGGACGTGTTGACCTTGTGATCGCAGTTGAAGACACCGCTGAGGTGGCGATGGAAGTGCTTGGTCAGCCCATTGAAAAGTTGAAAAAAGTCTCCTATCACCACGCTCAGCCGATTTATGGCCATATGGCAATGAGCAAACGCTTCAGCGGCACCGAGCTTGCGCAAACCATTCGTTTAACGATGAAGCAATTGGCTGAGAAAAAGCAGCTAGATGCTGTGGTTGCAAAATATAAACTGCCACCAGTTTCTGAGCATATAAGCGACTTAGTCCCTGCTCATCCTTAAAAAAACCAACAAGGCTTCAGCCAGAGTTAATTGTTTATTGCAACAATATAGACAATCAAGTTGAAACGAACTCAGGTGGGAAGATGATTGCAAGAAATATGTTAATTGGTGCAGCCGTTGTGGTTGCTTTGTCTGGATGTGAAATGAATAACACAGGTAAAGGTGCGGCGATTGGCGCTGCAACTGGTGCGGTGTTAGGTAAGGCTACTGGTAACCACAAAGATAAGCGTCTTGCCATTGGTGCTGCGGTTGGTGCAATTGCAGGTGCCGCAATTGGTAACTATATGGACAAGCAGGAAGCCGCTTTTAACCAAGAGCTTGCTGGCACGGGGGTTGAGGTGGTTCGTGAAGGCGATCAAATGCGCTTAGTGTTGCCATCAAACATTACCTTCGCGACAGGTAAGTCAGCTATCAGCCCTGGTTTTTATAATACACTTCAAGGCATCGCGCGCGTGATGCAGCAGTACGATAAGACATTCTTAACGATTGTCGGGCATACAGACTCTACTGGTTCAGCGAGCTTCAATCAGACTTTGTCTGAACAGCGCGCGAATAGCGTAAAGCAGTATTTATTATCACAGCAGGTACTTCCTGCGCGATTATACGCAGAGGGCATGGGTGAGTCTCAGCCAATCGCGAGCAACGATACTGAGCAAGGTAAGGCACAAAACCGCCGAGTAGAAATAAAAATTATTCCAAACCGCGCATAAGAAAAGTGCAAGGAGTGCTGCACAGCACTCCTTTTTTATAAAGTGTCACACACCACTTCAGCTTTGCAGGTAATTACGCTGACATTGGTGTAACCGATACGTGTTAGTTGCTCTGCGGCAAAAATAGCACGGCCACCAGCAGCACAGTGTAAATAAATTGGCCTGTCTGCGTCTTTTTCCAGCTCTGGAAGCTTAAACTCTAGCAATCCTCTTGGGATATTTACCGCGCCGTTGGCTGCCTTTTGACTATGTTCAGCCGGCTCTCTCACGTCGATAACCAGACCATTGTTTTGTGCAATCTCTGATTTTGCTTGTACCGCGTCAATGCAGCGTTGATTAGGCTTTACTGTCTTTAATACATCTTGGGCAGATATCAGCATATATAGCTCCTTATTGGGTTATCGGTTTCATTATGACTCACCTTTCCTGAATGCCAAGTTTCTTCAATATAACGATCATAGGGCACCAGTTAGTAAAAGCAGACTGCACTAAATTGACACAAATAAACACACTAAACCAAACCCAATGTGGGTTGACAAAATGTGTGAGCAGTAAAGAAATGGCAAACATAACACCAGCGATTAATCTAAATAACCTGAGCTGCGGATAATTAATGCCTTTCTAGCAGCCAGTTTTAGCGCTAACTGCGTTGAATTCACTTCCAATAGCTCGCTATTGGTGCGTAAATACGCCTTGTTTTCCCTAAATCTTGCTGGCTAGACAAGAAGAAAAGCCTTTTTGACTAAAAATAATGAATTAGCCATTTCTTATCCAAACCTCAGGTTAACGAGGATGTAAGGTCATAATGAGTGTCACATTTAATATTAGAAATTTCTAATATTAGACATTGCTAATGTTTGTGTCTATACTTTAAGCACATTTATTTTTTTGGGAGTCAACATGGAACTGCAGCAAATGGCGCAAAATGCCGAACAGGCAGAAGCCTTGTTAAAGCTTATGGCGAATAAAAATCGCTTGATGATTTTGTGTGCATTGCAAAAGCAAGAGCTCAGTGTTAGCCAGCTTAATGAAATGGTGCCGTTGGCGCAGTCTGCCTTATCACAACATTTAGCCAGCATGAGAAAGGCAGAAATCGTAGCAACTAGGCGTGAGGGGGCGACGATTTATTATCAGGTTAAAGATAGCCGAGTCGCTGTACTACTCGAGAGTTTATATCAGCTGTTCTGCGCCTCAAGTGCAGAGTAACTAGGAACGACTGAGATGCAAAAGTTAGATGGTGTCATTCGGTATGCTCTACAAGGCAGCTTGCCAACGATTATCTTCTTGTGCGCTGTGGTACTTGGATTATTTGCATTGCAAATGACACCACGAGAGGAAGAGCCACAAATAGTGGTGCCTATGCTGGATATTCATGTGTCGGTACCAAATACTGCCTCACCAGAAGTGGCACGATTGGTCACCACTCCACTTGAAAAGTTACTGCTGCAAATTCCAGGCGTTGAACACGTCTATTCTACGACCCAAACCGGCGGCACGGTTGTTACTTTAAGATTTCATGTGGGTGAAGACAGGGAGAAAGCCATTCTCAACACCTACACTAAGCTGTATGCCAATCAGCATACTATGCCGGGAATTGTCACTCAGTGGCAGATCCGTCCAATAGAAGTCGATGACGTTCCGATTCTTATGCTTGGACTGACAAGTTCCAAGCCGCAACTATATGATGACTACGCGCTAACGCGCTTTGCACAAGAGCTAGCTATCCAGTTACAGAGCATCGCAGACACCAGCGAGGTTTCAGTTATTACCGGGCGCACGAGAGCACTTAGGGTTGAGTTGAACTTAGCTGCGCTTGCTGCACATCAAACAACACCAATGGATGTTTTAGGTGCTATCCAAAGTAGTAATCTAGTGACACGTGTCGGGCAAGTGACGGCAGGCAGTAATACGATTGCCTTTGAATCTGGTGATGTTCTTCGTAATAAGTCGGCACTTGAAGGTCTCACGGTGAACGTAATCAATGGCCGTGCCATTGTTTTAAAAGAAGTTGCTCAGGTTATTGATGGTCCTAGTGAACCCGATAGCTATCAGTGGTTAGCAAGCAGCGACAGTCAGGCTGATGCACCATTAGTGACGATTGGCGTGGCGAAGCAAAAGGGAAGTAATGCGGTAACGGTTGCAGAGCAAAGTTTAGCGCTTGTAACCCAGCTACAACAGGAGATCCTTCCCGCTGAGGTATCGGTAAAAGTATTAAGAAACTATGGTGAGACGGCCAATGACAAAGTCAATAATCTTACCTCTAGCTTGGCCTTTGCGGTATTTACCGTTGTGATATTTGTCGGTGTATTTTTAGGTTGGCGGCCTGCCATCGTTGTTGGTCTTGCAGTGCCAATTTGCTATGGCATTACACTTGGGTTGGACTTTGCGTTTGGTTACACCATTAATCGGGTCACCTTGTTTGCGCTTATTTTGTCGCTGGGATTGTTGGTCGATGACCCAATCACTGGGATTGATAATATTAGCCGCTTTATTCATCGCGGCGCGGCAGCTGACACAGATCACAACATTGTCGCTGCTATGGTCGAGATCAAATCTGCGCTTTTGATGTCAACGTTAACTATCATTATGGCGTTTATTCCATTGGCGTTTATTACTGGCATGATGGGCCCATATATGGCACCCATGGCATTTAACGTCCCCATTAGTGTCATTGCCTCGACGTTAGTGGCTTTTTTAGTGACGCCTTGGCTGTCTAAAAAGTTACTCAAAGCGGATACAAAAACAAGTGAAGTCGCGCCTCAAGACTCCTACTACAGCAAAATCATGCTGCCAATTTTACAAAACCCACGCAAAGCCAAGTGGTTATTATGGGGTGTGTTAGGGTTATTTGTTGCAAGTGTGAGCCTCCCTATTTTTAGGGCCGTACCACTGAAATTGCTGCCGTTTGACAATAAAAGTGAAATCCAAGTACTGATAGATATGCCCGAGGGAACCAGCCTTGAGCAAACGGCCGCAATGACGAGGCAAGTACAGCAAATCGTTTGGTCAGAAGCTGAAGTGACCGACATCGCCGCTTTTGTCGGTAAGCCTTCCAGTATGGATTTTAATGGTATGGTGCGAGGCTATTATCGTCGTAGTGGTACGCATCTTGCCGAACTTAGGGTGTTACTGGTGGATAAGCGTGAACGCGAACATCAATCTCACGCCATCGTCATGCGACTGCGTGAAAAGCTTCAGCCTTTTAACCAAACTTTGACGCAAGTAAAAGTGGTGGAAGTGCCACCGGGACCTCCGGTATTAAGTACACTCGTTGCTGAGGTTTATGCAGATCCGTTTGTTGCTCGTGAAACGCAAGAGCAAGCAGCCCAGAGGTTAGCGCATCGTTTAAGGCAGGAGCCACATGTGGTTGAGGTTGACACCTCAATGGCTTCGCCAACATGGTTAAAGCGGTTTGTGGTTGATAAACAAAAGGCTGCGTTATCAGGTATGGCCACAGAGGATATTAATCAATCTTTAGTGGTTGCAAGCCGCGGCATGTCAGCAGGCTTTTTATATACTCAAGGTGAAGTCGCAACGGTGCCCATCGAGTTAGGTGTGAGTTACGCGCAGCGTAATCAATGGCAAAACGTATTGGCGATGCAAGTTCGTGGTCGTCAGGAGTTGGCTAAAACCACTCAAGAATATGGCTTAGAGCAGGCCGCGAGGCCCCTTGTAGCGATTGGTGAACTTGGCGAATTAACAGCTATCCCTACGGCTCCCGTGATCCTTCGAAAAGACCTACAAGAAGTGATTTATGTGTTTGCGGAGCTAAATGGCCGTACCCCAGCTGAGGTGATTGCCGATGTGGTTGCGGATGAAAACCAACAGATAACACCAAGCAATTGGGCATCTCGCACCTTTTTACACAGTGGCGGAGGAGTCACTTGGTCAATGTTAGAGGGAACTCATTATACCTTTAAAGGTGAAGGTGAGTGGCGTATTACCATTGATGTGTTTAGAGATATGGGGATCGCATTTGCATTTGCACTGGTGGCGATATTTATCATCCTGCGGATACAAACGGCATCTAGTAGCTTATCACTTATCATTATGTCGGCAATTCCCCTCACTATGATAGGGATTATGCCGGGCTTTTGGTTACTCAATCAATTTGGTGAGCGTGTGGTTGCAGGTGCGCCAGAGCCTGTGTTATTTACAGCGACCGCGATGATAGGGATGATAGCGCTGGCCGGAATCGTGGTGAGAAATTCCCTGATTTTGGTGGAGTTTATTAATCAGTCTCGTGCGGCTGGTATGGCACTTATCGACGCATTGATCGCGGCGGGAAGTGTAAGAATGCGACCGGTATTACTTACAGCAGGCACGACGTTATTAGGCAACTTGGTGATTATCTTAGATCCCGTTTTTAGTGGCCTCGCCCTCGCTATTATCTTCGGGATCATTGCTTCAACGTTATTTTCACTGTTGGTCGTGCCTATCGTTTACTACTTAGTATTCAAAGACTCATCGACACCTAATCAATCTCTTAATGCCTCATCAGTTCAGGAGTCTTCTCATGTCTCGTAATAAAATCGCTATTCCTGTTCTTGCTATTTTTTGCCTATTATTAATGGTCGTGTGGCTTGCAGGTGGATTCCAAAATAAGCTAGCTGCGGGCAATAAGTCTGAACTTCCAGCCTATCAAGGCGCACGTTATACCGTGCAAAAGTCGTTGATTGCGATGATTGAACAAGTGCCTGCGAGCGTAGTCGCAAAAGAAAATACGTTAGTGTCCAGTCGGTTATTGGCGGAGCTTAAAACGCTTAACGTCAGAGCCGGTGATAAAGTCACTGCGGGACAGCTGATAGCAACACTCGATGATGCCGAGCTTAAAGCTGAGCTGCAAAGAGTGGCGGCGCAGCAAGCGGCGAATTCAGCCAAGCTAGAGCAAGCGACTAAGCAATTAGTACGCAATAAATCTCTTAATGAAAAAGGGCTTATCGCGATTAACCAAGTGGATGAGTGGCAAGCCACAGTGAACGAGTTACAAGCGCAAGATAAGGCATTACAAGAAGCGTATCGTAGCGCTGAAGTCGCGCTGGGTTACACGCAAATCACAGCCCCTATTTCGGGTAAAGTGGTAGCGCGCTTACAAGAGCCAGGCAGCATGGTTAGCCCCGGTGGCGCCATTATATCGCTATTCAATCCATTACAATTGCAGATTGAAGCGCCAATTCGCGAGAGCCAAGTTAAGCATATTCAGTTAGGAAGCGAGATTAAGGTGCGCATACCTGCGCTAGACATAAGCCAAACCGCGCGTGTGTCGGAAATGGTGCCAATTGCCGACAGCCAAGCGCGCAGCTTTATTATTAAATTGGATATGCCTTTGCTGCAAAATGTGGTGCCTGGCATGTACGCGCTGGTTGAGCTTGTGCTTGGCGAGCAGGCGGTTATCCAAATTCCAACGAATATGATCAGCAAGTATGGTCAATTGGCGATGGTTGAAGTAATAGAAAGTGGCCAGCTTCACAAACGCTACCTCAGGTTGGGCGAAGAGACTGGTAATAAAACGATTGTTATCAGTGGCCTAAACGAAGGCGATCAGCTAGCTGTGCAGCGATAGTTAGCTGATCCAAACTTTTAAATAAACGAAGCGATTTCGGCGAGTGATTTTTTCACTGTTGCGTGCTCTGGAATAGTTGCATCTTCACTTGGATAACCCGCAATCAATAACATATAAGGACGTTCGTTATCTTTATCTCTACCGCACAACTCGCTTAAAAAGCTCATAGGTTTAGGAGTATGGGTCAGTGTGGCAAGTCCTGCATTATGCAGGGCTTGGATAAGAAACCCAGTAGCTATCCCAACCGATTCATGGACATAGTAGTTGGTATTTTTGTCTTCCGCATGGATCCCACCTTTTTTCTGACTAAAAATAGCGATAAGCCAAGGTGCATGTTCTAAGTAGGGTTTTTGTGCATCTGTGCCCAAAGGTTTTAACGCGTCCAACCACTCATCTCCGGCACGGCCTTGGTAAAACGAGCGCTCGAGATCCTCGGCTGCAGCTCGGATCTGTTTTTTCTTTTCTGCGCTGCCAATCGCCACGAAATGCCATGGTTGATGATTTGCACCACTGGGGGCTGTGCCCGCTGCTTTGATACAGGTTTCAATGATTTCTTGCGGTACTGGACGGTCGCTAAAAGCACGGATACTATGACGTCTCTTACTGTTTTCCAAGAATGCTTCCGCACGACTTAGCATTTCTTCGTGAGGGTATTCAATAAAATCCGTCAGTGGGTGGTTGGCGTGATCTTGCATGTTAGTTTTCCTTGGGTTTTGTAAACTAAGAACGTTTCTTAGTGTTCCAGTGTTTACTTTTATTTGCAATTGATATGTTTATGTTAATTGTCACTAACCTAGGTAAATGTTATAAAAAGGACAATAATAAAAATCCGGAAAGGAAATAAAAATGCTAGAAATATCAGGACTTTCAAAAACCTATGATAATGGTGTTCATGCTTTGAGAGGTGTAAACCTGACTATTCCAAAGGGAATGTTTGGGTTACTCGGACCCAATGGCGCTGGAAAATCATCGTTGATGCGCACGATTGCTACATTACAGTCGGCGGATGCTGGCACCATACAGTTCGACGGTGTGAATGTCTTAAAAGAGCCCAAGGCACTCCGCGCACGTCTAGGCTATCTGCCGCAAGATTTTGGTGTTTACCAACGCGTTAGTGCGTATGATTTATTGGATCATATGGCAATCCTAAAAGGGTTAAATAATAAAAAAGAGCGTAAAGAAGCCGTAGACGGATTGCTCGCACAAACTAACTTATATGATCACCGTAAAAATGCGGTAAGCGGATTTTCCGGAGGTATGCGTCAACGCTTTGGTATTGCCCAGGCATTACTTGGTGATCCTGATTTACTCATTGTGGATGAACCGACAGCGGGATTAGATCCAGAAGAACGTAATCGTTTCCACAACCTACTCGTTGGCTTAGGTGAGAGTAAAGTAGTTATCTTATCGACGCATATCGTGGAGGATGTATCTGAGCTATGTCCGAATATGGCCGTACTGGCGAGCGGACAAATTTTACTTGAAGGTAATCCAATTGCGCTCACCGAGCAGCTACAGGGGAAAATCTGGCGTAAGTCGGTCACACTTGCAGAAGCGAAAGAAGTAGAGCAAAACTTACCGGTTATTTCTAAGCGTTTATTTGCGGGACAGACCTTACTTAACGTATTTGCAGATCAAGCACCTGAAGGCTTTGAAGCGGTACCTGCCGATTTAGAGGACGTCTATTTTTCTACTCTGCATACTCATCGAAATAATCAAGCAGCGTAAGGAGTGGGCAGATGCTATTTAAAATGATGCGTTTTGAGCTGCGGTATTTTGTCCGTCAGCCTTCCTTTTATGTGACTTCTCTGATTCTATTTTTGCTCACCTTTTTTGCCTCAGTTTCGGACTCGGTACAGATTGGTGGTGGCAGTAACGTCAATGTAAACTCGCCCTTTGCCATCTTACAAACCGTTGCCATCATGACCATTTTTTCCATCTTTTTGGTGGTTAACTTTGTTGGTAGTGCGGTGATAAGAGACGATCAAAGTAAGTTTAGTGAGCTTATTTTGAGTAAGCCTTTGCACTTAGCGCAATATCGATTGGGTCGATTTTTCGGCGCATATCTTGTCACCTTGTTAGTATTTTCAATGTGTTTAGTGGGGATCTGGGTAGGTTCTGGTATCGGCGGGTTAGTCGGTTGGCTGGATACCGAACTGATCGGGCCTAATAAACTCAGCTATTACCTAACGCCACTATTTTTCATTGCTGCCCCGTCACTGTTTTTTATGGCGAGCCTATTTGCACTAGTGGCGCAAAAATTCAGAACCATGATAGCAATGTACTTGGTTGCTGTAGGTTTGTTTGTGACTTATCTTGTGGCAAATAGTATTTTTTCAGATATTGAATACCGTACTATTGCTGCGTATGTAGACATGTTTGGCCTATCAGCTATTTCGGCGCAATCAGAATATTGGACCATTGCAGATCGCAATACGTCAGTCATAAGCCTGGTTGATGAACTGCTCTATAACCGCTTAATTTGGATGTCAGTTGCATTGCTCAGTTTAGGTGCTTTAGCCTTAAATACTTCTCATTATTTACCGCAAAAACAAAAAACCAAGAGTAAAGCCAAAGAAGATGGTAGCCAGGCGTCGGCATTGCTGAATCGTTTTGATTTTAAAGCGAGCGTAGGTAGTAGTTGGGTGCACTTTTGCACCAGAACCACTTTTGAAGTAAAGCAAGTGCTTAAAAGCTATCCATTCTTAGTGTTATTAATTTTGGCGGTGGCAACCTTAATACCTGCATTGGTTGGCTCATTTAATTGGTATGGCACAGAAGTATGGCCAGTGACCTTTAGAATGGTGGAGCTTATCCACGGCAGCTTCTGGCAATTGTTGGTCATTGTGTTGGTGTATTACAGCGCTGAGCTGGTATGGCATGACCGTGATTCGCGAATGGGAGATATTGTTGACTCTTATCCTGTTGCAAACTGGGTATTTTGGGGCTCTAAATACATAGCCTTAGTTGCGGTGATGACGCTGCTATGTGTATTTGGTAGCTTGATCACCATTAGCTATCAACTATTGTCGGGTGTGACACAGATAGATCTCGCCCAGTATGTTGTGCGCTTGGGATATTTATATGTGTTAGGTTTTGCCTTCCAAACCACCTTAGCATTTTTGATACAGGTGATGAGTCCAAGCAAATATATGGGTATGGGAATATATGTCGTTTACTTCATTATTTCGATAGTCCTGAGCAACTTTGGCTTTGAGCACAATATGTACCACTTAGGTGAAACTTCCTCAGTGCCGTACTCAGATATTAATGGTTATGGTCATTTCCTCAGTGCGGCACATTGGTACAATTTGTACTGGTTTGGTTTTAGCATGATGTTAGCGACACTAAGCTATGCACTTTGGCCTCGTGGTGCGGGGCAAACGCTGAAAGCACGCATTGCACTGATGGGCTATCAGTTAGGTAATGCAGGTAAAGCATTATTGGCTTGTGGTGCTTTAATATTCGTGGGTAGTGGCAGCTACATTTACTACAACACGCAAGTGGTCAATGAGTTTATTACGCAAGATGAAGCTGAAGATATCGCAGAGCAATATGAGCAACAATTTGCCCAGTATCGAGATGACCCTGTACCAGTCACGTTAGATGTACAGCTCAATGCTGAGATATTTCCAAAGACACGTCGTATTGAAGCGCAGGTAAAGCTGTTGGTTGAAAACCGCTCAGATAAAGAGATTACTCGCTTCTTGGTGAATAAACCTAACCACACAGTAGAGTGGCAAGTTGAAATGGCTGGCGCTACGCTTGGTGAAGAGGATAAAACCTTTAAGCATGCTTGGCTTGAGCTTTCACAACCAATGACACCGGGTGAGCAGCGTGAAATTACGATGTCAGTTGTACGGCAAACACTTGGTTTTGTAGATAGAGGCAATGATGAAACCTTGGTGAATAATGGTACTTTCATCGATAACGCGACGTTGTTCCCGACATTTGGTTATAGCATCTATAAGCAAATTCAAGACAAAAGTGAGCGTCGTCAGCGCGGCCTTGAACCACTAAAACGTGGTAATAAGATTGAAGAAACACACTATCATCATGAGCCATTGTTTGCGGAAAATTTTGTCACATTTGCCGCAACGGTGACGACGGATGAATCGCAAGTTGCGATGGTGCCAGGCTATTTGCAATCAAAACACAGCAAAGATGGCCGCACGACCTATGTCTATGAAATGGATGCTCCAATGCTGCACTTCTATAACATCTTGTCGATGGATCTTGAGGTGAAACGAGAAGAGTACAAAGGCATTGCGCTCGAGGTGTACTACCATAAAGACCATGCTTGGAACGTAGACACTATGTTGCAGTCGACTAAAGACTCTATTGATTATTTCACTCGAGAGTTTGGGCCTTACCAACATAAGCAAATGCGTATTATTGAGTTTCCTCGTTACCGAGACTTTGCGCAAAGCTTTGCCAATACAGTGCCGTACTCGGAAAATATTGGCTTTTTGACGGACACCCGTAACCCTGACAATATCAATGTACCTTACTATGTGACGTCACATGAGCTGGCACACCAGTGGTGGGCGCATCAGGTGATTGGTGCTAATGTGGAGGGGTCAAATATCCTGTCGGAAATGTTGTCGCAATATTCTGCCATTATGGTGATGAAAGAAAAGTACGGCGAGCATAATCTCCGTAAATTCTTGAAGTATGAACTCGACACCTATTTAAGTGGGCGAGGTTCTGATCCGTATGAAGAGCGGGCGTTATCTAGAACAATTGGTCAGCAATATATTCACTACAATAAAGGCTCTGTCGTGATGTTAGCGCTGCACGATTTACTTGGAGAAACGCGACTCAATAGCGCATTAAGAAGCTTCTTAAATGACTATCGTTTTAGAACAGATATCTACCCAACGACACTCGACTTTTTGACTTACCTAAAAGCGGGTGCTTCAGAGCAAGAACAAGTATTTATCGAAGATCAGTTCAATGCGATTACGTTGTATGAGCTTAAGCTTGCGGGTGTTGAAGTGCAAGAAGCGACGCAAGCGGGAGAGCTACATACGGTGACCTTAACGGTTGAGGCGGCGAAAAAGCATGCAGATGGTGAAGGTAACGAAGAAGAAATCCCGCTTAATCAAGAGATTGATATAGCCTTATTCTCTGCTGATCCTAACAACATTCAAAGTGACGAAACGCTGTTATATCTACAAAAGCACGCGATCACATCGGGTGAAAATAAGATTGAGTTGAAAGTAATAGAGTTACCGAAATTTGCGGGAGTTGATCCGTTTGTAAAACTGATTGATAAGAAAACCGCCGATAACATCAAGGCGCTCTAATCGATACATGGTAGGAGAGGGCTTTTTCGAAAGCCCTCATTTGTTTTTAAAGGAAAGTTATGCCAGATTTATTGCAAGTAACAGGGGTGTCGAAGCAATATGTTTCGGTAAAAGCAGTAGACAATTTAAGTTTTAGCGTTAAACAAGGTGAGGTCTTTGCATTACTGGGCCCCAATGGTGCGGGTAAATCATCCCTTGTGAGAATGTTGGTTGGATTTACCTATCCAGATAGCGGAACAATCGCTGTGAATATTGATGGGCAAGCATATCAATCAATCCCTCATCAAAGTTTAGGTTATCTACCTGAAGATAGAGGGCTGTACGCTGAAAAAACCGTGCAGCAGAATTTGCTCTATTTTGCCAAGCTACGCGGTGTTGAGAAAAACGCAGCGCTAGCACAGATTGAGTCTTGGCTAACACAGTTTGATTTAAGCGATAGAGCGCATGAGCGGTTGAAATCGTTGTCAAAAGGCAATCAGCAAAAAGTACAGTTAATATCGGCAGTATTGCACAAACCCAAGGTTGTACTGCTTGATGAGCCTTTCTCTGGTCTTGACCCCATCAACCAAGAAAAGGTGGTGGTGTTTTTAGAAGCGTTAAAAGCACAAGGCATGACCGTTATTTTAAGCGCACATCAAATGGCGATGGTAGAAAAGCTGGCCGATAGAATGCTGTTAATGAATCACGGACAAGCTGTGCTTTATGGCACATTAGTCGAAATAAAACAGGACGTTGGTGTTGGCATCGATATCACAGTGAGTTTCAGTGAGGCAACGAACTACGCAGCGCTCAATTTAGGTAACTACAAGGTCGCATGTACTCAATTAAGTCAGAGTAAAATTAAGTTTGAGTTGAGTGACTCCTCAGAGCTTAATTTACTGCTCGCCGATTTGTCTAAATCAACGACTTTGCAAGGAATAGAAACCAAAACGATGGACTTGCATCAACTCTATCTTAAAGCAATCGAGTCTCATCAAGGCAAAGTGCAATCTCAGGAGCATGCCCATGTCTCATAAGCTGCAACAGATACTGCAAGTGACCAAATGGGAGTTTATGTACTTTTTTAAACTCAAGCAGGAGCTGATCGGTAAAGCAATTATGCTGGCGATAGGTTTGCTTATCTATTTTTGGCAAAGCACTTCGTTTTTTGAACCTGAGCAATATGTTATCGCAACACCATCCGCCATGAACTTAACTCAGTTACCTGAGCCTTTGCTTCTAAAGCGAGTTGATGCTTCAAAAGCTGAACTTCTGATTCAGTTAGAACAAGAGGAAATTGACGGTATTTTGATACTTCAAGCCCAAGCGGGTGAGGCGTTACAGTTTGAACTGATTACCACAGGTAAAATGTCTTGGCAGAATGAAGTTGAGGTAGCGCTTACGCAGTTTTACAGCAACGAACTCGCACAGAGCTTTAATTTATCTGCGGCTCAGCTTGCCTTGTTACAGCAACCTGTGAGCGTTTCCAATCAATACACAAAGGATGCGGTTAAGGAGACGCACAACCAGTCTTCGATGACCGCATTTGGCGTGATGCTATTGATGCTCATCGGTATTTTTACGTCATTTGGACAGATCTTCGTGTCTATCACCGGAGAAAAGCAGCAGCGTGTTACCGAGCAATTATATTCTTGTATGAGTGCGCAAACTTGGATTGACGGCAAAATATTTGGTCAAATGCTCCATTGTCTAAAGGCTATGTTAAGTACGTTATTTTCATTTTTGTTGGCGATGGCTTTTATACAAGTCGTTGTAAAAAACGAAGCCTTGGACTTTACGATGATAGACTTTGCAATGTTGCCTTGGTTTACCCTGTTTGCGATAGTAGGTCTTTATATGGCAACAGCCTTTATGGCAGCAATAGCCGCAGCTATTGACGATCCTAACCATAGTGGCAAGACAGGGTTTATGATGATCCCTATATTGCCAATTGTTATCGCGTTTATGATTGTTGATAGTCCAAGCAGCCTTGCCGTGGATATTTTGAGTCTTTTCCCGCTTACCGCATTTGTGGTGATGCCAGTAAAAATGGCGTTAATTGAAGTACCCATTTGGCAAGTGTTATGTGCGTTGGTCAGCGCATTACTTGGTTGCTACCTTATCCGTGTTGCTGCGGGACGATTGTTTAAAGCGGGTATGGTGATGTATGGCAAGGAACCCTCAATTAAGGATATGGTGCGCTGGGTCTGTAAACCGGAATAATACCGTTTATATGATAACTTGCTAGCACAACGCTTCGGTTATGGTACGCTCCATAACCGGAGCTTATGGCAGTACAGAGAGGGTGAAATGTATCAACATATTGATAATGAAAACAATAAAATAAGTCTACCAGCGGGAAAAATCGTTTGTGTTGGTAGAAACTACGTAGCGCATGCCAAAGAGCTAGATAATCCCATTCCAAGCAGTCTGCTGTTGTTTATCAAACCAGCAACGAGCTTAGCACCATTTAATAATAAAATGATGTTGGACGCCGCACTTGGCGAACATCATTATGAGGCCGAGCTTGCACTATTAGTAGGCACCAAAATTGATGCAAAAACCCCTGCGCCTCTCAAGCATATCGCTGGAATTGGGCTGGCACTCGATTTGACATTACGAGACTTGCAAAGTGAGCTAAAAGCACAAGGGCACCCATGGGAGCGGGCAAAGGCCTATGATAATAGTTGCCCAATGACGCCTTTTGTACCATGTGATGAAAACACCTTTGCTGAGTGTATTGAATATCGTTTTTGGCAAAATGGAGAGCTTAAACAGCATGGCGATTCTAGCTTAATGATTTTTCCAATCACTGAGTTGCTAAAGGACATTGCTCGCTACTTTACGCTTCAGCCAGGAGATATTGTCTTAACAGGAACACCAAAAGGGGTGGGGAGCCTAGCGCATGGCGATGAACTTACGCTACAGCTGAAAAGCCATACTCCTTGGCATGGCAAAGTTGCGATAGATTAGATTCTCGCTTTTATGTACATCGCTGCGCAGTCTGTTACGACTGCGCAGCAACGAGCTCAGCTTCCGGTTGATTGATTGTGCTTGAGCAGCACAGCATGATAGCAACGAGAGAAATTGCGCCTAATATTATCCAGCTGATAGTGAGGCTGACGTAGCCCAACAGTAAAGCAGTTAATGCAGAGCCGAGCAAGCCACCAAAGCGAGTGGTCAGTGACATTATTGACTCCACACTGGCTCGCACGTTATCGCTACTCAGTTGATGTTGTAGTTGCAGTTGTGCCGGTTGCGCTAGTCCCATACAAAGATAAAAGCACAGCAGGGCTACAATCAGTAATGGTAGTGACGTAACCCAAGCAAGTAACAGTACAAAGGCTAATTTGGCGAAATGAGCGAACGCCATGACATATCCTAAGCGTTGACCAAATAGAGAACAGATCGGAGCGCTGATCGCAGCAGCGACGCCATTTAATACAAATCCAGCTGCCATCATTGCTGGGAATATCCACGCAATAGAGTCAACTGGTGCACTACTATAGCGCTCTGCTAGGGCAGGCCAAAACTTCTCTATGCTGCTGGCAACAGGAATTGCAAAAACAATCACTAACAGCAGCCTTTGCATACCACTTTGCTTACAAGTCGCCAGCATGGTCTTAGCTTGGCTAATCAGGCCTTTCTCAACCACCTCTTGCTGAGGTCTCGTTGACTCTTTCACCACGACAAAAGTACATGCAAATACCACACACAATACCACTATCGAAACCAAGATTAAGGCTTGATACAAGTGGTTGAGCTGTTGTGTCGGGCTAGTCGCAAACGCCAAAAAGAGGGCGGCAAATAAAGCGGCGCTGGCGCCGATAAGATAGCCAATACCATACACTTTACCGAACCCTTTATTCAGTGGTTCGTCTCCTTCAAGCTTTTGATAAGTTTCAACAAACCATGCGTTGAGCGTGCCAGTTAACGATGCCTGACTTAATCCCCAACATGCCATGGCTAAGCTGACGTGCCAAAAGTCTTCACTCAACAATAAAAGTAAGTTGCATACAGCGGCAAACACCAAAGAAGCTAAAAATACTTTGCGGCGACCAATGGAATCTGCCGCAATACCACTTGGTACTTCAAACACCACGATAGTGATAGCCATGACCACCATAGCCAAGGCCACATCTTGCAATGCTAGGCCTAAGTTCAGCATGTAGGGCGTAAAAATAGGGAGCACCAGCATACTGGCAAACATAGTTAATCCAAGGTGGATGCCGTATCGTGTAGCAAATTGTGAACGAGTCATGCGCGTTGCTCCACAGTGGTTGCGGCGCTATTCGTTTGCTGCATTAACGCATTAATATGTGACGCGATGATGGATAAGTCTTTAGCGTCGGTCATGATTTCATCGTGTGCACTTTCAAGCGTAATATAGTCTGCATTGGCAAGTAAATTTTCAAAACCATTTCTGTCACTTGCAAACGTACGCTTATACAGCGCAGGTATGTCTTCCACTTGATGGATCAACCTCAGTGCTGGAAGTGGAATGGCCTCATCACTGACATGATCGGCGATAAAGAAGCTCACAGGGAAGGTAAACGCCGTCGCGGTTTGAAAGTATTGAGTAAAGTCTAAAAATGCTCGGGCGATAGGTTTAGCGTCATCGTCTTGCGAACGGATATACTCTTCTTCGGCGGCCTGACGCGCTGCTGAAGTAAGTCTTGGTAAGACGGGGTCAATCAAAAAGCAATGGACAATTTCTCTACCCATTTCGGCCAAGTAACGCGCCACTTCCAGTGACAATGCCGCACCTTCACAAAAGCCGCCCAAGTAAAGTGGGCCAGTTGGCGATACCTCTGTAATACGCTGAGCATAATAACGTACCATAGTATGCAAGCTGATATGTTTGCCTGTGAACAGTTTGATATTTTCTAATGCGTGAATGCGCAGGTCGGGCGCAAGTTTTTCACACAGAGGTGCAAAGCTATCAGCGGTTGCTGCTGCGGGCATGAGGTGAAGCAGAAACTCACTCTGTGGTGCATTGAAAAAACGTGAAGGAGCGAAATGCTCATGGGCAAGCGCAGCGTCAATTGCTTGATCTTCACTCATGGTGGCAAAATCAAGTCGGGTCTGATTATCAATAAATCTTGCCAGTTGCTGCACTGATAGGTGTTCAAGGATAAGTTGTGGAGTTAGCTGCCAATTACGCTTGCTTGCAGCACCACAAAAGCTTAATAAACTAATGGAGTCGGCACCTTGCTCAGTCACTGCCGTCGCACAACAAAGTGGACTCTGGCCTAAAACATCCAGCCAAATGGCTTGCACTTCCTTCTCTGTGTTGGTTTGTGGCACAACGAGTTGATGCTGCTTTAGCTCCGGTTCTGGCAGCTTAGTTTTGTCGAGTTTGCCGTTGAGCGTTAACGGTAACGCCGAAAGTACAGTGAAGCTATGTGGCATCATATAACTTGGAAGTAACTTGGTAAGCTGAGTTTTACAGTGGCTGAGTACCGCAGCTTGATTGGCCGCGGGTTTGATGACCAAATAAGCATGTAGCAAGGTTTGAGTCTGCTGCTTTTTAGCAATAACCGCACAGCTATCTACATCCGCCAGCTGATTAAGGTGATGCTCAATCTCTGCCAACTCAATTCTAAAGCCTCGCACTTTGACTTGTTGATCGCCACGGTTGATATAACACAGTTGCTGTTGTGCATTCCAATACACTAAGTCGCCCGTGCGATAGTACTTTTGCATAGAGCCAAACAGATTTAGGGATACAAACTTTTCGCTGTTGAGTGTTGGGTTGTTGAGGTAACGTGCAGCCACGCCATGCCCACAAACCACTAACTCGCCAGGGCAACCAAGTGGCAGTAATTCGTTATTACGACCGACCACCGCTACCGCTCGCCCGGGGATTGGCTTGCCGATTGCTATCTCAGACTGCTGTTTAGACATTGTTTGCACTGTGGTAAATGTGGTGCACTCAGTCGGACCATAAACATTGATAAAGTGTTTTGGACAAGATGTGGACGCCAGCAATTTATTTACCATCGACTCTGTTAATGCTTCACCACCCACGAGTAAATGAGTCAGAGAAGCGAAAATATGCTCGTCTTGCAGCAACAAAGTGTCGAACAGTGAGCGGGTTAGAAACATCGAAGTGATATTCAGCGTCTGCAATGTTGCACTGAGCTGCGCTGCAGAATTAAGGCTGTCCTGATAGCCCAAGTGCACCTCGGCACCGTTGAGTAATGCACTCCATATCTCAAATAGAGTGGCATCAAAAGCTGGGTTTGCGAGTTGAATAAAGCTATCTTGGGGCTGATGCTGGTAACTATGATTATCGAGTGCCAAAGAGCTAATTGCGGCGTGAGAGAGTAATGTGCCTTTAGGGTTTCCTGTCGTACCTGAGGTATAAATAATCGTCGCGACTTCGCTAGGTGCGATGCACATAGGCTCAAAATCCACCGTGATATCAGTATCTGTCAGACTTGTATCACAGAAAACTTCAGCGATATTGTTGTGGTTGAGTGTTGCCAATGTTTGGCTATGTTCTCGCAAGGTGACTATTACGTCGGCATTACTATCACTCAGTTGATATTGATGACGCGCTACTGGGTCTTTGAGCGATAGCGTTGTGTATGCCGCGCCGGTTTTTAGTACCGCCAACATGGCAATCACAAATTCAATGTCGTTTCGCATGTAGAGTGCAACGACTTTGGGTTCAGGGCAGACTGTCAAGATTGCATTAGCAAGTTGCTTGGCTTGGTTATCAAGCACTTGGTAGCTCATGGTTTGATGGCGATTACTGATCGCGGCTTTATCTGGATGGCGCGCTACTATTTCAGCAAACTGGTCGGTGATACTTGCCACGCTCGGATAGGCGTGTTGCATTCCACTTAATTGATATTGTTTTTGCTGCGCCGTGTTACTCAATAAAGGTAGGCTATAGAGAGGCTGTTGGGCGTTTTCAGCTGTTAGATATGCCTGTAAAACCGTTTGATATAACTCGAGGATCTGCTGCGCGTATGAGCTGGAAAAAAGTGCCGTGGCATAAGTTAACCCTAACTCTGTGGTCTTCCCTGCACTCAAGTGTAATGTTAAATCAAACTTCGCTTGGCACTGCTGGCTAAGATCAAGGTCAACGCTTTGCCATAAGGTATGATGTTGCTCAGGGGCAAACTGACTACTGCTAAACAACGTTTGAAATATCGGGTGCATGCTAGTGTCGAGCGGCACGTCTAAGCTATTCTTAATGGCCTCAAACGGTAAGGCTTGATGTTGCTTGGCTTGATTAACGACTTGATTAACTTGAGTGAACCAGCGCTCAAGTAACATCGTCATATCGATATCCGCTTTAACCGGCAATGAGTTAACAAAATATCCAAGTATGTTTTGCTGCAGTGCTGTTGGACGGTTCTCACTCGGAATACCAACAACAAATTGACGTTGATGACTGAGTAGCGCAAGGGTGTGATACCAAGCCGCAAGCCCAAGTGTATTAATACTAATGCGGTGCGTTTTCGCTGTTTGTTGTAACTTTAGCGTCGTACTTTCATCTAGTACAATGCTCTGTATCGCGCCGCGATGATCAAAGGTGGCTGGGCGTGATTGAGTTTGCGCAAGTTTTAATGGTTCGTAATCAGCCAATTGAGTTTGCCAATAACGTTGACTTGTTGCTTGTCGTTCACGTTGGCCGGGTGTTGCCATGTAATAAGCATAATCACTAAATTGTAGACTCAGAGGTCGATTCTCTCCCTCATAGAGTGACGTTAATTCTTGTAAAAACAGCCCCAAAGACCATCCGTCAAAGGCGATATGATGCCAGACAAAAAACACATGTTGCTGTTCCTTTGAGGTGATGACATAGGCACGAAATGGTCGAGAATGCTGTAAGCTAAACGGCTCGTTAAAGAAATGCTCGCACTGCTCATGCAAGTTTAGATTACCAAGCTCATGATGCGTCACGACAAACGCCTCATTGGCAGGCTGCTGTATCGTCTTTCCTTGGTGATCATAGGCCACAACCATATCTAGCGCACTGTGGCGGATCACCAGTTGTTCTATTGCTGCTGTGAGTTTTTCAATATCGCAGTGCTTGGCGATTTTGAGTAGGCATGGAATATGATAAGTACTTGCCGCGTTGCTCACTTCTTGCGTAAACAGTAGTTGTTGCTGCCCAAGCGTAAGCGGAGCGCATCGCGTTTCCAACGGCAAGATAGATAGTTCATCAAAACGAGCTTTGCTATCTATGCCTTGCCTTGTGAGGTAGCGTAACAACTGTGGCTTATTCTGTTTTAACTGCTCAACAATTGCTTGGCCTTGTAAATTCACGTTGCTAGCAATTTTTAATTTATCCTCTTGCTGCCAAACGCTTATCCCACTTTGTTTTAGTTCATAAATAAATGATTCGATCATGCGTTATAACTCCATTTCAAATTCGCAGTCTTCGCTACTGGCGAGCGCGTTTAGCTGTTGTTCTACTTGCGTGGCAAATGCGTCAAGTTGTGGGTAAGTCAGTAAGGTTGCAACGGCAATTTCGTTGCCGAGCGCTTGACTACACAGGGCGGTAACTTGTGCTGCCTGTATGGATGAGCCACCCAAAGCAAAAAAGTCGTGTTGTAGGCCAATCTCTGAGATTTTAAGTACTTGCTGCCAAGCATTGGCAAGTTGTTGTTGTAGTTCCGTCTCTGGCGCGATATAGGTAATACTATCTTGCAGCATTGGAATGATGAGCTGTGTGGTATCAAGTTTGCCATTTACTGTCATTGGAAGTGCGTCAATCTGTGATATCGCAGCAAGCTGCATATAGCCTGGGAGTTGTTGATTCAACCATTGGCGAAGGTCGTTTACATCACACTTAGTGTTGGCGTTAAGTACGACATAACCCAACAGCACTTTGCCTGTTTCACTTAAATGTAAGTGTGCAACGGCATGCTCAACATCTGGATGCGCTTTGAGTTTATACTCGATTTCGCCTGGCTCGACGCGGTGACCATGTAAATCCCACTGTTTGTCAGCTCTGGCAACAAACTCGAATTCACCTTGCTGATTTTTACGCACTAAGTCTCCGCTGCGGTAGAGCTTTTCGTCAGAAAAGTGGTTGTTGTCACCGCGAAGGCGATAGTCAATATAGTGTTTTGCCGTTTGCTTTGGTGATTGCCAATAGCCCAAACCGACGCAATCACCGGCGATGTATAGCTCACCCAACGCACCGTCCGGTAAAATCCGCATAAAAGAGTCCAACACATAGCAGCGAGTGTTACGAATAGGTTTACCAATAGTGATAGGTGTATTGGGGTACACTTCACTAAGTGTTGCGGTAACACTTGTTTCACTTAACCCATATTCATTGAAATGATGCTCTGCCAACTTGTGGCTGACTGGGTCTAAACGAGAACCACCGGAATACAATACGGTTAAGTTAATATCCGCTATCCACTTTGGAAACTGATTGATAAATACCGTAGGAATAAACGCGACGTTGACCTGCTTAGCTTTGAGATAGCGACACAGCTGTTGTGGATCTTTGCGTATTGGCTCTGGAATGATTTCCAGTTTGGCGCCGGCAGCTAGGGCTGGGAATATCTCGCAAATACAGGCATCAAAAACATATTCAGCATATTGACTAGTGACTACCTGAGTATTTCCCTCTAATTTATGGGTGTTGCGCTTCTCGGTGCAGAGGTTAGCAAGACCCTGGTAAGACAGCATCGCCCCTTTTGGCTCTCCCGTCGTCCCCGAAGTAAAAATGAGGTAAGCCAGTTTGTCTGTTGCATGATTGTTGGCTGAGAATGGCCGTAGTTGAGCACTTTGCTGTAGTGTCTGTACATCAAGGGTCAGTGTTGGTAATGCATTCCAGCTGAGTGGTGTGCGACTAAGGAGCAGTTTTGCCTGCGCTTTTGCCATAATCTCTTGGCGACGAGCAACGGGTTGGTTGGCTGAGAGTGAGACAAAGGGCATGCCCGCTTTTAGCGCCGCTAGCATTGCAATGGGGGCTTCTATACCTTTATCAAAATAAAGTGCGACTGGCGAGCCTTCGTCATTGGTTGCAATCAATTGCGCTGCTAAATGATCAGAAAACAAGTCTAGCTCGCGGTAACTCACGGTTTGCTCGGCGAAGCTTAATGCAGTGCGTTCTGGATACGCTGCTACTGTCTTCGCAAATTGCACTAAAAAAGCGTCATTTGGTTGTGATAATCGAGTTTCTGAGATGACTTGCTGTAGATACTCAGTGCTAACTAAAGGGCATTGTAGTAAAGGCTTCTCGTTGTACTGACAGAGATTTTCAAGATAACGGCAGAAAAAGTGCACAAATTGTTGGCAGCGGGAAGACTGATAACGACTGCGAGCAACAATAAGCTGACCAATCAGTTGGTCTGGCATATCTTTAATCACCAAATTCCAGTCAAACTTGGCCGGGTGATATTGGTTTTGCTGGGCGGTGTCGCTGGCGACTTCAAAATGTTGATATTGCGCTGTTGGTAGTGAGAACTGATCAAAGGTAAAAAACACTTGGAACAGTGGCGATACACCCACTTCTCGGATCAACCCAAGTTGCGCGGCAATTGACTCTAGTGGCAATTGTTGGTGAGATTTTGCCGCAAGTAACAGCGTTTGGCTTTGTCTTAGATAGTCAGAAAAACTCTTATTTAAGTCGACATGCAGCGGCATCGGTAAGGTATTAACAAAGTAACCTAGCGTATCTTTAAATGCCGAATCGCGGTTATCGGTGGGGGAGCCAACGACAATACTTTCACGACTATCCCATGCACATAATGCGAGCTGAAAAGCACACAGTAGTAAGTTGTACATAGATACCTGATGTGATTTTGCTAGCTCCCTTAACTCAGCTGTTAGTGTTGCTGAGAGGGTCAAGGGGAATGCTTCACCTTGATGATCAAACAAAGCCTGTCTTGGCTTATCGGTTGGCCATGGGGTGACATCAATATCAATCAAGTGTTGCTGCCAAAATGCTGCGGCTTCATCGTATTGTTGTGTTGATTGCCAATATGCATAGTCGCGAAATTGCAGTGAGGTTGGGGCAAGCGTGTGTCCCGATAGCAGCGTGTTCAGCTCATCCAACAATACTTGTGTAGACCAGCCGTCGAAGGCTATGTGATGAAATACCAGTAACACGCCAAATTCATCATCTTGGTGATACAGTCCGAGCCGCAGCGGCGCATCATTTTCAAGGTCAAATGTCTGAGCGATAAATTCACTATGCGGCGTGTTTATTAGAGTTTCGCATGTTGGCATGCCTTGCTCATCTTTATATGCCCAGCGACCTTGTTGCTGTTGAGTATAGCGGGTGCGCAAAATAGCATGACGCTCAACCAGCTGATAGATTGCGTGTTGTAACGCTTGCTGTTGTAGCCCACTTTGGCATTTTAGCTGTAGGGGGATATGAAAAGCGCCAGATTGTGTTGCTAATTGCTCGCTGGTGAGCATCGCTTGCTGCTGCGCGGGCACGATGATTTCATCAAGTGATTGTGATGTTGATGCGACCGGTAAAGGCTCGTTGGTGTTGCTAGCTTGTTGTGATACCAGTTGCGCTATCGTTTTGCTTTGCAAAAATTGACTCAAACTGATGTCAACGTTACAGCTAGAGTGCATTTTAGCGACCAATGTCATTGCACTTAAAGAGTGGCCGCCCAAGGCAAAAAAGTCATCATCAATGCCTACTAGCTCAACCTCAAGTTGCGTCTGCCATAGATCACAAAGCTGCTGCTCTAATGGCGTGCGTGGTGCTCGATATGGTGTCTGTGATACTAGTGCGACGCTTGGTAAGCTGCGGCTGTCCACTTTACCAGAGGCGAGCACAGGCAATTGTTCGAGCCAACACGTGGCACTTGGCAGCATATAATCTGGCAATTGTGGTTGTAGCCACTTCACAATCTCGGTGTGAGAGAGGGTTTGGTCGCCAGTAAAATAAGCAATGAGATGGTTGTTTTGCTGTACTTTGACGCAAGCTTGGTTGATTTGCGGGTGCAGGTTAAGTAAGTGTTCTATTTCTTGTAGCTCGATGCGATAGCCACGAATTTTTACCTGCTCATCGGCACGTCCTAAAAATTGGATCTCGCCGTTTGCCAGATACCGCGCCTGATCGCCCGTGCGATACATACGTGTTCCGTGCCAGTTAATAAAGCGCGACGCCGTCTGCTCTGCAAGGTTAACATAGCCTCGTGCGACACTTGCGCCACCAATCAGGATCTCTCCTTGACAAAAGGGTGGCAGCGCCTTGAGGTTGGCATCAACGATTTGAATATCAACATGAGCCAGCGGTGCGCCAATATTATTGAAATAGCGTGAATGTAGCGGCTGATGGTTTGCTGTTGCCGTTACCGTGGTTTCGGTTGGGCCATATTCAATATGAAGAAGAGGCGTCCATGCCTCCATGAGATTGCGGTCACAAGGCTCGCCACCCGTGATAACACGCCGTAGGGCATGGTGGTCGGGCGGCGTACCGATGGCACTTAAAAATGCCGGAACTGAGACTAAGTGACTGATCTTTTGGCTAACGAGCGCGTCACGTATCACGGCTGGCGACTTTGCACTTGCCTCATTCATGATCACCCAGCAAGCACCATTGAGCAGTGTTAAAAAGAGTGGCTCTACGGACGCGTCGAAAAAGTACGGAGCCAGACTCAGTGTTTTTTCACTTGAGTTAAAATTGTAAGCCGCAGTTGCGCTTTGAACCAAAGCCTGAACTTGCCGCTGCTCTACCATAACGCCTTTTGGTTTGCCGGTACTTCCAGAAGTATAAATAATATATGCAAGTGATGAATGACACGGTGAGTGTGCTTGATCTGAATTGAAAACAGGAGCTGGTTGTTGTGCTAACTCGTCAATGTTTTGCACCTCTGTGATTGCGCTAAAACACATGGCCGTATTCAAGGTTGCTTGATGACAAAGTAGCAGGTTAGCGCCACTGTCTTGCAACATAAACTCACTACGTGCTTGGCCTTGCTCTGGGTTTAGCGGTAGATATCCAGCACCCGCTCCAAGCGTTGCTAATATGGCGACTATCATCTCTGGACTGCGCTCAAACATCAGCGCGACAACAGGATTTTGCTCGTGGATCAACTGTGCTTGGAGTTGCAAAACCAGGTGCTGAACACGCGCAGCGAGTGTTTGGTAAGTAATGACCTCATCGTTGATTTGTAATGCTGGTGCATCTGGAGTTGCTGAGGCGCAGGCCAAAAATTGTTGATATAGTGATAGGGTTGAAGTTTGCTTAACGGTGGTCGCTGGTGGCTTTGTACTTGGGTGAGACGTTGATAATTGCTTAAGGGCGACGTCGCTGTGCTCTACCTGCTGTACCAATATTTGCTGATAGGTGTGGGCAAATTGCTGTGCAAACGCATCATCAAACTTATTGGGATCAAGACTTATCTGTCCTTGCAAATTTGTATTGCTATCATCAAATGCCAGACGGAAATCACATTTAATCGGGTTATATAAAGACTCGTTAGTAAAAACATCAACCGCTGAAAAAGGTAACGCAAACTCGTCCATAAGCTCGCTGGCAAATCTCTGTACACTAAACATCAGGCTTGGCTGAGGTGAGTGTTTGCCCTCACTCAAACAGGCAACTTGTTGATCATAAGGATAACTTTGGTATTGTTTTGCGGCGCGCACGGTCTCATGAACTTGCTGCACGAGGCTGGCGAAACTTTGGCGATAATCTAGCTTCACTCTAAGCACTAAGGTGTTGACAAAAAAGCCAATCATTTCTTGCGTTTGCGGGTGATCTCGATTATCCGATGGCGCACCAATCACGATGTCTGTTTCACCGCTATGAAGTGCCAAAATATAACAGTAATGGGCAAGCAACACGCTGTACACTGTGGTATTTAATGATTTTGCTAGGGCACGCAATGCCTGACTTTGCTGTGGTGAAAGTGCAAAATAGTGCGTGAGCGATTCGGTTTCTTGTGCTTGTGTAGCAAACAGCGGTGCAATTTGTGTGGCATGAGCGCCTGCAAGTTGCGTTTGCCAATAACTGTGTGCAGCGCTTTGTTCTTGCCTTTGTTGCCACTTGGCAAAGTCAAAATAGCTTAATGGCTTAATGCTTTCTCCTCGTAGCAAGCTAACCAGATCGCGCAACATGACTCGCATTGACCAAGCATCAAAGACGATATGATGCCAAAGGAAAAGCATAAAACGCCTTTGCTCAAGCTCAATAATACAGACTCTAAAGGGAGCTTGAGTATGGAGATCAAACGGCGTGTGGATGTGCTCTCTTACCAGTGTTTGTACATGAGCCAAAGTGGTTGCTCGGTGATACTCGACCGCAAGAGGTTGTAAGGTTGCTCGGCAGTTAAAATGCTCAGCATCGGTTTCAATCACACTCGTTAGGATAGGGTGATGGACAAGCAGCTGTGCTAGTGCCGAGATTATGTCTTGTTGCTGCGCTGGATCATTCAGCTCAACCAGCATTGGAATATGATAAGCACAGGACTTTGGTGCACGTTTGTCTACATACAGCAACCTTGCTTGGGCATTGGAAAGCGGCACTGGTTTTAATAATGGCCAACTTAAAAAGGCGGCTTCGGAGCAGATCTGGTGGGCGCTTAGTAGCGCCAATAGTTCAGCTTTATGCGCTTTGAGTGCCGTGAGCAAAGTTGGCGCTACGTTACCCTCATATCCCAGTGCCAAGGTATTTTGCTCAGACACCCACACGCGCAACTGCTGCGCGTGAAGGTCGTTCAGTAAAGATGTTAACTCCATGACTATAGCTCCATCACCTGCGAAGAGGTGGTGGCAGGTGCGTCTTGAGATTGGGTGATATCACCCAGCTCTATGGTGTCTAGATATTGCGCCAGAGCCGCAACCGATGGGTTGGCAATGATCGCTGATAACGGGATCGCAATCTGGTGCCATTTATGGGCATTGCGCACGAGCTGCACTGCTAAGATGGAGTTACCACCTAGACGATAGAAATTATCATGGATACCGACTTGTTCCAGTTCTAATGTGGTTTGCCAAATTTGGCACAGCGTCTGTTCAAGCGCTGTGCGCGGCGCGGCGTATTGGTTTGATGATGACATCTGCGGTAGCGGTAGTGCTTTGCTATCTAGCTTTCCGTTTACGGTGAGTGGCATCGCCGTGAGTTGGGTGATGCTATCCGGTACCATATATGCTGGCAGCTGCGTTCGTAGATGGTTAAGTAACAGCTCGGCGTCAAAATAAGCATGGTTTTCCATCACAGCATAGCCACTTAGCGCCGTTTGATTTTGGCGTGTATAGGTGATCACTGCTGCTTCTTTAACACCGCTACAGCTGAGCAATTGGGATTCGACTTCACCAAGCTCGATACGATGACCCCTGATCTTCACTTGGTTATCCAAACGACCTAGGTATTCTAAATGACCGCTTGGTAATAATCTGGCGTTATCACCGGTTTTGTAAACGCGAGTGAGTTTGCCATTGAGCGTTAGCTCGAAAAAGCGAGTGGCGCTCAGCTCTGGTTGGTTCAAATACCCAATCGCCAAACCTGCACCAGAGATAAACAGCTCTCCAGGACAACCTACAGGTACGGGACGTAACTGACTATCCAGCACCCAAGCCTGCATATCATTGAGCGGCACGCCAATGTCAGCAATCTGGGTATTCATGTTAGGATGTAAAGGTTGATAGGTGACATGTACTGTGGTTTCAGTAATACCGTACATATTGACCAATTGAATACGCTGACCAAAGCGTTGCCACCAAGGACTCAGTTTATCGTAGTTGAGCTGCTCACCACCAAAGATCACAGTGCTAAGGCTATCGAGCGACGCCGCCGCAGAAATGGCAACATCACTAAAATTATAGAATGCACTGGGAGTTTGGTTAAGCACGGTGACAGCAAATTGCTCACACTGCTTTACAAAACCAAAACTGTCTCTTGCTTCTTCGTAGCTTGGAATAAACAACCGACCGCCATGACACAGTGCTCCCCATATTTCCCAAACACTAAAGTCAAAAATCGTATCGTGATAAAGCACCCAAGTATCTTCGCTATTAAAGTGGTAAAGCGGTTGACTGGCAGATAGCAAGCGCGCAACATTTTTATGGCTTTGAATAACGCCTTTAGGTTGTCCCGTCGTACCTGAGGTGTAAATTATATAGGCTGCAGAATCAGGCGACGGTTGGCAAAGTGCAATATCGCAAGGCGCGAATGTATTATCCAAGTTTAACAGTGGCCAATTTGATTGCTCATTTTCGCTCAAGCTTTGCTGACTTATGGTGTTGGTTAATACTAACTTGAGCTGAGCATCGTCAATAATAAAAGCATTGCGGGCAGCTGGCGCTCTTGGCGATAGCGGCACATAAGCGGCACCAGCTTTCATGATGGCGAGCATTGCAACCACTGTGTCAATGCCGGGCTGCAGGTATAGGCCGATATACTCAAGCGTACCATACTGCTTAAGAATATGTGCAGCAAGGCTGTCTGACCGAGTACTTAACGCCTGATAGCTTAACTCCGTTTGACTGGTGATAAGTGCAGTTTGCTGGTTGCGAGACTGCGCGTGATACGTAAATAGTGACAGTAAATCTTGGCTTTGGTGCTGCGCTATTTGAACATCGCGCTCAACATGGCTTTGTAAACTCAACTGCTCAAGTGGTAATTGCCCATCAACGCTGATAAGTTGCGCGAGAATATGACTAAAGTTGTCACTTAAGGCATCGATAAACCAAGGGTCATAGCGGTTTAAGTCAAATTCCCATAACATAGTGACCGAATCATCCTGATCTTGCCCCATTCGGGTGAGCACCACGATATTAATCTCAAACTTAGCCGCTTGACTGCTGATCGCCTCGAAATACTCAATATCATCTAACCCTGGAAGCGTGAGCTCTGGGAGTGGTGAATCATGGAAGCTAAAACAGATCTGGAATAACGGGTTGACGCCTTTGATGCGCTCAGGGTTTACGTCCGCGACGACTTCAGTAAATGGTAGGGTTTGATTGGCCAGCATATCGTTACTGACTTCAAAACAATGCTGTACCAGTTGTTCAACAGACATTTCTGGTGTTTGCTGTACTCGCGCCACTACGGTGCTGACGAGCATACCAATGGTATCATCCACATTGGTGTAGCCTCGGTTTGCAACGCCAGAACCAATACAAATATCCTGATCGCCACTAAAGCGCGAAAGGACAATATTTAATGCCGCAAGGGCAACGGCGAATGGCGTGATCTGATGCGCTTGGCTGTAGGCTTTTAAATTGTTCCATAGCGAACGAGGCAGTTTAACTCGGTGTGCGCGACCACGTTCGGTTGCGGTTTCGCCGAGACGAGAAACAGGTAAGTTAATACGGCTCGGTGCGTCTTGAAGTTGTGCCTTCCAAAATTGACGTTGCAACTCGGCTTGCTCTGTTCCCAACCATTGATGCTGATAGGCTGCGTAATCGGCGTATTGTGTGATCTCAGGCAAAGTACCTTGGCTTGCGCCATTCAAGCGCTGTTTATAACAACTAAATAGGTGAACAAGGAAGATGTTAGAAGACCAACCATCATGTACTAAGTGATGTTCAATATGAATAAGTACATGTTTATATTCGCTAATTTTTACAATTGCCCAACGTGCCAGCGGTAATTGGTCAATCGCAAAAATATCATTCATATGACCATTAACGAGTTTATCGACCTCAGCTAATGCTTGTGCTTCTTGATACTCACTAAAGTCAAAGTAAGGCACATCTTGCTGGTAGTGCTTTGCAATATACTGCAGCGGCTCATGTAAGTCGTAGCTAGTACGGAAAATCGCATGGTTATCAACGATATCTTGTAATGCACCTTGTAGTGCAGGTACATTTAAATCGCCACTGAAGGTGATTGTACACTTTGCATGATAGGCTTTATCGCTTGGATCGGCTTTGGCTAAAAACCAAATCGCGCGTTGTTGCAGTGATAGCGGGGCGACTTCCTCAAAATCAGCACCGCGCTTTGGAATCGCAATGGTTTCAAAGTGTTGAGTTTGCATTGCCTGCCATACTTGTCCAGCACTACGATAGCGATAGATTAGATGTGTTGGCACGCTTAAGCCGAGCTGCTGAAATAACTGGTTGCTAAGGTTGATTGCGGAGATAGAGTCTCCACCTTGTTGGAAAAAATCTTGTTGCCAGCCAAGACCTGGCAAACAGAAACCTTGAAACTGCGCTAAAAAAGCTTGTTGTTCTTGGCTAAGCTGATCTTGCGGTTGGTCTTGTTGGCTACTTAATTCGTAATTAGCGAGTGCGCGGCTATCTACCTTCCCGTTTTCGGTCATGGGTAATGCGTCTAAACATTGATAGTGATCAGGCAGCATATAGTCTGGCAGTAGCTTTTCTGCTAACTGGCTGATGTGTTGTCCAAGGTCTGCTGTAGGTTCACTATGAGGAACGATAAAGGCTACCAAGAACTTAGCATTACCTCGTTGTACTACTTGGCAGCTTGCAAGTTTTACAGCCTCATGTTGGGCAACAACTTTTTCTATTTCACCTAACTCAATACGAAATCCACGTAGCTTAATTTGGTTGTCATTACGACCAACAAAATGATAATTATCACCGTCAAAACTTACTAAGTCGCCAGTTTTGTAAAGTCTAGCGAAGTGCACAGGATCGACTTCTGCTTGATAATATGGGTTGGCGATAAATCGAGATTTTGTGAGTTCAGGACGGTTTAAGTATCCTTTTGCTAAACCTGCACCACTAATATAGAGCTCACCGATAGCGCCATTGGCTACTTGTTGCAATTGCTCATCTAGCACATAAAGTCTGGTATTCACAAAAGGTTGACCAATATTAAATTCGGAGTCGGCATTGGTATATTCATTGGCGCAGGTGCACACGGTATATTCGGTAGGACCATAACCGTTAAACACTCGCGTGACTTCTGAAAGTCGAGAAAGCATTTCTAGATTTGGGGTTTCTCCTGCGACGATTAATTTGCGCATAGAGCGCAAATCACGGGGGTCCATCAAAGCCAGCAATGCAGGAGGGATAGCGCCAAATTGAATCGCATTTTTTGAGATCAATTGGCTTAGCGCTTTGGCATCACGTCGCTCGGTTTCTGTCGTTACAAATACAGTTTGGCCCAACATGATATGCACGAGCAGCTCAAATACACTGGCATCGAAAATATAAGAGGCAAACATCATAACGCGGTCAAGTTGGTCTAGTTCAAAGCGGCCAATTTGTGACTCGGCTAAATAAAGTAAATTTTGGTAAGGTACTTCTACGCCTTTTGGCGTGCCAGTGGTGCCCGAGGTGTAGATCACATAGGCAATATCACTCATTTTATAATCAGGAGTAACAAAGGCTTGCGTTGCAGGAGATTCGATCAACACTTGAGGTGTATGGCCAAATTGTGGCAGCGCTTGATAATGCCCATGGGTGACGATAAGCGCCGGTTGGCTATCTTCAAGAATAAACTCGCAGCGAGCTTTGGGTGCCTCAGTGGAAATAGGGATATAACCCAGTCCTGATTTGATTGCCGCTAAGATCCCCACGACCATATCAATGCCACGCTCGAGATATAGTGCCACATAAGGCGATTGAGATTGGCTCAGATTCGCTTGTTGCTGAATATTCGCGGCGACTCGTGTTACCTGCTCTTCAAGTGCTTTATAGGTGACTTGCGTACCGTTAAATATCAGTGCAACTTTATTGGCGTATTGGCTGAATGCTTGCGTTAATAAGATCTGCGGCTGAGTGCTGTAATCAATAGGAGACTGGGCGGTCATTGAAGTAATCCTTTAAATATAAAAATGCTCTTTGTGTACAATATGTAAAGAATGTGTTTGAAATGTGTATTTTGTGATTTCGAGTTGAATTGCCGTCTTCTCAGCTTTTGCATATGACAAAAAGTCGCTACCATGGGGCATCAAACCAACCAAGGAATCATCATGAAAATCAAACCTCTGGGCACGCCCTTTTCGGCAACTGCTTGCAAAGTATTACTCTGCGGTGGTGGCGAGTTAGGAAAGGAAGTCGTTATCGAATTTAAGCGCTTAGGTGCAGAAGTGATTGTCTTAGATCGCTACGACAATGCGCCAGCGATGCAAGTGGCAGATCGCAGCTATACCTTGTCTATGTTGGATGGTGAAAAACTCAAAGCGATTATTGAACAAGAGCAACCTGATTATATCGTGCCGGAAATCGAAGCCATTGCGACGGATAAGTTGGTGGAATTAGAGGCTAAAGGTTACACGGTGGTGCCAACCGCCAAAGCGACTCAACTGACCATGAACCGTGAAGGGATCCGCCGTCTTGCCGCTGAGACGCTTGGACTTGCTACTTCACCCTACCAATTTGTTGATACCTTGGCAGACTTTAATGCTACTGTCGCGCGTATCGGCATGCCATGTGTGGTTAAGCCTATCATGAGCTCGTCAGGTAAAGGGCAAAGTGTGATTAAAAGTGCCGCGGATATCGAAGCGGCTTGGCACTATGCTCAAGAAGGTGGGCGTGCAGGTCAGGGCAGAGTGATTGTGGAAGGTTTTGTTGATTTTGACTACGAAATTACGCTGCTAACCGTACGCCATATCGATGGTACGAGTTTTTGTGAGCCAATTGGACATGTGCAACAAGACGGTGATTATCAGCAAAGCTGGCAGCCGCAGCAGATGTCAGCACTCGCGCTAGAGCGCAGCAAAGCGATGGCTGAAAAAGTCACGGCAGCGCTGGGCGGTCGGGGTCTGTTTGGCGTTGAGCTGTTTATTAAGGGTGATGAAGTTTACTTCAGCGAAGTCTCACCAAGGCCACATGATACCGGCATGGTCACGCTTATCTCGCAAGACTTAAGTGAGTTTGCGCTGCATGCTCGGGCAATTTTAGGTTTGCCTATCCCCACCATTCACTTCAATGGGCCATCAGCATCTAGCGTGATCCTTGTCGAAGGGGAGTCAACACAATTACAGTTCAACAATCTTGCACAAGCGCTTGCAGAGCCACTAACGGATATTCGTTTGTTTGGTAAACCAGAGGTGAGTGGCAAGCGCAGAATGGGTGTAGCGTTAGCGCGTTCAGACTCGGCTGAAAGTGCTGTCGAGAAAGCCAAGCAAGTGGCTGCAACAGTAGGAATTACGTTATGAACTCAAACACCCGCGTACTTGACCCGTTAGTATTGGGGTTTTGGCGGCTATTAGATTGGCAAATTACGCCGCAAGAAAATTTACGCTTTTTAAAGCAAGCGATTGAGCTTGGAATACGCGATACTGATCATGCTGATATTTACGGTGAGTATCAGTGTGAGGCGGAGTTTGGCAAAGCCTTAGCGCTTGAGCCTAGCATTCGAGAGCACATTCGGATCATCACTAAATGTGGTATTAAGCCCGCATTCCCGAGCTTGGGATTAGCGGGAAAGGCGAACCACTATGATTCGAGTAAGGCGCATATCGTTGCCCAAGCGCAGCAGTCACTAAAGCATTTCGGCACGGATAGGCTGGATGTGCTATTGATCCATCGCCCGGATTATCTGATGGATGCTGATGAAGTTGCCGATGCGTTTCATACCCTCAAACAAAACGGCGATGTGCTGCATTTTGGGGTCTCGAACTTTACACCCAGCCAGCTTGCCTTATTGCAATCGAGACTCGATTTCGCTTTAGTGACCAACCAAGTTGAGTTTTCACCTTATGAGATGAAAGCGCTTGACGATGGCACGCTTGATCAGTGCCAACAACTAGGTATAAACCCTATGCTGTGGTCGCCGCTGGCAGGGGGCAGAATATTCTCCAGTGAAGATGAAAAAGCCAAACGCCTGCGTGCGGTGCTACAGCAAGTGGGTGAAGAGATTGGTTGCACTGAAATTGATCAAGTGATCTACGCATGGCTTGCCATGCATCCATCGAAACCCGCCACTGTGCTTGGAACGGGAAATATCACTCGAGTTGCCAGCGCGTTTGCTTCACAGTCACTTAGCATGAGTCGCGAGCAGTGGTATCGCATTTGGACAGCGTCTACTGGGCATAGCGTACCATAAAACGTTACATACGTGGATTGAAGCCAATTTACGCGACAGCCTTATAAATTCAGCCACAAAAAAAGGGCCTTTCGGCCCTACGTGTTGCAGCAAGTAAAAAATAAGGTGATGCGGCTGTCACAGGACCGCTCACCTTTGGTCATCACAGATTAAAATCTAATCCATAACTTACGTATGCTTTTATATCATCGCTACTGTCTAAGTCGGTTTTTACTAATCCAAAGGTAAAGCCTTGCGTAGATAAACTCACCCCGTAATCCATATAAGCGTCGTCTTCACCTGTCCACTCAAGCACTGTGTCTCCGCTGGAGCGACCAATATGTAGAGTTAATTCACTGTCTTTAAAAATGGGGAAGCTGGCCGACACTTCGGCATATAGCATGTCTTCTTCCGTGGTTGAGTCGCTTTGCGCTGTGGCTAGGTGGCTGAGTTTAAAAGTAAAGTATTGCCAGCCAAGCGCGGCGTAAATCTCGCCAAAATCAATATCTCCACTGGCATCGGGATAGGCGTAGTGGATATAACCGAAATCAAAACTCATGCCCTTGATTTCGCCAGCGTAACCCGCGTACAGATCCATTTCGTAACTGGCGGAGTCGCCAAAGTCGATGTTAGAGACCCAAGTGCCCGCATAAAACCCAGACTCATTGCTATAATCCAAGCCGCCAGACACCGCTGCGCCGTCATCAGTCTGGGTGATACCACGCCAGTAGTAATTTGAGCTTGCCGCAATATTTGCTGTTACTTCCGCATGAGCAGAGACACAAAAGCACGCAGTCAGGCCGCCTAGTAGCATAAGCAAAGGTTTGTTTTTCATTCTGTTTTCCCCATTGAACGCAGAGTTATTATTCGGTTGTTGTCATTGCATTTTCTGCAAAGAGTAAGTGCAAGGGGGAGGCCAATGTCAGGAAATGGCGGAGAATTTATTCTATGTTATTAAAAATATTGGAATTTAATTTCTGAGTTTCGAAAGTAGGGCAGAGTGATTTGCATAAATGTTGCACATGGCTGGTGCAAAGTACCACAGCTTGCACGATATTAATGCAAGCTGTGGATTGCGCTAGCCGTTATTGAAGTTTAGGTTAGTTATCCAAAGATGGTGCGCATTAAGCTGATGGTTTCATCAACACTGCGGCCTTTTTCCACTTCAGCGACTATCGAGTCACGTTTGGTGCGAATATGCTCTGGAATAGACTCATCCGCGAGTGCGCGGTCGACTAACACTTCTGCTGACTCTTTACCGCGGCGTACTGTTTTTTTGCCACCACTGGTGCCGCTGCGCTGAGGTTTATGCAGTAGCTTAAAGTAATTGGAGTTAGTGGCGGTGTCTTTATCCGCGTAATAAAACAGGCATGGTAGCAGCGCTTTAATTTCAGTAAGTTGCGTTTCAAACTCATCCACGGGAGCGGCCATCGTATACCATGGCATTGCTTTAATGGTGCTGACGACATCGGTCCAGTAACGCTCAAAATCGCGATTGTTAAGTTTAGCAACACCAAATGCTTGGCACAAAGCGTCAAGCTTGCTCGAGGTTATTGGAGTGAACACATCAGGGCGACGCATTGCTAATAGGCGAGTAGCTGGTGCAAGCGTTGGCTTTTCCTCGCTGCCAGCAAAGGCACTTAAATACCCGACCATAAATGATTGGTAATGCTCGAGCGTCACGTCACCTTCTGCCGGGATTGCGGCTAGCGCTTCATCAAAAGCACCCGGAAGGTCGTCTAATAACTGGTGAAAGCCTTTTGCACTTTTGGTGGAGGCAAACCACTCTACGTCAAACTGATACACGCTGGTATCTAAATTTGCAGCATGCTTACCGCTAAAGGCGAGCCGATCTTCTTTGATCATGTCTTTAAGTGGAGTGCTGCGCATTGGTTTAAGGTATTCAATCAGTTTTAATTGCTCATCTAGTGCAATCACTTCTTTGTGACTAGCAATAAATGCAGCCACCATAGGCCAAGGCGCAATGCGTAACGTTTTGAGTTGTAAAAAGCTAATCGCTGCGATGAGCAGATCTTGTAGCTTTTTCACTGTGGGTAATTGATGGTCATCCAGTAAATCAAAATTGATACGATTTTTCGCCACATCAAGCAGTTCATAACACCAACCAAGAAAATCTTCAGGGTGATTTTCCACCTTAACCGCCATCAGATTAAGGCTGATCTCCGTGGCCTGTTTGAGGATATTTTGATAAATCTGACTTTCTTGTTCGCCCAAGGCCATGTTTGACGGTGATATGAGCAGTTTCTTCATGCGGGTTAGATACTCCAAGTTTGATTAATAAACCAACCAGTAAAATATAGCTAATGACGCTAAAAACTGGCAAGGGCGAGGATCATACCGATTAGTCAAAAGGTTGCAATCGCTCAGTACAAATTATTTGCCTTTATTCATGGTATATTCGACTACAGCCGTTATCATAAAGAGAACCAAGCCTTACGAAGGAAAAGCAATGAACCGGCTAGTTAAAATCGTAGGCGCCATTGTCGCGCTTATTATTATTCTTGTTATCGCAGCCCCGTTTTTAATCCCCAAACAGGCAATTATTGACCAAGTCACGTCACAGGTTGAGTCAGTGACAGGTAGAAAACTGTCGATCGATGGCGACTCTGACATCGGTATTTTCCCAACGCTGCACATTGAGCTAAACCAAGTGCGATTTGCCAACATGGCAACGGGCAGTCGCCCAGATATGTTTGCCATGGAGCAACTTGCCGTGCATATTCCGTGGTTAAGTGCGCTGTCTGGTGAAGCTAAGCTTGAGCGCTTTGTGATCAATAATCCTAAAATTATTCTAGAAACCGACAAACAAGGTAATGCTAACTGGCAGTTGCTACCCACCAGTGCAGAAAGCGCGCCAACGGCGCAAACCAGTTCACAAGGTAATATGCAGTTACCGGAAGGCTTAGATGTTAGCCTTGGCGAAGTGGCGATTTATGGTGGTTCGGTGACTTACCTTGATGGTGTGACAGGCGCTGAATATCAGGTAACTGATTTAGACATTAGCGTGATGTTATCGTCACTGTACCAACCATTAGAAGTCGACGGCAAGCTGACTTTTCAAGGTCAAACTTTTAACCTAGTTACTACACTCGATAATCCAGCAAAGGCGGTAGAAGGTGAAACCTTTAATGTTGAACAACAAGTAAAATCAGCGCTGTTCAACCTTGACTATAAAGGTGAAATTGCAGAGCAAGGTAAAACCATTCGCGGTCAATTAGCCTTGACTGGCGACTCGGTAAAAGCGCTAGCTAAGTGGCAGGGCGTTGACCTAAAAGCCAAAGAAAATGCGTTCAATGACTTTGGCCTAAACGCCAAAATGACGATGCAAGGGCAAGTCTTTACTCTCAATGCCTTAGAGGCAACCTTGGACGAATTGGTAATAAAAGGTCAAAGTAAAGTCACCCTCTCAGGTAAGCCTGATATTACCGCGAGTGTTGACCTTGGCATGTTAGATCTTAACCCTTATTTGCCAGAACCTGTGGAAAAACCACAAACGCAACCTGAGTCAGAAGGCGCACCAGCACAGCCTATCGTGTGGGATGACACTGCAATTGATTTGTCAGCACTTAATAGCCTCAATGCGAATGTGAAGATCACCTCTACAGGGCTACGTGCGAGAGAAATTAAGCTTGGCGAAAACCAAATCAGTCTAGTACTTAACTCAGGTAAGGCAACACTGAGCCTAGATAAATTCCAAGCCTATGAAGGTCAGGGTAAAGGTAAGGTCGTTGTAAATGCAGCAGCAAAACCTTATGCCATCAGTACTGACTTTGCGTTAACGGCAATTAATGCCGAGCCACTACTGACTGATGCCATTGGCTTTGACAAAGTATTGGGTAAAGGTAGTCTTAATTGGACGTTAAACACACAAGGCGTTAGTCAAAAGCAATTTGTGAATGCTCTAGGTGGTAAATTAGGTTTTGAGTTCAAAGATGGTGGCGTAAAAGGCGCAAACCTTGCTGAGATGATCCGTAAAGGCAAAGAGATGCTCAAAGGCGATTTCTCTTCGGTATCGCAAGGACTCAATGCCAATTTCGACCCAGATCAAAAAACCGACTTCTCAGCCATGACTGGCACCTTTATCTTTACCAAAGGCGTAGGTCAAAATGATGACTTCTCGTTGGCAAGCCCGTTACTACGAGTGACAGGTAAGGGCACCGTTGATTTACCACAAACTTTAGTTGATTACCGTGTGGTGACTGGAATTGTTGATACCATTGAAGGGCAAGCCAGCAGCGATGACAGTACCGGTTTTAAAATTCCAGTGCGGATCAAAGGTCCATTCCACAAAGTTGAAACTAACCTAGACCTAAAAGAAGCGGCAAAAGACAAAGCCAAAGACAAGGTTAAGGATAAGGTAAAAGACAAACTTAAAGGTTTGTTTGGTGGATAGATCTCTATGACGCTTCAATAAACAGCTCATCTGTTTGTTTTAAATCAATTTCAGCTTAACAAGGGCTTGCCGATGGTAGCCCTTGTTCTATATTTATCGCGAGTTAATTATCTATATGCAGTTATAGTGAGCTTATGATGACTTATGCCTATAAGTTGTAACCAACTGTAATAGAATTACTGCTATTCATGTGCTTAGATAGATGCGAATAGCTCTATAAACAAACGAAGGATAAAAGAATGAGTACACCTACTTTACTCGAATACACGGTGACGCCAAAAGCTGAGGGTAACTGGATATTTTCAAATGACGATAAACCAGTTGAACTTAAATTAGCTCAGGGTGAAACCGCTGTTCTAACTTATAAGCTCGTTACTGATGAAGCCGGCTGGAGCTTTGCTGAAAACGGTACTTTTTTTACCGAAGCGCAAGACAATTTCAATTATAACCTTATAAGCACATTAAAAGATGAGTTTACGGTTGAGGTGAAGATTGAAGCATTGAATGTTGCGAATACGCTAAGTGAAGATGATATCAAAGCGCTTTCAGCTAATCCTGATGCGAGGGTTGTTACACTCGTAGAGAATAACAACTCGAATATTGAGTTCAGACTTGTTGCTCAAAATAACTCTGCAAATGGTGTCGTGCGTTATTTTTCTCAAGATCCAAGGGTGATTATTGACGACCCAGATATTCCAGGTTAATTCGTAATTTGCACTTGGCACAGATAGGTAAAGTGTTCTGTGCCAATTCTTAATTCAAGTGATGGTGAGTGACATAGTGTCTTGAACCATGACAGGCGATAAAAAGACGGGCTCCAGCCTAAATCAATGCTTTTTTTCAGTGAAGCCATCGCGGAATACTTTTCTTCTATCAGCGTTTGAATTAGCGATTTTACGTAAAAAGCCTCAGCTGAACCGGGATACTCAGCCAAATATTCATCAATTGCTATTAATGCCTCTTGATGCCTACCTAGGTGTGCTAGAGCTTGGATGCGCACGACTTCAACTTGGCTTGCTGGATCACTGGCTAAAATTTGCAGATACACTTCACTGGCTTTCGCCTTCTCGCCCATTAGTGAGTATATGTCTGCGTAGTTAAGCAAGATTTCTACATTACTGGGCGCCAACTGAGTTGCTCGTTCAGCAAACTCGAGTGCACGCTCTAAATCACCTAATAACATCAATACAATGGCATAATTATTAAAGGTAGCCGTACTTGTATATGAGCGCTTAACTAGAGCTTGATAAGATTTGTTTGCGTCATGTAGCTTGCCAAGTAGAAGAGAGATATCGGCAATGGCCTTTAGTGTTTTCAGGTTATCAGGGCCGTAGTGACTGGCTGCTCGTAAGTACGGCAAGGCTTCTTCATATTGGCCAAGCTTCATATTGAACAAGGCTGCATTGCGGATGACTTTTAAGGTTGGCCTAAGTTCATAGGCAAGCTCAGTGTAATGAAGTGCCGAAGCGTAATCGTCTATTAAATTATAGTAGATGCTGATCAAAGCATGTTTTTGATACTCGTCCTTGGCTGAATTCTGAATTGCTAAAAAGGTTTCTTTGGCATGGCTCTTGTCTTTTACAAGAGCATAAAACTTGAGATAGGACCCTTGAATAATTGTACTTCCTTTTAATCTCTTGGGGGCTTGCTGTAATACTTGTTCCCAGTTTTGAAGTACTTGGTCATTCGAACTATCTCTATATAACTGCGGCGCGAGTTCAGAGTAAAGTGAATACAGCGGCAGGAAGTCCGGTGCAGTATCAATCAGCGTTGTTAACTCTTTTAATATCGCAGCGCGGTCAGCCCTTTTTTCTAAGCTAGCATCATGCAGTGTGGCGTAGTTATTCAGTAATGTTTTATTACTAGTGGCTAAATCAGTTGAGCGCCCGGTTAATGAAGTGAGGGCCGAGGCTGTAATAGCAAAAACATGGCTGTAGTTTTCACTCGACGTCATCGTTCGCGCACTATTAATTAAGGCTCCATTAGACGCATCAACTAAGTCGATAACGATGTCACAGCTTTGAATATTACAGTCTAGTTTTATCGTAATAAGCTCATTACTATTTAACGCTCGCCCCAATGCCTTTAATGGTGCGTCAACACCAATAAATTTTTGTGTTTGATCTACTTCACTGTCTGAAATGAAGACGTAATCACTGTTACTTAAAAAATGTTGTTTAAGTGCGTCGTTAATTGCTAACTCGATGTTTTGTTGATGCGCTTCAAGTAGTTGAAAAGAGTTAGTGAATTTTATCGGTAGCGCTGCAATATAGATCTTAGGCTTGGTTTCCTGCCAGTACCAGTACCCACCAACGGCTAGGCACACTAAAAAGGTGAAAAGTGCTGCAATACCTAGTTGCTTTTTACGTGCTTTGGCTTTCTCTCTGGCTCTATCTCGTAGTTCGATTTGTTCAAGTGATACTGTCGTTTCGCTGTTATCATAGCTAAAGGCGTGTAAAATTTGCTTTAGCTGCTGACTGACTTCATTCGCGCTACTTGGGCGAGCGTTTTTGTCGTATTGCAATAAGCGATCAATAAGCTGTGCCAGTGCAGGGGGAATATCTAAAATACGTTTAGCACTTGCTTTTAACGGTTGGAACTTGATCTGTTCAGCAATAGATTTGTCACTGCCATCGTCAGCTTGTTCGAAATAAGGATGATGTCCTGCTAACAGTTGATAAGCTATTAGCCCAAATGAGAATAAGTCACTGCGACTGTCTAGCGTTTCATCACGAAGTTGCTCTGGTGACATTGCTGTGAGACTACCGTAACTGGTATGTGGACGAGAGGCTTGGTTGTCTTCTAATTGTGAAATACCAAAGTCGGCAATTTTGGCTATGCTCTGTTCATTAACCAGTATATTGCCAGGTTTTAAGTCTAAATGAAGAATGTTCTGGCCATGAGCTGAGGCCAGGCCATCGGCAATATGGCTTAGTAGCTCGACTTTTTGCTCGGTAGTTAATACGTGTGTTTTTGTGTAGTGCTGTAAAGTTGCACCTTGCACATATTCCATTTCCAAAGCCATTTGCCCATCGCTTTCAAAGACATCATAAATTTGTACTATGTTTGGATGGTTAAAACGCGCTAACAGGCGGGCTTCGTTGAGTGCATCTGATTGCGTGTGCTGAGTTAGTGACATCACCTTTACCGCCACTCGGCGGCCTAATTTTTTGTCGGTAGCAAGGTACACTTTGCTCATTCCGCCTTCGGCGAGCAAGATCACGTCCTGATAGTATTCTTCTAACTTCAACACAGCGCTGTCTTTCTCTTTTATTATTGGGGTTAGTGTATCGCTAAAAATACTAAATTAGTACCATTTGCGTTGGGCTTAGTCGCAAATAACAAGTTGAAAATTTAACACTTTGTCATACTCACAGCCGCATGTAGGTTATAAGGATAAACAACAATAAGGAAAAGCAAATGGCAAAGTTATCTTCTAATTTAGTTTCTCACTTCAGTTTGGCCGCCATGATGGCAAGCGCTCTGTTCGTGAATACGTCTAGTATAGCGGCAGATAACAAACAAACCTTTAGTTACCCCAATAATGCTCGTAACGCAATAAGCCTTACGTTTGATGATGCAAGGCCAAGCCAAGTTGATGTGGGAGTGCCGCTACTCAATCGCCACAAGGTGAAAGGCACATTTTATGTTATGCCATCACAGGTGAAGGAAAAGCTCGCATTGTGGCAAGCCGCTGTGAAGCAGGGGCATGAAATAGGCAATCACACCAGTGAACACTTATGTACGGGTAACTTTGCTTGGCTAAGGGAAAAGGATAAAGGACTCGAACAGGTTGATTTGGCCTACATAGAACGCGATGTAGTAAGCACCACAAAATATATTGAAAAGCATTTGGGCGTAACACCTAGAAGCTTTGCATACCCTTGTGGTAATACCTTTGTTGGTCGCGGCGCTGAAGTAAAAAGTTATGTGCCGGTGATTGCGAAGCATTTTGACAGTGGCCGCACGTGGTTAGATGAAACCGCTAATCACCCAACTTATACTGACTTTGCGCAGCTCACAGGAGTGAGAATGGACGGTGTTAGTTTTGAAGAGCTAAAAGGGTTACTAGAGCACCTTAGGGCGAATAACAGTTGGATAATTCTTGCTGGACATGAGGTGGGCGAAAAAGGCATGTACACCGTCGACACCAAAATGTTAGACCAGCTTATTCCTTACTTACAGGACCCAAAAAATGGTTATTGGTTAGACACCGTAAGCAATGTGGGTAATTACATCAAAAGTAAAAGAGAGCCGTAGGTCGAGATTTATCTCGACTTCTCACAGGACCCTAAAAACGGTTATTGGTTAGACACCGTAAGCAGTGTGGGTGATTACATCAAAAGTTAAAGAGAGTCGTAGGTCGAGATTTATCTCGACTTCTCACAGGACCCTAAAAACGGTTATTGGTTAGACACCGTAAGCAGTGTGGGTGATTACATCAAAAGTTAAAGAGAGTCGTAGGTCGAGATTTATCTCGACTTCTCACAGGACCCTAAAAACGGTTATTGGTTAGACACCGTAAGCAGTGTGGGTGATTACATCAAAAGTTAAAGAGAGTCGTAGGTCGAGATTTATCTCGACTT